>SFFY01000054.1 GCA_004556745.1 Bacteroidales bacterium | reverse complement strand
CGCAAGTAAATATTTTTATATATGTATTTCCGTAATGATGCCAATTTGTAACATTAACTTTTTTGCTGCTTTGACTGACATATTTTATAATATAACCCGTATACCTTGCATTATCCGATTGCGTTAAGGTAATCTTTGATGCGTTTGAGGGAGTATCCGACAACAGCATACCATGGATGCTTTCGCCGCCCACAGTAGTAGCGGCAGAAATATCAACAAATTTCTGCGCACCTACACTATAAAGATAATATTCACCAGAAGGTGTGTTAAGTCCTCGAAGAAAAGCAAACTGATTGTTTGCTTGAGAACTTGTCGGTGCTACGTTATTAACGCCCGAACTATAAAGGGTCGTGTTATCCGCTGTGTTAAAATAAAAGTAACCGCGATCGACACTTTTAATTGTGTAAGCCTTTTGATTGGTAATTTCACTGGTCGCAGAAATCTGCGCTTCAGATTTTCCCCCCCCCAGAAAGGCAAAGAGGAGCGTAAGCAAAAAGAAGTACTTTTTGTTCATAGTGTTTTTGATATTAGTTGAAATAATAAGAATAAAAATCTTCTCAATGAGAGAGAAACCTATAAAATAAATGATTTCGGCTGCAAAGTTCCTTAAAATTTGAGTAACTATCACGTAAAAGAATTAGGGAAATTCCGATTATTAAACATTTTTATGAATGCCCCCCACCGTTTTGTAATTTGTAGTTTTCAATTAAAGCATTTTCTCTTATAATTAAGTGCCTTTTATGTCACCAAAAAGAGCGTTTGCCTTATAAGAAAAGCGGCAAAAGTCGGTTTTTAAGGCGTGCACGCGGAGGCGCGTTTTTATTTTCTTGGCAAAAAGACCTATTTTTGCAAGGTAAAATGGGCAAAACGCCCGTTTGGCATATTAGAAAAGCATACCTGTTACCCGATACTATGGACGCACAACACCGTCGGCTTGCCTCGTTAGACATTCTGCGGGGCTTTGACCTCTTTCTGCTGGTATTCCTGCAGCCAGTGGCGTGCGCCGTGTTGTGGCAGATAGACGCGCCCGCCGCCAAAGCCATTCTTTATCAACTCGACCACGAGGCGTGGGCTGGTTTCCGCGCGTGGGACTTGGTGATGCCGCTCTTCCTCTTTATCAGCGGCACGTCTATCCCGTTCTCTTTCGGCAAAATGCTGGCCGGCGGCGGCAAGGCGGCTGTCTACCGCAAGGTGGTGAAACGCTTCTTCGTGCTGTTTCTCTTGGGCATGGTGGTGCAGGGCAACCTGCTCGGCTTTGACCCACACAATATTTATATATATACCAACACCCTGCAGGCCATCGCCGCAGGCTACCTCATCACGGCCCTGATTGTGCTAAACTGCAAGGTGAAAGGGCAAATCATAGCCGCCGCGCTGCTGCTGGCAGGCTACACCGTGCCGACGATGCTCTTGGGCGACTACACGCCGGAGGGCAACTTTGCCCTGCGCCTCGACGCGCTGGTGCTGGGACGCTTTCAGGGCGATGCGTCCTATTCGTGGATACTCAGTTCGCTGACGTTTGGCGTAACGGTGCTGCTCGGCGCATTTGCCGGACAGATTATCAAGAAGCACGGCAAGGCCAATTCCGAAAAAGCCGCGCGGCTCCTCTTTGCCATAGGCATCGCGCTGGTGGCGGCAGGGCTGCTGTGGAGCCTGGAAATGCCGATCATCAAAAGGATATGGACAGGCAGCATGACGCTCTTCTCGGGCGGCCTGTGCTTCCTGCTGATGTGGCTGTTCTACTGGTGGATAGACGTTAAAGGACACAGCCGGGGGCTGAATTGGCTCAAGATATACGGCATGAACTCCATCGCCGCCTACATGATAGGCGAGGTGGTGAACTTCCGCAGCGCGGTGCAGTCGGTGAGTTACGGGCTTGCGCCGCTTTTGGGCGATTTCTACGAGGCGTGGCTCACGTTTGGCAATTTCGCCATCGTATTTGCCCTGCTGCTGGCGATGTATCGCTGCGGCGTGTTCTTGAAGGTGTAAAAACAAAAAGCATTTTTGGAACAAAAACAATAAAAACCGCTTGTTCTGTGTGAGGCCAAAGGCCGCCTTAACAGATAAACCACGAGCCTGAAAGCAGAGCTTTTCGTCTCTTGCTTTATCCGTTAAGGCTGTGGCTGCAAGGCAGCCACCTCACACAGGACAAGCAAAAAACAGAAAAAAGTAGACAAATACTTTTTATCTTAAAAAAGGATATGGCATAGTAATGCTTTACTTTTTCCTGTTTTTTGCTTGCGACGTTTGAAGCGGCCGGGAACCGACCGCAGCCGCAGGAATTAAGGACGAGCGTGAGCCACAAGCTCACGGGCTCGGCATTAAGTCCGGCGGCGTAGCCCTCGGGCTTCAAACGGCACAAGCGGTTTTGAATGTTTTTGTCTAAAATCCATAACACTGCAAATTCCAATCTCTGCCCCCTACTCCATTGACAAAACAACTTTTTATTAACCTTTTATTATCAACCTAAAACCTCTGTGTAATGCTTATGAAAAAGTATTTCTCTTTGATGGCCCTGCTTCTGTGCTTTGCCGGACAGGCGTGGGCCGACAAGATTGAGGCGTCCTCGACCGACCCGTCAAACGGGAAGCCGGAGCACCTCTACACAATGGTGAGCGGTAACGGCTATTACGCCAATGGCTACACCGCCCCCACGCAGACAGACGAGAACAAAGCGCTGTTTGCCTTCTATTCGGCTGGTATCTCTGATACCTACTACATCTATTGCTACACTTCCAAGAAGTGGCTGAGCTACACCAAAGCCGCAAGCTACTCCGACGGCACCAAAGGTTTTCTCCGGCTGACCGACAGCAAAACCGACGGCGCTTACTTCAAGTGTAACAACTACTCGGGCGACTATTATGAGATTGCCCTGTACAACACGACAAGCGTGGCCACTAAGTACCTTAACTGGTTTCAGGGCGTAAACGATTCGGCTAACCCTCTCGATGGCACCACTACGCTTGGCTATTGGAAGGACAACGGCGCAAACGACGGCGGCAGCCGCTGGCAGTTTGCCGAAGCCGACTTGCAGACCCACACCTACACCATCGTAGCGCCCGCCGGCACGACCGTTACCGTTAACGGCACGGCTTACACCAACGGCCAGACCGTGACCAGCGAGGGTCGCCTGCAAAAGAGCGCGGTGAGCGCAACGGCACAAGAGGGCAAGTTTGTCATCATCTCCGTGAACGACGTGACGAAGACCATCACCGTGGCCTACGCCACCATTCCCGAGCAGCCCGCCGCCACGGCCTACACCAACGCCGTGCTCTATCCCGCGCAGCAGGAAGCCGTGGGCGAAGCCAAAGTGGCAACGACCGCCGACACCTACACGCTCTACAACAACGTGCTGGCAGCCTCGTTCGTAAAGGCTAACAACTCGCTCTATTTCGCCGGCTCCAACGCCATGAACCTCCTCCCCGGCACGGAAGTATTTACCGTTGCCTTCGGTTCGGGCGACAACGTGCCCGCCTCTGCCATGACGCTCAACAGCGTTACGACCGAGACCCTCACGGGCGAAAGCGCAGCCGTGGGCGGTGCAGAGCACTACAACGGCCTCGCACTCGTTGCCAACTACACCTATACTTATAAGGGCGCAACGGTGAACATCGTGTGGAAAGCCGTGCTCCGCGACGGCAGCCACTACCTCCGCACCGAGATGGAGCTGACAGGCGCTAACGACGTAGACATGTACAACGTCATTCCCCTTATCTACAACGTAGACACGCAAGCCGCTGGCTCTACGCCCGCTACCGTGGGCAACACGCGCGGCGCCGTGCTGATGAGCAACAAGATCTTCGCCGGTCTTGAAAACCCCGTGGCCTACAACACCGTGGGCGAGGCTTCCGGCGCGGAAGACAACTACACGCTCACCACGACACTCGACCCCATTTCGCTCACCGCTACTTCTTGGACTACGGTGGCAAGCGCAAGCCTGCCCAACCGCGTTATCGAAGCAACGGGCGCAAACTATCCCAACGTGCTCGCTTACACGAAGGAAGGCGTGACGCTCGAGGCTAATCAGAAGGTGGAAGTCACCGTGGCATACACCAGCGGTAACCACCGCCTCAACTTTGGCGGCGCCGACCTGCTCGACAATGCCGGCGACGTAGCCGCCAGCGACTACCACTCGGGCTTCTCCGGCAATGAGCACAGCAATAACACGTTTGTCTTCACCGCTCCCTACGCCGGCACGTTCAAGATCCGCGTATTCGTTGAGAAAGCAACCGAAGAGGTTGATGCCAACTCTACGATGACCGTGAAGATTTACACGCCGAAAGAAGGCGCAGCCATCACCACCGACGTAGTGGGCATCCAAGGCCTTTGGAGCCGCAACACGACGCTCGCCGCCGGCGAAACTTGGAAGATTAGCGGCGTTGTAGGTCTGATTGCCCAGGACGGCACACAGGACAACAGCAATATCCACAAGACGCAGAAGCGCCGCTCGTTCCTCGCCTACTCCGAACGCGAACGCGCAGTGCCCTGGCGCGCTAACCCCTGCTACATCTCTTGGTATGAACTGAACATCGACCGCAACAACGCAGCCAATCCTACCAACAACATGAACGCCAATCAGGTGCTCGACGTGCTCAACCACTGGAAGAGCGACTTCTACGACGTTTACGGCGTTGGCCCGAGCAGTTTCGTCATCGACGACGGCTGGGATAACTACGGCACGTGGACCTTCCACGCCGGCTTCCCCAACGAAATGCGTGACATCGCCGCCCTCGCCGCCCAGATGGGCGCTGGCGTAGGCGCATGGCTCGGCCCGGTGGGCGGCTACGGCCAAAGCGGCAACTACCGCCGCCAGTACTGGACAAACAAGGGACAGAAGATGGAACTCTCCAACCCCGAATACTACGCTACGTTTAAGGCTGCCGCCAAGAACCTCACGCAGAACAACGGCGACTTCCGCTTCTTCAAGTTCGACGGTATCTCCGCACAGTTCTCTGCCGTTGGTCCCGATGCAGGCGACACGGGCAATGAGAACGCCGAAGGTATTATCCGCCTCGAACGCTTCGTGCGCGAAGAGCTCAAGCGCGACATCTTCTTCAACACCACCGTCGGCACGTGGGCAAGCCCCTTCTGGTATCACTACACCGACGCTACGTGGCGTCAGGAAGGCGACTACGGCACGATTGGCAACAACAGCATCGACCGCGAAAACTGGATTACCTACCGCGACCGCCTCGTTTACCAGAACTACGTGACGAACTCTCCCATCTGCCCCATCAACACGCTGATGACCCACGGCTTCATTCTCTCCACCCACGGACAGGTGAGCAAGAACATGGCCTACGAACCCGCACGCCGCGAACTGCGCTGCGCCTTCGTATGCGGCTCTGGCATGGTGGAACTCTACAACGACTATGAACGCATGAACAGCATCAACGGCGGTGCACTCTGGGGTGACCTCGCCGAGTGCATCAAGTGGCAGAAGAAGAATGCCGACGTATTGCCCGATGCTCACTGGGTAGGCGGCAATCCTTGGGACGGCTCTAAGGCCAACGTATACGGTTGGGCTTCTTGGAACGGCACAAAGGCTACCCTCGCCCTGCGCAACGGC
Source organism: Bacteroidales bacterium (assembly GCA_004556745.1). GTDB lineage: Bacteria > Bacteroidota > Bacteroidia > Bacteroidales > Bacteroidaceae > Alloprevotella. The sequence continues at coordinate 8,719 of SFFY01000054.1, read as the reverse complement.
AGCAACTCTTCGCAGACCTACACCTTCACGCTGCGCGACGCGCTCAACATTCCCGCCAACGTGAACGGCGCAATGTATTTCGTTAAGTCGTTCAGCGTACAGGATGCCCTCCCCGGCTTCGCCGAAGGCCAGGCCATCAGCTACGACACGCAGCTCACCGTGACGCTCCCCGGCAGCAGCGTATTCGCTTTCGACGGCTCGCTCTCCGAAGTGGAAGCTCCGTCTGACACTTTTACCCTCACGGCTTCCGACCCTGAAAACGGCAGCCGCCTCGAAAGCCTCAGCACCATTACGCTGACCTTTCCCGCAGAAGTAGGTCTCGTAAGCGAAACGGCTCTTGACGTGAAAGACGCTTCCAACGCCACCGTTACCACCGCCGCCTTCGCCAAGAGCGAGACCGACGGCACGAAGGTAATCGTTACGCTCGCAGACGAAATCGCCACCAACGGTACGTACCGCATCGCAGTGCCCGAGAAGTTCATCTTCGACAGCAACGTTGATACCTCAGCCGAAGACAAGGGCGTAAGCAACGGCGCAACCTACAACCCCGCGTTCAACCTCTCTTACACGATTAAGGTTGCCGAGGACTATCCCGTCAACTTCGACAAGGACGCTTCTGCCACCCGCACCGACCGCTATATCAACAGCATCACGCTGACCGAAAGCGGACAGACGGCACAAAGCGTATCCCTTTCCAGCCGCAAGCCTTACATCGACCTCACCGAAGACGAGAACGCGCACTTCACCTGCACCGCAGGCAGCACGCTGACCACGACGTTCAACTGGACAGGTTCTTGGATGCACGGCTACGTGTTCATCGATGCCGACAACGACAAGCACTTCTCTTTCACCGAAGGCAGCACCACGCAGACCGACACGGAAGTTTACGCTTTCTCGTTCTACTCGGGCAATTTCAACGACGACAGCAGCGGCTATAACTCGGCAGGCACCCGTCTTACGGGCAATGCCCGCGCCGTGGTTAATCCTCCCTCGTTCACCGCTCCCGGCACGAACGGCACGTACCGCATTCGTTTCAAAATCGACTGGAACAGCGTAGACCCGGGCGGTCAGCTCGCAGCCGACGGCACGGCTACCGGTGCTAACGGTATCATCGCCAACGGCGGACAGATTGTCGACGCTCTGCTCACCATCACGGGCGGTGAAGAAACCGGCATCAACAGCCTCAACACCGAAAGCAAGACGAAAGACGTGATGTATGACCTCAGCGGCCGCCGCCTCAACGCAGCCCCCGTACAGGGCGTATTCATCCTCAACGGCAAAAAGGTTATCAAATAAAGTATAACCCCAACAACCCCCTAAACGCAACTCCGCACGCAGAATGTTCTGCGTGCGGAGTTTTTTATTTGCAAACACCCGAAAATGTTTAGTGCATTGATTTATGCCATGGGTATCATTGGGGCGGGCTGTAAGCCCAGTTGTTGCCCTTAGCCCCAGGCAACGCCTGGGGAAGCGTGTGCCGCGAATAATACATTCGGCATTTTTGCGCCAGCGCAAAAATGCCACGCGCATTGAGCGCGTCACCCTTATCGCCACACGGGGCGTTGCAGCCCCTACGGCTTATCAATTTTCTGCATACATTGTTTCAAAAGATTGTATGCCTGATAAATGCCCAACTCGCCCGCCTTACTAAAATCGCGCATGGCGGCAGAGGTGTCGCCGGAGCGCAGGGCAATGATGCCGCGATTGAAATAGGCCTCGGCCAGACGGGGGTCTTTTTCAATGGCACGGGTGAAATCGTCGGCGGCCGCCTTCATGTCGCCGCGCTGCATGTAGAGGCAGCCACGGTTGTAATATATATATGCGTCGCCGGGCGAAAGCGTCAGTGCCCTGTCGAGGGTTTGCAACGCCTTATTGCTGCGCGTGAGGGCGACCTCGGAGGAAGCGGGCTTTTCGCCGGCGGCAATGCCGTCGGCGGGCGTTTGTCGTGCCAGCAATGCCGCTAACTGCATGAGCGGCAGGCGCGAAAGCGTGTCGGCCTTGGCAGCCGCCTCGGCCTCGGCTATGGCAGCCTCATAATTGTAGAGCGATGCCTGAACCACCGAAGCGAGCAGCGCACCGGCAGCAGGCGCGAGGGCGGTGCGGGCGACGGCGAGGCGGCTTTCGTCGTGCCGCGCCTCGTCGATATTGCCTTTCTCGGCAACAGTGGAAAATACGAGACGGCGCTCGGGCGTGTCCAGAACTTGCAGGTCTTTGAGTTCGGGCAGGAAAGCCGTGGCGGCGTGCTTGCGCTTGCTGCGATTTTGCATCGTCAGTTCAAACATCGGCAGCGGTTCTTGCTCGGCCTTGCGGTTTTGCACCTTGCCGTAGAGGTCGCCAAGGATGTCGAGCACCTTGCCCGAGTCTTCCTCCACAAACTGGCGGTATTGCTCCAGCGCATGCTCGGAACGCTTGCGCACGTGGCGGATATCCCTTTGCTTCGGCTTGTTTTGCTGATAGGTAAGGTCGAGCGTGCTGCGCGCCACTACGGTCTCGTCCTTTGCCGCGCCGTCCTTGTCGCCGATTTTGCGGCGGCAGTTGGCACGCGCCATATAGCCGTAAATAAAGTTGGGGTACGCCTTGATGAGTTCCGTGTAATCGGCAATCGCCCCACGGAACTGCCCTACCTTTTCGCGCAATTCGGCGCGGTTGTAACGCGCCAGCGTGTTGTCGGGCTCTTTTTTCAGGATAAAGGTAAAGTCCTCAATGGCACGGTTATAGTCGCCGATGAGCGAGCGCAGCAGGCCGCGATTGTAGTGCGCCACGAAATGCTCGGGCACCAGTTGGAGCGTTTTGTCGTAATCGGCCAAAGCCTCATTGAAACGGTCCAGCGACTGGCGAGCCTGGGCACGCGCCACGTAATATTCGTGGTCGTCGGGACGCAGTGCGATGGCGCGGGTGAGGAAAGAGTCGGCGGCGGCATAGTCCTCGTGCTGCAAGGCATAATATCCCTTGAAACTCCAAGCCGCCTGCTCGCGGGGCTTCTTCACAAGGAGCGTGTCCATCCACGCCAGCGCGCCGAGCGTGTCTTTCTCTTCGAGACGGATCTGTGCCTTGACGAGATAGGCACGCGAAAGGCCGGGCCAACGGTTAAGAATATTGGTGAGGTCGCTGTCGGCGCGGGCATAGTCTTTGAGTTGCAGGCGGCAGAGGGCGCGGTTGTAGATGCAGCCTTGGTCGTCGGGCATCTCTAAGAGCACGCGCGTATAGTCCTGCTCCGCGCCGGCATAGTCTTTGAGGTTGATGCGACACAGTCCGCGCAGGCTATACACCTCCGCCATGTAAGGATTGAGGTTGATGGACGCCGTACAGTCGTCGTTTGCGCCGGAATAGTCTTCAAGCGTAAACTTGGCATAGGCGCGGTAAAAGTAAGGCTTTGAAAGAAAAGGCTTTGCGGCAATGGCCTGATTGAAATAATGTATGGCCGAAAGGTAATCGTCCATACCCAAGGCGTTGCGCCCGAGCATAATGGTCATATCCACGTTGAGTTGCGCCGTGGCGGCGGCAATGTGGGCCACCACCGCAAAAAGAAACATTCTGAGGCGCAAAGTCATAGTTTTTGTGGATATAAATAAATAAGTAGGGGCATTTGAGTAAACGCCCTTACCTTGCCGTCTTCACCTTGTAGGAGCAGCGCACCTTGCCTTTGGCGAGGCTTGCCAGCTTGCTCTTTACCATCTGCTTGCGCAGGGGCGAAATGCGGTCGGTAAAGACCTTGCCTTCGAGATGGTCGAACTCGTGCTGCATCACGCGCGCCAAATATCCGTCGACCCACTCTTCGTGTTCCGTGAAGTCGGGGTCCTGATAGCGTACGCGTATGCGCGTGGGGCGGCGCACGGGCTCATGAATGCCAGGCAGGGAGAGGCAACCCTCGTCCATCGAGACAGTTTCGCTCTCATCATATTCGAGGATATGCGGATTGATATAAGCCTTGTTGAAGCCAGCATATTCGGGATAATCGTCTTTGAGCACGTCAAGCGTGATGACGACCACGCGAATGTCAAGCCCGATTTGCGGAGCAGCCAACCCTACCCCATCGCTGCGATACATCGTCTCAAACATGTTTTCGATGAGTTGCGGCAGATTGGGATAGTCGGGCGTGATGTCGGAAGCGACCTTGCGCAGCACGGATTGCCCGTAAGTGTAAATGGGAAGAATCATAATGAAAAGAAACTAAAAGATTTGCCCTTTGCTCTCCATGTAGGATTGCAGAATGATGCAGGCACTGATTTCGTCGACAAGGGCTTTGTCGCGCCGCCGCTTCTGCCCCAGCCCGCCGTCGATCATGGCACGGTGGGCAAGCACGGAGGTGAAACGTTCGTCGTAGAAAGCGATGGGTATGTCGGGCAAAGCCTTACGCAGTTCGCCGCAAAACGACTTGACGCGCTGCTGATTTTCCGAAGGCCGCCCGTCAGGCTGCGTGGGTAAGCCGACGACGAAGAGTTCCACGCGCTCGCGGCTCACATAGTCTTTGAGCCAGGCAAGCAGTTTGGGAGTCTCAACGGTCGTCAGCCCGTTCGCAATGATTTTCAGGGGGTCGGTAACGGCAATGCCCGTGCGGCGCTTACCGTAATCGAGGGCAAGAATGCGCGGCATCTTTGGGGATTTGAGGAAAAACTTACATTTATAGTAAACAAGGCAATTATGTCTCATGAGTAGGGGCGTTTTGCAAAACGCCCGGTTAATGATTGCCTCATTGATTAAGCCTTGCAATAATATTGGGCGGGCGTTTTGCAAAACGCCCCTACCCGTGAAACCTTAATCAAAAACTCGTCTACTAAAATCTTACTTAATCATGTCGCACCCCATGTAAGGCTGCAAGGCCTTGGGGATTCGGATGCCCTCGGGCGTCTGGAAGTCTTCGAGCAAGGCTGCCACGATGCGCGGCAGGGCGAGCGCGGAGCCGTTGAGCGTGTGGGCGATGCGGATCTTCTTATCCTCTGCGCTGCGATAGCGGCATTGCAGGCGATTGGCCTGATAGGTGTCGAAATTAGACACGGAACTTACCTCGAGCCAACGCTTCTGCGCTTCGCTATATACCTCGAAGTCGTAGCAGATGGCAGCCGTGAAACTCATATCGCCGCCGCAGAGGCGGAGGATACGGTAAGGCAATTCCAGCTTTTGGAGCAACGACTCCACGTGTGCCAGCATCTCTTGGTGAGACTGGTCGGAATGTTCGGGCGTATCTATGCGCACGATTTCAATCTTAGAGAACTCGTGCAGGCGGTTGAGGCCGCGCACGTTTTTGCCGTAGCTGCCGGCTTCGCGGCGGAAGCACTGCGTGTAGGCGCAGTTTTTAATGGGCAGGTCCTTCTCGTCGATGATTACGTCGCGGTAGATATTCGTCACGGGCACCTCGGCCGTGGGAATGAGATAGAGGTCGTCCACCTCGCAGTGGTACATCTGCCCTTCCTTGTCGGGCAACTGACCCGTGCCGTAGCCAGAAGCGGCGTTCACAACCGTGGGCGGCATGATTTCCGTGTAGCCGGCGGCGCGTGCCTCGTCGAGGAAGAAGTTGATGAGGGCGCGTTGCAGGCGTGCGCCCTGTCCGATGTAGACGGGGAAGCCTGCGCCAGAGATTTTCACGCCGAGGTCGAAGTCGATGAGGTTATATTTTTTCGCGAGTTCCCAGTGCGGCAGGGCGTTCTCGGGGAGTTCAGTGTCGTGGCCGCCGGTTTTCACCACGACGTTGTCTTCCGCGCAGCGTCCCTCGGGCACGAGGTCGTAAGGCACGTTGGGAATGGCGAGCAAGAGCTGGCGGCGTTCTTCCTCGGCTGCTTTCATGGCTTCTTCCTGTGCCTTTGCCTGTTCTTTCAAGCCTTCCACTTCGCGCTTGATGCCTTCTGCCTCATCCTTTTTCCCCTGCTTCATCAATGCGCCGATGCTCTTGGCGAGCGTTTTCATCTGTGCGTTGAGTCCGTCAACGGCTGCCTGCGCCGTCTTGCGGCGGTTATCGATTTCGAGCACGCCCTCAATGGCTTCGCGTGCGCCTTCAAAATGTTTTTTCTCCAAACCGCGTATCACGGCTTCCTTGTCGTCAAGGATTTGTTTGATTGTAAGCATGCGTATTATGTATTTTACTGCGCAAAATTACGCATTTATTTTGAGTTTCATATAATATAATTGCCATTCACTTTAAGGACGCAACTTTATGGCGGGTTTCCCTTCCGGCTTCACTATATATAAATATGTATGGCCGGCGGGTACGGGAATGGCCACCGCGCCTGGGCTTTGCACGCTCGCGATTTGCCGGCCGCTCTCATCGTAGACCGTCACGCCGCCCGCGTGGCCGCGCACCACGATGCTGCCATCGTGCACCGCCACTTCGGGCGCAGCCGCGCTTATCTTGCCGATGCCGGCCTCGCCACCCTGCTTGCCTGTGACGCGCACGGCGTCAATCTCCATGGTGTTGCCGTATTTGCCCACGAAGCGGAAAGCGATTTGCATCGCTTTGCCGGCATATTTTTCCAAGGAAAGTTCTGTGGGGTGATAAGAACTTTCGCTGTAATTGTCGAAAAGGTCTTTCAGGCCATAGTCTTTCCATTCGTTGAAAACATCATAGAGTTCCGTCCACTCGCCGCCCGTTTCGCGTGCCATGACTTTAAGCGTCGTGGAGGGTTTGCTATTGGTGAACGTCCACGAGCCCCAATCTATGTTTTCGTTGTTGAGGTCGAAAAGATACAGGGGCGAATATCCGTGCTGGAAAGTCAGTTTTGCCTCTTCGCCTGCCGTAAACACGGGCGACACGAGCCATTCGTCCTGCGCGAGGTCTTCCTTTTTGCCTTCGCCGTTCGTAGCATAGGCATAATATACTATGGCAAACTTGCTGCCCTCTACGGGTGCGGGAATAGTTTGCCCCTGGCGTTTCGTGGCCACGTGCCACGTGAATCGGCCTTCCTCCATCGCCGTCTGCTCAGTATTGGTGTTAATTTCTGTCCAGCCCTCGGGCAGCCAGTCTGTGGCCGTGCCGTCCCAACTCTCAAAGTTTTCGGCAAGCGTTTCTGTCTGTGACTGTGCGGAGCAAACCGCAGATGCGCCGAGCCATAGCAGGGCGGCGAAAAAAGTTCTGCATTTTAAGGGAAAAGAGTTCATTATAAATCTATTGAATATGATAATTATTAATCAGGAAAAAGCATCGAGCCAATTTGCATAAAAGCGCACGGCGGCGGCGTGCCAAGCGTAGTCGGGCTGACCGGCGGCGGGCTCGCCTATATAATAATGTAGGGGCGGCTGAATGGGCAGGCCTTTGGCAAGGTCTCGGAGGTATTCGTTGTGGAGCGTGAAAGGCTCATATTCGAGATGCCCCACGATGAACGTGGCATTGTTTTTTTCAGAAAATGCCGCGCCGATGCCGCTCTCTTCGCTTTCGCAAAGGATTTGGAGTTCGCTGTCAGCGGGAAAATCGTTGCGGCGCACCTCCGTGTGGCGGCTGTTGGGCATGGGAAACTCGGGCGCAAGCCCTTGCATCGCCGCGCTTTCGGGCTGCAAGACTTTTTGCTTGAACACGCCGAACATCTTGCGCGGCAGGGGATGCTTGGGAATTTTGTAGAAATGATAGAGCGCAGCCTGTGCCGCCCAGCAAATATAAAGCGCGGGCTGGCGACGGCGAGCCGCCTCGTCCATTGCCTGCTCGAGCAACTGCCAATAGCGCACCTCCTCAAACGCGATGTTTTCGAGCGGCGCACCCGTAACGATCAGCCCGTCCGCCTCGGCGAGCAGTTCGGGCGTGAGTTCGCGGTAGAACTGCAAGATGTGTTCCATCGGCGTTGTCTTGAACGTTTGCCCCGGCAGGCGCACGAGAGTGAGGCGCACCGAGTGCCCTGTCTCGGCAAGGGTGCGGGCTATGTCGAGTTCCGTCACAAGTTTCTGCGGCATCAGGTTGAGCAGCAGCACGTGCCGCGCCCTCTCTCCCTCTTTCGCCTTAGTTGGGCATGAGGAATAGGTCGCAACGGCGAGGCCAGCGGCACTCAATGCCGCAGCAGCGGGAAGGTGTTCGGGGAGGAATATCATATAGTAAACGAGTAGACGAGTAAACAAGAGACGAGTAGACTAGTTGACGAGAAACAAGTTCTCTTGGGTTATGCCGAGCGCAGCCGAAAATATCAAAAAAAGTACATTTATATGAACAGGTCTTCGAGGGTTATAACTTGCTGGAAAGCTCCGCTATATTCGTTATACGCAAGTCCGTATGTTGTTATGAGCGTACTGTGAACAGTATACCTCTTCGGTAGTTCCTCGTGAACTTTGTTTATTCTATATGCTATCTTTTTGTAATACTCTCCACTTACGGTAAAGTCCTCGTTGTAGAACTTCATCTCACACATATTGACAACATTGTCATTGCGGTTGATAAGTAAATCTATCTGCATTCCAGGCTCATCTTCATTACTTTGCACAATCCAATTAGACTGAGATGTTATAACTCCTGAGATGCCCAATGCACTCTTTATTTGTGACATATGCCTAATGCAAAGATCTTCAAAAGCAATACCTCTCCAACTGACCACACTTTGCGATAGTTGGTTATTAGTCCAGAAATATGTGTCGATTACATTCTTGCCCGACACATATTTAGTATAGAACAGGCAGAATGGGTCAATCAATCTATAATGATCTTCTCTTGTCGTCTTTCCAAATGGAGTGTATCTAACAATAAAATCACTCGCTATTAAAGCATTGAGAAAATCACTGATATCTCCGCCATCCACGAACTCGAGTTTTG
>SFFY01000015.1 GCA_004556745.1 Bacteroidales bacterium | reverse complement strand
GCTCGATATAACACTTGTGGATGTTGACTATCTCACGTTGAACAGAAATGTTTGGGATTGGGATTTCCACATCATTCATATCATCCATCGTGAACACCTCTCTTGCACTGCCCCAGGAATTGAAACGTGCATAGCGGTCGAACTCTGGACGGTCGAAGAACATGAAAAGGTATTCCGGCAAAAGTGTTGAAGTGTCTTTGCTCTTGAAAGTTGTATATATGGAAGATACTAATAATGGCTCTTCACCACGATTCAAAGCAATAGCCATCTTATCACCTCTTCTTGAAGTGTCAGGAACATACACAAAAGTATTTGTTTCTACAACTTTGTAAGATGTAAGACTTACACCATTCATGTCAGCCTTGGTGTCAATAAAAGATTTCTCTGTTGATATTCCTTTAACACTGCTGATTTTTAATTGATTATCCGAATTCCTTTTATCGTATTGTTCAATGAACTCTCCAATTTTCAATTTTTCATTTTCACATTTCAACTTATCCAAGTACCCATCACAAACAAGTTTCAATTCTTCCGCTTTGCTTTGATAGGCAGCAAGATTGTTTTGAAGAGCCAAATAAACATCAACGTATTTACGCTGCTGCTCGATGGAGGGGAGAGTGATGTCGATGTCACACATTTCCTCAAAAGAAAACAACTCTGTTGCACTCCCCCATGAATTTGTAATAGCATATCTGTCAAATTCATTTCGATTATAGTACATATATAGATATTGAGGAAGTATTTGCTCTTTCGCTGAATCTTTTATTTTGAAGGCTATATTGTTAAAACTAAACAACAATGGTTTGTCAGTATTATTATAGGCCAAACCAACTCTATTCCCCATTCGGGTAGTTCTTGGGTTATATATAAACTGATTGGGGCTTACGATGTAGAACTTTCTTATAACATTTTCATCAACATCTGCTTTTGTTGACATGATTTCTTTTGCATTAGAAATGCCACACACGTTTTCAATGCCATAAAGACCTTCTGAATTTTTTTCTACTGAAAGTTCTATCAGTTCCCCCAATTTATACTTCTTCAATCCCATAGTCTATACCTCCTCTTCGTTATTATTACGCAAACGGAATATTTCTTTTTGTCGTTCTATTTCACGTGCCAAAACTTCTTTTGACGGCATATACGTAAGATACTTTGAAGCATACATCTGCTTGTTGGTGGCAAGAGTAGAAAAACGTGCCACATCGGAATTTGTCTCTGAACAAAGAATTATTCCGATTGTAGGATTATCGCCTTCTGGACGCTTGTAGGTATCAAAAAGTTTAAGATACATATCCATTTGCCCCACATCCTCATAAGACACTTTGGTGGTTTTGAGGTCAACCAAAACGAAACATTTCAATAGATAGTTATAGAATACGAGATCTATGTAGTAATCATTGTCTTCTGTATGTATGTGCATTTGCCTATCAACCAAAGCATACCCTTTGCCCATCTCCATCAGAAAATGTTCCAAGTGATCAAGAATAGCTTGCTCCAGTTTGCTTTCTGTGAATGCTTCCCGATGTTTAAGCCCCAGAAACTCAACAAGCATAGGGTTCTTGACAAATGTTGATTTCTCGTTCTCATAATCAGCTGTCAAACGGCACATCTCGTCAATCACTTCTTGTCTCTGTGACTTTGGGGTTTGAGCAAGGCGATAGTAATATTGAGAATCAATATTGCGCTTCAGCGTGCGATAGTCCCATTGTTGTGTGGCAGCCTCATGCATATACCATATACGTGCTTCGGGGTCGGCAACACGTATCAGTCTTTCATAATGACTCCATGACAATTGGACGGGCAGTGCGATTCCATTGTCGGAAGATTCGGCAGGCATTGTCTGCCGAATCTGTCTAAGTCTCGATTTGAATTCGGCAGGCATTGTCTGCTGAATTTGCAAGTCGCTGAATATCAAGTAGAACTTACGAAAACTCTTTATCTGTGTCTCGGAAAAACCTTGACCAAACTCTTTTGTAAGAACTTGGGATGCCAGTTCTACAACGTGCTTGCCGTATTCCGCACGAATCTTTCCCTGTTGTTCCTGCTCTACAATACGTCTGCCGATAAGCCAATTTTGTGCAACCTGCATTAAATTAGCCATACGGTAGCTGGCATCTCTGGCAGCAGAGACGATTGTCCGAAGGTCGTTTACAAAGATTGTCTCTTTACCTTCTTGGTTATGCAGCGTTATATTCTCCATGGTCATACCTTCTCTTTGTTTATGCTATAGCCAATGCCTTTAAATGCTTCTTCAAGCATTTTTTTTGATTCTTTCTCGCGCTGCATTAGTTCTCTCATCTCCTGCTGAATGCGAGCCATTTCCTTGGGATAGTCTATCTCCAAATCGTGGTCGATGAACTCGATGTACTTGCTGGGAACCAGCGTCCAATTGTTCTGCTTAATCTCGTCAATACCCACACTGCGATACAGTTCCGGCACAGCAAAGTTGTTGCCGTCTGTTCCTTCCGACTGCCACTGATGATAGATGTCGGCCACACGCTGAATCTGATCTGTAACGAGACGCACCTTCTTCTTTTGTTCGCCCTTGACAGGGTTCTCCGTCCATTGGCGTAAGTCCATAAAGAGAATTTCGTGCTCTCTGTTACGGAGTTGGCGATCATGATATTTGCCACCCTTCTTGTTCTGATTAAGAATCCAAAAGGTGACACTGATATCCGTTGTGATGAACAGTTCCCTTGGCAAGATGATGATGGCTTCTACCTTGTCGTTCTCAATCAGCTTTTTGCGGATTTCAAGCGCATCAGTGTCGCCCAATGCACCATTGGCCAACAAGAAACCTGCCACGCCTGAACGCTGTTTCAGGTGGGAGAGCATGTGCAGAATCCAGGCATAGTTGGCATTGCTTTCTGGCGGAGTGGCTTTACTTTCTGGCGAAGTGGCTTTACTTTCTGACGGAGTGGCATAACAGGTCCATCGGGAATCGTCCTTCAGGTTATCATTATACCAGCCTTTCAAGTTGAAAGGAGGATTGGCCATGATATAGTCAAAATACAAACCTTTGTGCAGGTCGTTGGTGAAAGTGGAATCGCTTTCCGAACCCAGATTATGACTTATGCCACGCAAAGCGAGGTTCATCTTTGCCAAACGGTAGGTAGCAGCTTCTTTCTCTTGTCCATACACATTGATACGACTGATGTCGCCTTGTTTGGCTTTCACGAGGTCTGTACTCTGAATGAACATTCCTCCCGAGCCACAACATGGGTCATACAATGTGCCGTCAAACGGCTCAATAACAGTAGCGATGAGCTGAACAACATCATGTGGTGTATAGAACTCGCCCTCTTCCTTAGTGGCATTAACAGCAAACTCCTTCAGGAAATATTCATATACGCGGCCTATCAGGTCCTTCTCCTCACCAAAAGTCTTATGGCTAATCTTGTTGACCTCGTCCACAATCTTCTTCATGTCATTGGCTCCAAGATTGCGTTGGGTGAATGTACCCTCAACGAAACAGCCCTTCAGCGTGGGATTCGCTTCACCAATACTGCGTAGAGCTGTGTCAAGAGCTACATTCAACTGTGGAGCTGCCGTATTGATGATGGTTGACCAACGAGCTTTTACAGGCAAATCGAAAGTGCCATCTGCAAAAGTGGCATCATCGAAGAATGCCTTGATGATTTCCTCATCGTCTGGGTCTAACCCTTCCTCAATGAGTCGCTGACGGAGCGAAGCCACGCCATCCTCGTATTTCTCGCCCATAAAGCGGAGGAACACGAGCGTCAGCATCATATCACGCTTTTCAAAGAACGAGCCGGAGTTCTTTGCTTGCCTTAATATATCTCTACACTTGAACAAGACATTATCAAGGTTCAGTGATTCTTCTTTCTTTGTTGATTTCTTTGCCATATCTACTTGTTGTTCTTCTATTTCTCCACCAACTATAATCACATCAATATGATTTACTTCTTCGGTCTCTCTATCACCATATACTTGGCCCCACATTTTGCAAGCGTATCCCAGCCATACGGGCAGTCATCATGCAGATAGAGAAATTGTACGGTAATGTTTGCGTTGTTCTCATCATCGTGTGATTCGGAAGAGTAACTGACAAGTGTAACGTACATGTCATTGAGGTCAGGATCTTCTTCCATCCAGTAATTGTCATCGGTGCAGTCGAGCCATTTGTATGTCACTATCTTCTTTGCTTCTTGCTCTGCTATCGCAAGTCTTTCTTCGGCATCGGGAAGAAGCTCTGCCAACTTGCGAGTATATTCTCTCAACAATGATTTCGCTTCTTTCTTATCCGTCAGCTGTTTTGCTTCCACATCAAATTGGCGCATCAGGCTTTTGACCTCTTTGAGAAGTTTCCGAGAGATTGGTTCGAAGTTGCCGAACCCTCCACCAACAGCAACCATAGGGAATCGACGCTGAGCATTGAGACCACTTTCGCTAAGAGAGTACCATGTTACAATGCAGAAGTCTTTATCGCCAGGTCCCACTTCCACCTCGTTAACCTCCATGAAAACGATAGGGTGCGGAGTGCTTTCTACAAAAGCATCGCCTTTCTTGAAATGTGGAGTTCCTTCTTTTATTTCGTTGTCAATCTTACTCATATTGCATTAATCAATATTATTCAACTTCCATACCTTAGCCTGTTCCGTAAGACGGTACATTTGTTTGGGGTGATTAGGCTGGTCAGGATATTTTCTTTCTATAGACCCATCACTAAGTGCTGGATTTATATAATTATCACGGAAAGTCATTCTATGTTTAATACCACATAGCTCCATCATTTTGCTGACATTTAAATACTCGTCATGCATTAGTTGAACCAACTTTTCTACTTGAACGGAACTTGGACGATAGTTAGACGGTACTTGGACGGTACTTGAACGATCAAACTCATTTTCGGTTGTCCACTCTGCCATCAATGTTGCCTTCAGGATGAATGCATCGACATGGAATGATGGGATAGCACAACCTTTTGTTTCCAACTCGCTACAGATACGGTCAATACCCTCGCCAAACTCCTTGACATAGTTGTATGCCTTTAGGTATTGGGCGATCTTGGGATTACGAGAAAAGTGGGTATGACGTATGTTGTCTGGTCTCACTAGCCCAGGCAAGTCTCCTGGAGTCTCAAAGACAAGGCGATCGTCGAACATCTTTATCTGTATCTCGGTGCCTTTGATGTTGTAGGCTCTGTGACAGCAACTATTGACAACCATCTCTTGTATGGCGTACTTTGAGTAGTTGCGACGTGCGTTTCCAAATAGCTGATAGTGCTTCGAACCTGCTGAAGTATGGCCCCCTCGAATGTCACATCCTTGATACCATTCATGTCTCTGCCCACTTTCTCCTCTTTTCCTTCATAACGGATGAAGCGAGTGCGGGCACGAGGGAAGAAACGCTGTGGATTCTTGCCAAAGAGAAGGATGCATGCAGTACTTACTTTCTGCTGCCCATCTGCCTCTATAACGAAATCATTATTCTCTCGCAGATACTCCATGCCAGACTTCCCATAGCCGATGACACTAATATAATCATTGACAAGAGTCATGTCAATATCATCGATGGTAGCACCATAAACATCTTTGTCCTCGTAATATCGTTCGCCCTTATCATAGAGGAGTTGCATGCGTTCGTCAAAGTTGAGTTTCTTGCTCTTGTCGCCAACACGCATGAAACATTCGTCCGCCTGATTGGTATGAAGTTGTCCGCTTGCAGGAATGTGCATCAGAAGAATGCGATTCTCCTTACCACTATAATCCGTACAAGGCAGATACTCGCACCTAACTTTAACAGACGGATTGCAGAAGTCGAAAGGGACGCGAAGCAACTCATTGAGCCGTTCATCGTTTCCGTCAATCCCTTCTATTCTGCGAGTCTTGTCAGAAACGCCAATGGCAAGCACACCACCATCGGCATTAGCCATAGCCACAATGGGTATTGCTAATGCCTTGGGGGCAATCTGAATGCTCTTACAATCGAATGTCTGGCATTCTTTGCGAGCTTGTATTTCTTCTATTGTCATCGTTTAGGCTTATTTCTCTTGATTGAATTCTTCTTGTCTCACCAACTTCTGCACAGGCACTTCAAGCGCATTGGCTATTGCAATGAGGGCTTCAAGGCTGGGCTGGGTGGTATTGGTGACCCACTTGGAAATAGTTGCCTGATCCTTTCCAAGCTTATCTGCCAACCACTTGTTATTTAGATCGCGTTCAGCCAGAACAATTCTTATACGATTTAATTTTGCCATGATAGATTTCTCTTATTTGAGGACAAAGATACAAAAATTTATTCATAATTCAGTAGAACACACTTAATTTTTATTGTTTGTGGTGAAAATTTGATGATTTTATCAAGTATTTGGCCCTATCATTGGCACAAACAAGTCATTTTGGCAACGTAATCGCATTCCTCTCCGAGCATAATTTAATTTGCTGGCAATTTGCTGGAGACTGAGATAATAGAACTTTTTTACAGGCATTCCTAAATAAGAAAGTGCCAAGAGTGGCAGATATTTAATGCGACCAAGACAAGCCTCACGACTAAAACTTGACAGTATTGGCAGATTTTGGTAATGACTATGTTTATGATTTCTACATTCTATATCCAACCAAAAACAAGAAAATGTGGCATGTTTGTGATTTTTCCTGTGTTTCCTTTTGGTTATTCGGGCGAAAATATATACCTTTGTAGTGATTTTGTAACATGTTGATTATCAATGGTTATTTCCGTTTTTGCGACATGTGTGCAACATCCGGTGCTAACGCATTGATAGTCAGTTAAAGTCGTTTTCGAGGAGGTGAAGTAACAAACGGCGGATTACTGTCCGCAACATACATAATATCAAAAGGAGCACAACCTCTCAAGTTGTGCTCCTTTTTGCTATTCACGCAAACGACATCGCCAGCAATCCCATAGAAGAAGACAAGTGCACGCAAGCACAAAGGCAGGAATAAGATTATTGGGGCAATCCTAATTTATATTAACAAGCCCCTTTTGCTGAGAGAACGCCATAAGAACAAGCGAGAACGAAAATCAAGCAACACTGCGACTACTATTCGGTAAAATATCTTTTCTTTTAATAAAGATTAACTATATTACTGTGTAGGCAAATAAAACACATTGTATATTTGCGTTGCAGTTAATTAAGACTGTTTTATTAAAATCATTGTTTTACTAACCCAAATCAAGCATTTTTATGAAAAAATCTTTTTTGATGCTGTTGGCAGCCTGCGCAGTAAGCGTAAGCACAGCTTTTGCACAAGACAAGTGCAAGGACGCATGCAAAGCTTTCGGTCCCGAGGACGGTAAGTTTAGCACAGAACTCTCTTTCAATCCGTTTGACCAAAACGGCCATACGTTCGAGCTTGAAGCTCTGCGCGTTCGCTACTTCATCACCAAGAAGCACGCCGTTCGCCTCGGCCTCGGATTCGGCCTGACCAAGGACAACGCAGAAGAAAGCGATGTAAACGGAACAAAAGAAAAAGAGAGTGAAAGCAAGGCAGGGCACTTCAGTCTTGACCTCGGTTATGAGTATCATTTCTTGCAGCGTGGTCGCTTCGACCTCTTTGCCGGTGCCTCACTGGGTATCACCAAACAAAATTACTCTTACACTGAATCGCATTACGAGCCCAACCCCACCCAATACAATCCGCAAGGAAAAAAATGGGTAACAACCGAATATACGGGTCGCGGCAAGAACGCAGACGACCGCGCCTATTTTGGCTTTAATGTAAATATCTTCACCGGTGCTGATTTCTATGTTTACAAAGGTCTCTTCATCGGTGCTGAGTTTGGCATGAAGGTGTCTACGCAAAAAGACAGCGAATGGGAAAAGAAAGTGACGGATCAACCCTCAATTACAAGTACAGACGACAACAAGAAGGTTAATCTGAAACTTTATGCTATGCCTTCCTTCCGCATTGGTTGGACTTTCTAAAACAGCATTTTTCTGATATACTAAACACAGAGAGCGAGCCGCACGGCTCGCTCTCTGTGTTTAGTATTTATCAAAACTCGATGGTTTGTGTTTGCATCGTGGAAAAGTCTATTGTCCAAAGTTTGCCGCAAAGGGGCGCGCCGTAGCCGGCGAGCACTTGCAGGGCTTGGTGTACTTCCACGCTGCCCACAACGCCGGGTGTGGGGCCTATCACGGCCTTCGGCGGCAGGGGCGCTTGCATCAAGTCTTCTTCTGAGAAGAGGTCGCGGTAACTGCGTGGCTCCACGCCATAGTGGAACACGGAAACCTGGCCCGTGAGACCGCAAATGGCACCATATATATAGGGCACGGCGTGGCGGCGGCAGGCATCGTCGATGAGGAAGCGCGTGGCAAAGTTGTCGCAACCGTCAATCACGGCATCGTAGTCAGCCACCATGTCGGCGTTGTCTTTTGTAAAGCGAGCGACGATGGGCTGTATTTGCACCTCGCCGTTAAGCCGGCGTAAGCGCCGCGCGGCACATTCGGCCTTAGGCTGTCCCACTTCGTCCTCGCCATAGAGCACTTGGCGGTGGAGATTGGAAACGCTTACAACGTCGTCGTCCACTATCGTGAGGCTACCTATACCGGCTCCAACGAGATAGAGCGCGATGGGGCTACCCAGTCCTCCCGCGCCGACTAAAAGCACACGGGCGCGGCGCAATTTTTCCTGTCCCTCCGCACCGATTTCAGGCAGAAGCATCTGCCGGGCATAGCGGTCAGTGTGTCTCATCATAGTTAAACCATCTTAGGATTGTCGAAACTGCTGTCCCAGTCTTTCCACACAGGTTCGCGTCCCACGCGCCGCAGGGCTTCTTCCACGCTGCGCACGCTGCGGGCGTCGCCCACGGAGAATTGCTCCAGGGCCTCGGCGTGCGTGGCATAGCCGCCCGGTTCGGTGTGGCTGCCTGCCGACATGGTGGTCACGCCGAGCGTCGCCATGTGGTTGCGGAAGTCGGCTTTCTCACGCGTAGAATAGGAAATGTCCACATCGTGGTCGAAAATGCGCATGGCAAAGGTTAGCTGCGCCAACTCCTTGTCCGTCATCACGCAGTTGGGCTGGAAGCCGCCGTTCTCGGCAGGACAGAGGCGGGGGAAGTTCACACTGTACTTCGTGCGCCAGTAGCGGCGTTGCAGGTAGCGCAGGTGCAGGGCCATCATAGTGAGGTCGGTGCGCCATTCCTTTTCAAGGCCGATGAGCACGCCCATGCCGATAGAATGCACGCCCGCCGCGCCCATTCGGTCGAAGCCGTTTACGCGCCACTCGAAGTTTGACTTCATGCCGCGCGGGTGGTAGAGTTTGTAGTTCTCGCGGTGATAGGTTTCCTGAAAGCAAATCACACCGTTCATGCCGTGGCGCGTAAGCGTGCGGTAATCCTCCTCGGATAGCGGCATCACCTCGATTTTGAGGTTTGAGAAATAGGGCTTGGCGAGGTCGAGCGCCTTGGCGAGATAGGCTGTGCCGGCTTTGGCGGGGTTCTCGCCCGTCACGAGCAGCAGGTTCTCAAAGGGACCAAGGCGCTTGATGGCTTCGTACTCGCGTACCATTTCTTCGGGCGTGAGGATGGTGCGCGGCATCTTGTTGGCCACGTGGAAACTGCAATACACGCAGGAGTTGGTGCAGGAGTTTGTGAGATAGAGGGGGATGAACATCGAGACGGTGCGCCCGAAGCGTTCCTCGGTATAGCGGCGCGAGAGTTGCGCCATCGGTTCGAGAAAAGGCTCGGCGGCGGGAGATATCAGCGCCATGAAGTCGTCCACGTCGCAGTGGGGCTTGGAGAGGGCGCGGCGCACGTCGGCGGCGGTCTTGGCATGTATGCGCCGCGTGATGTCGTCCCAATCGTATTTCAGCAGTTCTTCTGAAAACATTTTTTTGAGAGAGTTTGTAGGGGCGTTTTGCAAAACGCCCGGTTAATGATTGCCTTATTGCAATATTCCATGCGAGGCATACGGCGGGCGTTTTTAATAAGATAGGCTGCGGCTCGGCAATTAGAGCAAACTCTATTGCGCTCACCTTGCACTATCTTTGCAAAACGCCCCTACTTTTATAAAAAGGCGGTGAGGGGCGAACTTGCCTCTGCCTCGAAATTAAGCGAGGCAGTGCCGAGCCCGGCTTCATAGGCTTCGCGCCCGGCTTCCACAGCCTTTCGGAAAGCGGCAGCCATTGTGCTCGGGTTGCCCGCCACAGCGATGGCGGTGTTGACGAGGCAGGCACTTGCGCCCATTTCCATTGCCTCGGCCGCATGGCTCGGCGCACCGATGCCTGCGTCCACGATGACGGGCACACTGCTCTGCTCGATGATGATGCGCAGGAAGTCGCGCGTGCGCAGGCCGAGGTTGCTGCCAATGGGTGCGCCGAGGGGCATGACCGCGGCCGCGCCGGCCTCTTCGAGTCGTTTGCAGAGCGTGGGGTCGGCCTGGCAATAAGGCAGCACGATGAACCCTTCCTTAGCCAGCATTTCCGTGGCACGGAGCGTCTCCGTGCTGTCGGGCAGGAGATAGCGCGGGTCGGGGTGGATTTCGAGTTTGAGCCACGGTGTGCCGAATGCCTCACGCGACATTTGCGCCGCAAACACGGCTTCTTCTGCATCGCGCACGCCGCTCGTGTTGGGCAGCAGCTGTATCTCGGGGCGCACTACGTGGGCGAGCATATCGTCCTCGCTGTCGCCCAGTTCTATCCGCTTCATGGCCACCGTCACCATCTCTGTGCCCGAGGC
Organism: Bacteroidales bacterium; assembly: GCA_004556745.1. Lineage (GTDB taxonomy): Bacteria > Bacteroidota > Bacteroidia > Bacteroidales > Bacteroidaceae > Alloprevotella. Next base: position 50,751 of record SFFY01000015.1, on the reverse strand, counting down.
GGCAATGGCTTCTTTCATCTCGGCATTGCTGCGAAACTTGCCCGTGCCGAGAAACAGACGGGACTTGAATGTCCGTCCGGCAATGATTAAATCTGACATATATGATTATTTGGTGTTAGTAGACGAGTAGACAAGTAAACAAGTAGACGAGACAGAATAGTCTTGCAAAACTAACTTGTCATATTTGCTCGTTTACTTGTGTATTCGTTCACAATATTATTAATAATATCCTATCCTCCGCACACGGCGCGCACCACCGTGATGTGCATGCCCTCCGCGAGCGGGAAAGTTTCCCATTCCGTGCGTTTCACCAATTTGCCCTCCACGGCGGCTGCCACGCCGGCGGCAGGCAGCGAGAGGGACGCAATAAGTTCGGCAAGCGTAGTGGCCTGCGCCTGCTGTTGCTGTCCGTTCAAAAAGATGTTCATAAGGCTTATCCTTTCACTATATATCAATAATATGTGTGTGGAAAGGACAAAGGGAAGGGTGATTATATTCAAAACCAATCGCTATAGAAATAATGGATGAGCGATTGCGGAGTGAGCACAATGCCTACGGCAGTACGAACTGCATCAGGTCGTGAGGGTATAATCTCAGCCCGTTGACGCGAGACCGCCGCGGGCACCCCTTTGTTCTAACCGCAGGCAAAGTTACGCATTTCATGCGGGAAAAAGTTTTTTCCCTTGACATAATTTTTCCTTGCTGCTTTATATTTTTCAGTTTCAAGGAGAAGTTTTTTATTCAAAACTTTTGAACACATATTACAAAGTTTGTAACGCGTATTACAAAGTTTGTAATACATATTCAAAAGTGCTGAATAAAAACTTTCAAGGAGCAAATAAAAATTTTCAAGCACTTAGGAAGATGTGTCTGCGCAGAGCGCAAAAAATATAAGGGAGCAAATAGAAATTTGCTGCGGGATAATTTCTATTTGCTCCTATGTGCGTAATTTTGCAGACAGAACAAAACTATGACTGCTATGAAGAAAACTACGTTTGAAACGCTGACGCGCGAAGACGCGCTGCACCTGATTGGGAAAGAATGGATGCTGGTGACGGCCGGCTCGCCCGAAAACTTCAATACGATGACGGCATCGTGGGGCGGCATCGGCTGGCTGTGGAACAAGCCCGTGGCATTCGTGTTTGTACGCCCGGAACGGTACACGTTCGGGTTCGTGGAGCGCGAGGAACGCCTCACGCTCTCGTTTCTCGGCGAGGAGCACCGCGACATCCTCAACTTCTGCGGCACGAAGTCGGGGCGTGACTGCGACAAGATAGCCGCCACGGGCCTGCGCCCCGTGACACTCGCGCCCGATGCCGTGGGCTTCGAGCAGGCACGCCTCACGCTGCAATGCCGCAAACTGTTCCGCTCGCCGATGAAGCCGGAGGAGTTTCTCGACACGGCGTGCCTCAAACGCTGGTACAACGACCGCCCCGGCGGCTCGATGCACGTGATGTATGTGGCGGAGATAGAGGCGGTGTTTGAGCAGTAGGAGCGTATTGCAATATATCTCAAAAGTAAGGATACAATTTAGGGCAGGGTTGTTCACCCTGCCCTATTTTTATGCGCCCCGCCCCGAATGTCAGCGTATGCCCCACGGCGCGACTAACAGGCGTATGTTAAAATCCTACTTTGCTGCCATCGCTTTTGTGTAGCAGTCGCGGCAGAGGGGTTCGTATTCGTTCTGCTCGCCGAGCATCACGCGGCGGTCGCCCTCCACTATGCGATGGCTCACGTATGCCAATGCGCCGCAACGCACGCAAATGGCGTGCACCTTAGTCACCTCCTCCGCTACAGCACAAAGGGCGGGGATAGGACCAAACGGCTCGCAGCGGAAGTCCATGTCCAAGCCGGCAACGATGACGCGCTTGCCCTGAGCCGCCAGCTGCGTGCAGACGTCTACGAGCGACATGTCGAAAAATTGCGCCTCGTCGATGCCCACCACTTCCGCCTCGGTGGCCATGAGGAGCATCGAGGAAGGATTGTCAATCGGCGTAGAAGAAATGGCGTTATGGTCGTGGCTCACCACGTCTTCCTCGGAATAGCGCGTGTCGATGGCGGGCTTGTAAATCTCTACGCGCTGCTTGGCAAACCGCGCCCGCTTCAAGCGGCGGATAAGTTCTTCGGTCTTTCCTGAAAACATAGAGCCGCAAATCACTTCTATGCGGCCGCAGCGTTGGGTTTCTTCTCTGTATGGTTGCATGGGATATCTTTTTTCGGGCGAAAGCTTACGCCCTTGCTTTTTGCAATGAAAAATGAACGTTTGTGCAAGGCGAGCGCAGAGGCCGACAAACTTGTTTGATCGGACTATGCCGAGCCGCCGCCAAACATCTGTTGAAAACGAACGTTTGTGCAAGGCGAGCGCAGAGGCCGACAAACTTGTTTGATCGGACTATGCCGAGCCGCCGCCAAACATCTGTTGAAAATGAAACTAATAATTATTCTCCGATTTTACTTACCGTGTTCTTGATTTGCTCACCCAAGCCGATGGTATAGCCCTGGGAGGCAAATACCACTCGGTTGAAGGTATCGCCGAGCACGATGAGCGGCAGTTCGCTGCCCTGCGCCAGCGTGCCGCCGAAGAGGTCGCGTGCCACTGCGCCGGTGCTGTCGATGCCGAACGAGAGGGTGCTCGGCAGGGCGGTGAACTCGGCGCGGTTTTTCTTAAAGCGTTGCCATTCTTCCTGTGAGGCAAATAATAATAAGATGGGGCGGCCCCAGGCTTCGAGGTCGCCGCGCAGTTTTTCCAAATCGTGCAGCACGTGGTTGGTAGGTTCGTGATTGGCGCGGATAAGTCCCGTCACGAAATAGCCGCGCCCTGTGTGCGCCAGCACGGACTGCTCCTTGCCTGCGGCGAGGTCGAAGTAGCGGTTCTCAGAGTTGAACGAGCCGATCACCTGCACCGCCTCCTTGTCCTCGCGCATCACGAGCGGCACTTCCGTCTCCCCGTGGGCCGTCACCGAGAACGCGGCGAGGCGTGCCAGCACACTGCCGTCGGCAAGGCGCGTGCCAGAGGCGAGCAGATAGTCGCCGGCATCGGCCTTCACACCACTGTGGAACGTTTGCGCGGTGGTGGCATCTTCGGGATAGTTTTGCAGCACGGGCAGTCCGTCGGCGAGGCGGCTGAGCGTGAACTGATAGTAATAGCCGGGATTTTCCATATAGCGGCGCGGCTCATAGGCGAGACGCAGCGTGCCTTGCGGCGCGGCGGGCGACTGGGCGGTGGCCGAAAGTTGCACCGTTTGCCACGGCAGGGCGGCCTCATCGCCCGAGGCGAGGAGTTCGGCGGAAGCGAGATATTGCACCTTGCCCGTCACCTCGTCGATGCGCGCCGGAATGCCGAGCGAGCGTGCCATTGCCACGAAGAGCAAGGCCTTGCCTTTGCGGTCGGTACAGCCGTAGGTGAAAGCCGAGGCCGGCGACTCGCAATAGCCTTGCGGGTTCCACAGGGTATCGAGGAGCAGGCCACGCACCTTGCCAGCCAAGGCAACAGGCCCGGCGCGGAACCAAGCAGCATCGTCCCTTGAAATATTCTTTGCGAAAAAAGAGCGCCACGGCGTGAGCAGTTCGTTGGCAATCCGCGGGCAGGACACATATTTATAATAGAGCGTCTTGGCTTCTGCCGAGAACGCAGCGGGGGCGTCGGGCGTGGCTGTGAGGTGGTCGGCTAAGACGGCGGGCGAGAAGTCGCGCAGGTCTTTGTCGGAAAGGGTGAGGAGCGTGGCAATGGTTTTCTCTTCGGGGTTGGCGCAGAGCGTTTGTTCCAATGCCTGCCAGTTGCCGCACGATTTTACCATCAGGGGGCGCACGGCGGCGTAGTCCAGTCCGTGGCTTTGGCAGAAGGCTGCCGTTTCGGCGGAATCGGGAAACGTCTTGACGTAAGCCGTGCGGATAGAATCCTCATGCGCCAGGCGGCGCAGGTTGAGCGCGGCGGCTTTAGGCGAGACCTCCGGCACGTTGTTCTTTCCGCGCGGCGGCGTGAGCGTGAATTCTTCTACAAATTGCTCTCCTGCGCGGCGGTTGAGGCGCACGGTGGCCAGTGCGTCCTTGGCCGCCGTTACCTGCGCGAAGCCGTAGTGCTCGCCGTCAGTGGCCCATGCCACGAGGTCACCCAACCCTGAAAGGATGGAGGCACGGCCGGCGGCATCGGTGCGCGTACGGAACACGGTGTAAAGTTCTCCGTAATTATAGAGTTTGAACTCTACGCGCACGTCTGCGGCAGGCTGACCCGCGCTGTCGAGTACCTGCACCGTGGAACGCGCCGTTTCGGCGTAGTTGGCGGTGACGTTGATTTCCGTATAGCACGCCGTACGGGCGATTACGTCCTCCGGGCCGTCGTATCGCCCGAATACTTTGGTGTGCATCAGCATGCCGCGCGAGGCGGGCTTGTTGAACCAGCCGAGATTAAGCACCGGCTCCGGCTCGCATGCGCCGAGGAAGTACCAGCGTCCGTCCACGTAGACTTCTACCCAGGCATGGTTGTCGTCGGTATGCGCCCAGCGCGGCGTGTAAACCTGACGCGCGGGAATGCCCACGGCGCGGAGCGCGGCCACCGTGAAGGTGCTCTCTTCGCCGCAGCGTCCCGTGGCGGTGCGCATAGAGGCGAGCGGCGAGGAGGTGCGGGCATCGGAGGGTTTGTAGGTAACGTATTCGTGACACCAATGGTTTACCTCCAAAGCCGCCTCGCGCATCGCCAGTCCCTGCACGCGGGCTTTGAGTTCTTCGTAGCACGCCGTGCGAAACGTGTCGAGGTTTTCATTGTTCACCCGCACGGGCAGCACGAAGTGACGCCATTCCCGTTCGGGCACGTCTTTGCCCCAGGGCATCTCGCGGCGGGCACGCAGGGCGCACGCTGTTTGCGCGGCATAGTATTCGGGAGCGTAGTCCGTCACGTCGGGGCGCGGCATATAGGCATAGAGGAAGGTGAGTGCGCGGCGTTCGTCGTCGTTTTTGGCCAAAGCCAACGCCTGCGCCGCATGCTTGCACTTGCTGCCGGCATAACGGGCCTTGAAGTCGGCCTGCGCCTTTGCGTCGGCATCGCCGCCCTGCTCCACGGCGACAGCCGCAACGGAGCGTTCGGCAAATGCCGTCTGTGCGGAAAACGCAGCGGCGGCGAAGAAAATCATCAGGGGAAATTTCATAGGAAAAGAAAGGAAAAAGTATAAGTGCTGCAAAAATATAAAAAAATATCGGTCTGTCTTAGCAGATAGTTGAAGTTTCCTGTTTCATCAGCGGTTTTGCTTTACTCCTGAAAAGTTCAAAATGGCATCCACTTTCAACGAAGAGCAGGCAAGAAGGCAGCAATCTACACGCCAAAACTTGTAAAATAAGGCAATCAAAAGTCTCGAAATTTGTAAAATAAGGCATTCTGAAATGCCGAAACTTGTAAAATAAGGCAATCAAAAAGCATCCATCCGCACCTTTAAGCCTATGAAACAAGCATTTACAAGCCAATACAAATTAAGAGGGATGCACCGCGCGGTGCATCCCTCTTAATTGCATATAATATTAATATTGTCTTAGAACTGCTTGATGCCGAGACTGCGGTCGACGAGCATGCCGTCGATAGCTTTGAGGCTGTATTTGCCGGCCTTCTTAGCCTTAAACTTGATGACGAAGAGGTCGCCGTCTTCGAGCAGGAAGTTGTTGCCGCGATTGACGAAGGTGGGGAAGAGTTCCTTCTGGCCGTTGGAGTGCAGGCGGTCGTAGGTGAGATTTACCATCTCCTTCATATTCAGCAGTTCCACGCCCTGATATTCCAGTTCGGCAGTGCTGTAAGGTAGGGCGAAGCTGAGGGCGTTGACGCATTTAAGGTCCTTGCCGCTCACAGTGAGGCGCAGTTCGTCGCCGGCCTTGTAGCTGGTCTTGCTGGGCGTTATGGTAATCGTGCCTTCTGCCTGGTCGGTCGCCGAGGCGCGCACGCCGCCGTCGAGTTGCGTGGTGACAATCGAGATGTCGTAGGCATCGATGAGGCCGTTCTTGTTCACGTCGCCCGCGCTGACATACTCAAAGTCGCTGTCCACGGTGCGCAGGCCCGTGTAGTTCATAAACGACGTGAGGTCGTTGTCGTCGATGCGCTTGTCGCGGTTGATGTCGCCCTGCAAAACGCTCTCCGTGCCGGGCACCTTGAACACGTGCATCTCCTGTCCCGAACCGAAGCCGCCCACTGCCTCCGTGATGTGGAAGCGGATGTAGCGTGCCTGCGTCTTGCCGCCGAAGTCGATGGTCTTTATCTTATTGTCGCGCGCCCAAGTGAATTCGGTAGGCTCGCTCCACGTGAGGCGGTCGGTGCTGACGACATACGAGCCTTTGAGCAGTGTGCCGTTGCCTGTGTCTTCGCGCGGCGTGTAGTCGAGGCGTTCGAGCGTGTTGACGGTGCGGAGGTCGAGCGTGAGGTCGAAGGGCGTAGCGTTGGGCTTGTCCCAAGCCGTGTGCCATGTGGAGCGCGGGTCGAAGTCGAAGAGTTTGTCCACTCCGCTGCCTCCTTGGTCGGGCGTAGATACCTGGCCGCTGATTTCCTTGACGGCAAATTCGTAAGGATCGCTCTTCGTGGTGACGCTGGCCGTGGTCCAGGCGGATGCGCCGTCCTTATTCACGGCACGCACCTTGAACTCGTAGGCCGTTTCGGGGCGCAGGTCTTCAAAGACGAGCGAGCCGGAGCGAATGCCCGTATAGCGCATGCCCTGGAACTCTATTTCGTAGAAATCTGCATTGTCGGCGTTTTGCCACGACGGGGCAACCTCGTAAGTTTTCACGTCGGCATCGGCAAACTGCACCTTGGGCGCGGCGAGCGTGCCCGTCTTGGTGCGCAGGGGGTCGGCAGGCGCAAACTCAAAGCCCTTGACGGTGGCGGTGATTTGCGCGGCAGTGACGTCGCAAGGCGCAATCTTCACGAGCAACTGCGGGTTTTTCTTAATCGACACCTTGGCAAAGTCGCTGCCCGGCGTAGCAAAGCGGTTGAGTTCGGGAGCGGGGTCGTAGTAGCACACGTTAGAACCCTGCTCGTATGCCTCGCGCGTCTTGGCAAAAGCAATCTTCACCTTCTTGCCGCCCACCTTGGCCGTAACGCTCTTGGGGCGGGCGGTGACGTTGATGCGCAGTTCCGTAGTCTTGTTCTTCACCATACCTGCGAACTCGCCGATAGCCGGGGCGATGTCCACGGTAAGCACACCGGCCTCTGCCTTGGTCTGTACGAGGGTGCGGGAGCATTTCTCCTGCAAGTATTCCTGCGTCGTGCCGTCGTCGTCGTAGTCGGTGAAGGCCGTTTCGCCATCGGCGTAAATCTCGTAGGCGCGGAAGTCGGCCGGTATCTGCGTGGGATTGTTATTGGGCTTCGTCATCGGAATAATGCTGCCGCTCTTCACGAAGACGGGCAGTTTCCACAGCGGCGCGGCGTAATCGTTGAGGATGCAGCCGCCCTCGTAGACGTCGCCGTTGTAATAGTCCACCCACTTGCCCTCGGGCAGGTAGATGCCGTGGCGCACGTCGTTGCCCTCCTTGTCGGCGCGGGTCTCCTTATAGATCGGCGCAACGAGGAAGCTCGGGCCGTAGAGGAACTGGTAGCGCGTCTGCGTGCCGAGCGTGTAGGAGTTGGGATAGTCGAGGAACATGGCGCGTATCATCGGCTTGCCGTTCACGGCCTCGCGGGCGATGCTGTAAGTGTAGGGCATCAGTTCCGACTTCATCTTCAGATACCAGCGGTTGATGCTCGTGGCAGGTTCGCCGAGCACTTCGGGATATTTGGGGTTGCTGCCCCAACCGTCCATGTTGAGTTCCATGGGCGTGAACGTCTTCCACTGGAACTCGCGCACGTTGACGGGCACGTTCTTGCCGCCGAAGATGCCGTCGACATCGGACGTAATGTTGGGCTGGCCCGAAAGACCGGAGCCGATAAACGTGGGAATGTGGAAGCGGATATATTCCCAGTCGCCACCTGTCTGGTCGCCGCTCCAAATGCCTGCATAGCGCTGCGTGCCTGCCCAGCCGTCGAGCGAGATGATAAACGGGCGGGCGTTGCTGCCATACTTGGGCATGATTTCTCCCACGTCGGCCACGCCGTTTAGGCCGAAGCTATAGCCTGCGCCCACCCAAGCCACGTCGGTCTTGAGCACGCGCACGCCGGCATCGCGCACTTCTTTCACGATGTCTCTTTGCAGCAAGGCTTCGATACCCTCTTTGGGGTGCAGGTCGCTCTGCGTCCAAAGTCCGATTTCCACGCCCTTGCTGCGGGCGTATTCGCCAAACTCTTTCAGGTTCTGGATGTTGCCGTCGAGCGTGGCGGTCTGTCCGTAGCCTGCGCCGTAGCCGTCGTTGGGCAAGAACCAGCCGAGCGGCATGTCGTTGGCGAAATAGCGGTCGATGGCGGCGCGGGCGGAGAACTGATGGTTGTTCTTCTCGCCGTTGAGGCTTTCCTTGATGCCGCCGTTGTCCTTCTGGCTCTCGTTGTAGCGTTTGCCGTCCTCGTAGAGCATGAAACCGTTTTCGGCAGGCGTCCAATAGTCGCGGTTGTAGGCGTTGAGATGCCCTTCGTAGAAGCCGAACTTAGGCAGCAGCACGGGATGTCCCGTGAGCTGGTAGAAGTCGTTGAGCAGCTCCACGGGGCCGTCGTTCACCATAAGGAACACATCGAGGTAGCCCTCGGCGTGCTGCAGTTTCACCTTGCCCGGCTCCGTCTGACCGAAGTCGTAAGTGCCCGGCTTGAACGTGTGCCACATCAGGCCGTAGCCCGCCGTGGACCAGTAGAAGGGCGTGGGCGATGCCACGCCGCCGTCGACCCAGTTGTTGGTGTTTTCGATGGCTATCTTCTGCCCTTTGTGCGAAAATCGGCCGTTTTGCACGCCGCCGCCGTAGAAGTATTCATCTGCCCGTGCGCCGAAGGTGAGCTCTGTCTTGGTTTCGGTGATTGCGGCAGGCGCGGCTTCTTCCACTACGGGCGTGTCTTCTCCGGCTTTATATACGCTCATCAGTCCTGTGTGCTTGTCAAACGAGAGCAGCACCTTGGGCGTGCCGATGGTCACGGCAGCAGCCTTTTGGTCGATTGCGAGGGCTGCGCCGAGATCGCGGCGGGGCGATTGCACGAGTATGTCGGCCGGCGGCTGTGCCTGTGGGTTGCGCACGGCTCCGCCCGCATCGTCGCGGAAGAGGCGGAAGATGTTGTCGCCATAAAAGTCTACGAGCAGCGTATGCCCGTCGGCGTAGGTGATTTTAACGGAAGTGGGATTTACCAGTTCGGCTTTGGAGATGGCATCTGCGGCCGCGCGTGCGGTCTGCACGGCAGCCGGCGCATCAGTCGCGGCAGCGGCGCACAGCGCACCGCCTGCGCCTGGCAGCAAAGCGACTGCCACGGCAATGCAAGCCCTTTTGGTGGACAGGGAAACGTTTTTCATAGTATGTGGGATATATGATATTTCTTTGTTATTGTGACAAATTTACGCAAATCGCGCGGAAAGCGCACTAATCCAAGGCGGAAAAGTGCGCTTTTCAAGTAAGCAAATGCTTTTTCAGTGGAAAATCCGTTCGGCGAGACGCCGCCCCTACCAGCCCGTCTGCGCCCAGCCCGCCGCAGAATACCATTCGGTTTTTTGGAAAGCAAGGTTCAGGTCGCCATAAGGCGTGAACTTAGCGTTGCGCGTATAAACGTCCTGCGGCACGAATAGAGAAACGCCGGAGTAGGTTGCCAAGTCGACCTCCTGGTAGGCTGTGTCCGACGGCCCAATCCAATAGCGCGTCGTGGCAGCCTTGCGCACCACGGCCAGCGACAGGGCTGCGAGCACCGGCGTGCGCAGAGCATCGTCGGGAATTAGCGCGGTCAGTGCCTCTGCGGCATCGTAATAGTGCGGGCGATAGTAATATTTGCGCGCATAAGCGTGATAGTTAGTCACTTCCGCAAGGTTAGCGCTCGTCTTTCCAGCTGCCAGCGATGCGGGCAGGGCAGTGCGTAGGGCGGCTGCCAAGGGCTCGAGGGCGTCGGTGCGGAGGGCGGAAAACACGATGCCGTAGTCGTCGTAATCATTTGCGCGCTGAGGGTCGGTCACATCTGCCAAATAGATATCTACAATGTCCTCGGGCGCGGTGCTAAACAGCCCGTCGCGCATTTGATGCGTATAGTAAGCGCCAGCACCGGGAATGGCCATCGGCGAAGCGATTACCAAATCCGTCGCCTCGCGCAGGGCATACGCCACCTCGAGGCTCTGCATCAGGCACGCGTCGAAAAAGATATATCGGAAGCGCAAGCCGGCTGCCTTGATGGTTCGCGCGATGGTTTCGACCGCCATCTGCGTGCCGTTGTCCGATGAAAGCGAGTTCGTCCCCGTGTCGATGCCGAAAGAAAGCGGCGTTACCTCCGCGCTCTCCGTAGGCGGCAACCAGCCGTCGGCGTGCGACCACATCGCCAGCCCGTATTCCTCGGCGGGACAATAAGTCTTCATCAGTTCCAATGCGGCGGCGAGCGTGGCGGCGGCGGTGGAGTTGGCATCTTCTGCCCAGCGCTTCAGCAGCGCCGGTTTCTTGTAGCCCGCCCGCAGGGCATAGAGGCGCGGAGCGGCTTTGTCGTCAATAAAAAGCATAAGGCTCTGCCCCTCTTTCAGGGCATCTGCGCCTTTCGCTATCTCCAAAGAATCATCGCGCTGGAAGTCGTCGTGCCCCAAAGAGTTCTGCGCCGCCATATACACCAGCACCGTGCGCTGCCCCGGCGCAGCAGGCAAGGGGGGCGCGGCGGGCCCAGGCGTTTCCGCATCCTCCTTATGGCAGGAAGCGGCACACAATATTAATATATATATAGGCAGGAGGCGGAAGATGTTTTTGAGGAGCATACCGATAGGGATTGGGGCAAAATTATCAAAGCCGGCATGAACGGCATCGGCTGCCGTTTGCACTTTCTGCTTGCAAAGTTCTGCATTGCAACCGTAACAAACAAAAAAAATGTCGGTCAGAACCGACATTTTTAGAAGAATTTGTCGGTTCTGACCGACAAATTTATGTGATTTCTGTCGATTGTGACCGACAAATTGCTTGCCTTGAAGGCTATCGCCTTATAGTGTTCGGCAAGCCTTTACTTTCCCAGGCTTTTCAGTTTTTCCTGCACCACGGCATCGATGACGGCCACGGCGGTGATGTTCACGATGTCGCGCACAGAACTTTCAAAGTCGGTGAAGTGTATGGGTTTGTTCAGTCCCATCTGGATAGGGCCTACCACCTCGCCTTCCTCCGACATTTGCTTGATCATCTTGTACGACGCGTTGGCAGCGGTGAGATTGGGGAAGATAAGCGTGTTCACGTCCAGACCTTTCAGGCGCGTGAAGGGATATTTCTCGTCGCGCAGTTCCTTGTTGAGCGCGAAGTTCACCTGCATCTCGCCGTCGATGGCCAGGTCGGGGTAGTTGCGGTGCATGCGTTCGATGACGTGCTGCACCTTTGCGGCGCTGCCCTCCGTGTCGGTGCCGAAATTGGAATAGGAGAGCATGGCCACGACCGGCGTGCGGTTGAAGAAGCGCACCGTCGAAGCGGCGAGGCGGGCAATGTCTTCAAGAGCCTCCTCGTTGGGGTGGCGGTTGATGAGCGTGTCGGCGATGAAGTAGATGCCTTTCTTGGAATTTACGAGGTGCATCGTGGCGAAGTGGTTATAGCCCTCGCGAATGCCGATTACTTCATTGGCCACCTTAATCGTGTTGGAATATTTCGTGTAAAGGCCGGTGATGAAAGCGTCTGCTTCGCCCGTTTCCACCATCATCATACCGAAATAGTTTCGCTCGTACATCTTGTCGATAGCCTCTTGAAGCGTGTAGCCCTTTCGCTGCATCTTATTCGCAAGAATTTCGGCGTAGCGGCGGCGTCGGTCGGTCTGGTCGTCATTTCGGAGGTTGAGGATTTCGATGTCGCTGAGTTTGAGGTCCATCTCCTCTGCCATGCGGCGTATCTGGTCTTCATTGCCGAGGAGCACGGGGTGGCAGATGCCTTCGGCCTTGGCTTTCACGGCTGCTTCGAGCATCGTGGGGTGGGTGCCCTCGGCAAATACCACGCGCTTGGGGTTCATGCGTGCCGTGTCGTAGAGGTTCTGGGTGAACTTGGTTTCCTGCCCCATCAGTTCGCGCAGGTGCTGGCGGTAAGCCTTCCAGTCCTCGATGGGCTTGCGTGCCACGCCGCTTTCCATTGCGGCGCGCGCCACGGCCATGGAGACCTCCGTGATGAGGCGCGGGTCCACGGGTTTCGGAATGAAGTAGTCGGGGCCGAAGGTGAAGTTGCGCACGTGGTAGGCGCGGTTCACGATGTCGGGCACGGGACGGCGTGCGAGGTCGGCTATGGCGCGTGCGGCCGCCATCTTCATTTCCTCGTTAATCGCCGTGGCAGCCGTGTCGAGCGCACCTCGGAAGATGTAGGGGAAACCGATAACGTTGTTGATCTGATTGGGATAGTCCGTGCGCCCCGTGCTCATCAGCACGTCGGGGCGGGCCTCCATGGCGTCCTCGTAGGAGATCTCGGGCACGGGGTTGGCGAGGGCGAAGATAATCGGGTTGTTAGCCATGGAGCGCACCATGTCTTTGGTGAGCACGTTGCCTTTCGACAGGCCTACAAACACGTCCGCGCCTGCCACGGCCTCGGCCAGCGTGTGTATGTCGGTGCGCGCGGTGGCAAACTCGCGCTTCTGCTCGTTGAGGTTCTCGCGGTCGGCGGTGATAACGCCCTTGGAGTCGAGCATCACGATGTTCTCGTGCCTGGCGCCGAACGCCACGTAGAGCCGCGTGCACGAAATGGCGGCTGCGCCTGCGCCGTTCACCACGATGCGTGCGTCCTCGATTTTCTTGCCTGCCACGTCGAGCGCGTTGATGAGGCCGGCGGCGGAGATAATGGCCGTGCCGTGCTGGTCGTCGTGCATCACGGGGATGTCGAGTTCTGCTTTCAGGCGGCGTTCTATTTCAAAACATTCGGGGGCTTTGATGTCCTCGAGGTTAATGCCGCCGAAGGTCGGCGCGATGGCTTTCACGGCGGCGATAAACTTCTCGGGATCTTTCTCGTTCACCTCGATGTCGAAGGCATCTACGCCGGCATATATCTTGAAAAGCAGGCTCTTGCCTTCCATCACGGGCTTGCCGCTCACCGCGCCGATGTCGCCGAGGCCGAGCACGGCGGTGCCGTTGGAAATCACGGCCACGAGGTTGCCTTTGTTGGTGTATTTGTAGGCATCGTGCGGGTTTTTCTGAATTTCGAGGCACGGCTCAGCCACGCCGGGCGAGTAGGCGAGCGAAAGGTCGGTTTGGGTGCGATAGGGTTTGGTGGGCACTACTTCAATCTTGCCCGGCTTGCCTTGCGAGTGGTAGAGCAGGGCTGCTTCTTTGGTAATCTTGACCATATAGATATCTAATGTAAAATAGTTTTTGCAGGGCAAAATTACGTATTTTTTGGCACGGGTGCATTTTCTTATAGGATAAAAAAAGGCGTTGCAGCAATGTTTAAGATTTATCTTGTTTTCTTTATCGCCTTGCGCCGCATTACCCTCCCGCTTTCATTCCGATTTTTTTTACGAAATAGTACTCACGATCTATATGCATCTGTCAGACATCTTATAAGAAGACGCGCCGCAACAGGCGAAACTATATTGCAGCCAAACAAAAAGGGCGGGCGACAAAGAATCTTGCCGCCCGCCCCGGAGGTATCTTGAAAAATTATCTTACAACAATCTTGCTCGCGCCTTCTGCGGTCTTTACCACATAAACGCCCTGCTCCATGGTGAGCGTGCCGGCGGCAGCAGTGCGGCCTACGGCCTTACCCGTGAGGTCGTACACGGTAGCGGCAGAAGCCGTGCGGAGCGTGCGGCCGTTGAGCGAGAGACCAGCGGCAACATTCTTCAAAGCATTGATGCCGGAGGTGGCGAATGTGCCGGTCACGCGCACTTGGTCGCCTTCGTTGGCCTGTGTGAGCTTGACGTAATATTTGCCAGCAGCTTCAATCTGATGCTGGATCACATATTTACCGTCTGTGCCGTCGGCCGTCGGAGAGTAGATGCTGGCTTTGAGCGGCTCCTCGTAGCTGCCCGAAGCGTAGAGCGCACCTACAAAGTAGTTCTTGGCATTTTCCGTAGAGAACGTGAACAGACCGGGCTTCAAGTCGGCCACGTACCACAAGGGGATGGTGGGCGAAGCCTTCTTGAGCGTGAGCATACCCTCGCTGATTTCGATGGCCGTGCTGGCATCTTCGCCTTCAAGGTAGTCGCGCAGTTCGAAGCTGATGCCTGCGCCTTCCGGCTGGGTCACGGAGAAAGCGTCAACGATAAAGGTGTCGCCTGCCTTCACGTGGTAAACACCCTTGAAGATAGCCTGTTCGCCGGTGGTGCTATGGATATCTTTCATCTCGCCGGCGGTGCAAGTGCCCTGCTTGACGTAGATGGTGCTGTAGCAAATGAGGTCACTGTCGTATACGTAGGGGAAATTGTTGGAACTAATCGTGAGCAGTCCGTCCTGCGTGGCGGTGTAAGCGTAGAAGTGGTGGCCCACGGTGGCAGGCACTATAACAGTAGGTTCTGCCACGGCAAATGCCATTTCGCAGCTTTCACCGTCAGCATAGTCTTCTTCGGCGAGTTCAAAGGTACAGTCAGTGCTTACGCCCGACACCTTGATGTAGCGCGTCTGACCCTTGTACACTTCGAGGCGCACATTGTTAGTACCTGCGGTGCGGTAGGTAGGGAGTTTGGCGGTCTCTTCCTGCGTGCCGTAGAAATCAATAAGCACGTTGGCATCGGAGGGCGTGATTTTCAGGAAGCCCGACTTCGTGGCGGTGTAGGAGTAATAGCGCGTGTCGAGGCCGGCGTACACCTTGTTGCCGCCGAGGGTTGCGGCGATGGGGTTGGTGATGAGGTCGCCTTCCTTGATGGTTTCAAAGGAAACGGTGAAGGGTATGTTGTTCACGCCTTCGCTGCAAGTCCATTTCAGAATAAACTGCTCGCCGGGAGCGGCCTGTGTGGTCACGAGCGATGAGGAGGAGCTGAGGATTGCGCTTGTGGCGTAGTTGGTAAGCTGCATTTGCGAGCCGCCGGGGAGTGCCTGCGTGCAGGCCACTTTCACGAAACTGCTCTGCGTGGCGGGCGTAGTAAGGAGATAATAGTACGTGCCGTCGAGGGCGGGTGTGGTGTAGGTGCTGGCCGTGATTTCGAGGGGAAGGTCGCGGGAGTCGCCTGCTTGCGGCTCGGCATTTACGAGGTCGAAGGTTTCATCGGCGGCGGTAGCGTTTTTCTTGGAAATCTTGATAAGATACGGTTCGTTGGCCTCAACGCGGAAGCGAATGCCGAGGCGGTCGTTGGCCTGGGCGTAGGCGGTAGAAGTGGTGCAGTTTTTCAGCACGCGCACAGTGTCGCCTGCCACGGTTTCGGGCTTGGGAATGCTCAAGAAGCCCGTCGTCAAGGGCGCGTAACTGTACCAATAAACGCCGGCGGCTGCGGGCAGCACGTTGCCTGTCTCCTTACCCATGAAGGGGGCTTCGCAACTCACGCCTTCTTCTTTCTGCTCGAGAGAGCAATAAGCCACGGCGTTGGAGTAGGTCGCACCATGGAGGATATAGGTTTTGCCTGCCGTTACGGCGAAGTTGGCTTTTGCGTTATACCAATCGTCAGAACCGATGGAGAGTTTGGTTTCCGTGCCCTCGCAGCCTTCTTTTACGGAGAGGTTTGAGATAGACTGTGCCACGATGAAAGTGAGCGTGCCGCTGTTTGTTGCGGTGTATTCCATATAGAGGTCACCGTTGGAGGGCAGCCATGCGGGCGCGGTTTCCGAGAGGGCAACTGGCGCGGCGCAGCTATAGCCGGCGGTGTTGTCGGCGGCATAGGTAGCGAAGTTGAAACTGAACTCGCTCACCTTGTAGGCATTGAGCTGAATGATGACCGACTGCCCCTTGTTCACAGCCACGCAGTTGGAGCGCCCGCCCTCGCTGCGCACGGATTGGAACTTTGTGCCCGACGTGCCGTCTACGGAGAAGGTCACGGTGTAGGGCTTCTCGGAGCGGATTTCCAGCAATTCGTCTTGGGTGGCAGATGCTGTGTAGGCATAATAGACATTGGCATCGGTGTTGGAAGCCTGGCTGGCTACCGTGTTCGCGCCTTTCTGAACGGGCAGTGCCGTTCCTACGCTGTACTGGGCAAAAAGGCTGCCCGCAGCTGCTTGCAGGAAGCAGGCCAGAAGTAGACATTTCTTCATGAGAATTACTTTTTGTGTTTTATATGATTTATTTGGTTGAGATCGGACTACACAATATATAATATATACGCGTGCGCGAGAAAATAATATGACTTACAAAAAGTAAGGCATCGCGGCAAAGGTACGAACTTTTGATATATTAACGCGATAAAATCAATCTTTTTCTTACAAGCAAAGCCAAATTTGGCGTTTCCACAGCAACGCCGCCCCGCCCTACCCCTGCCCTTTCGCTTTTTTAGCCGAAACTTTTAAGTTTCTTATACGATAATGGCCGACTTTCTGTGATAATTGGATTTTTTTTCGGAACTTTGCAGTCCGAAACAAAGGAGCCTCGCAAGCAACCATGTTTTTGCTTTTTTGTCTTTTCCGCGCGGGGCGTTTTTGTGGAGGAATGCAAAGCGTTGCATCTTTATTTTATTAACCATATACACCACAGTATTCTTATGAAATTATCAAATCACATCGAAGGTTTTGAAGGCTACATCTGGAAACGCGAAATCAATGTGCGCGACTTTATCCAGCACAATTACACCCCTTACACCGGAGATGAATCATTTCTCGCAGGACCCACGGCCAGGACAACGGCGCTTTGGAACAAACTCACGGAAATGTTCAAGGTGGAACGCGAGAAAGGCGTATATGACGCAGAACAGAAACTCCCGCAATCTATCGACACTTACGGCGCAGGCTACATCGACAAGGACAACGAGGTAATCGTGGGCCTGCAAACCGACGCACCGCTCAAGCGCGGCATCTTCCCCAAAGGCGGTATCCGCATGGTGGAAAGCGCACTCAAAGCCTACGGCTACGAGCTTGACCCTGCCACGAAGGAAATCTACACGAAATACCGCAAGACGCACAACGACGGCGTGTTCTCTGCCTACAACAAGGACATCCGCGCCGCTCGCCACGCCCACATCATCACAGGTCTGCCCGATGCCTACGGTCGCGGCCGCATCATCGGCGACTACCGCCGCATCGCCCTCTACGGCGTGGACAACCTCATTGAAGAGCGCAAGCGCTTCCTCGAACGCCTCGACATTCAGGAAATGACCGAAGAGTGCATCCAGAAGCGCGAAGAAACCTCTGAGCAGATCGCTGCCTTGAAGAGCTTCGTGAAGATGTGCGCCAACTACGGTTTCGACGTGACCCGCCCGGCACGCGATGCCCGCGAGGCCGTGCAGTTTGTTTACTTTGGCTACCTCGGTGCCGTGAAAGACCAGGACGGTGCAGCCATGTCCATCGGCCGCGTCAGCACCTTCCTCGACATCTTCATCGAAAAGGACATCAAGGAAGGCAAACTCACCGAAGAAGAAGCACAGGAACTTATCGACCAGCTCATCATCAAGCTGCGCATCGTGCGCTTCCTCCGCACGCCGGAATACAATGACCTCTTCTCCGGCGACCCCGTGTGGGTGACGGAAAGCATCGGCGGTATGGGCGTTGACGGCCGCACGATGGTGACGAAGACCTCCTTCCGCTTCCTCCACTCGCTCGACAACCTCGGTCCGGCCCCCGAGCCCAACCTCACCGTGCTCTGGGCGCAGGCTTTGCCGGAAAGCTGGAAGAAATACTGCGCCAAGATGTCTATCAAGACCTCGGCTATCCAATACGAGAACGACGACCTCATGCGTCCCGACTACGGCGACGACTACGGAATTGCCTGCTGCGTAAGCCCGATGAAGATCGGCAAGCAGATGCAGTTCTTCGGCGCACGCGCCAACCTCGCCAAGTGCTTGCTCTACGCCATCAACGGCGGCCGCGACGAAATGAGCGGCGAGCAGGTAGGCCCCGACTTCGCACCCATCAAGGACGAATATCTCGACTACGACGTGCTGATGTATAAGTTTGAGAACATGATGCGCTGGTTGGCCAAGACCTACGTCAATGCGCTCAAGATTATCCACTACATGCACGACAAGTACGACTACGAGGCATACCAGATGGCACTCATCGACGGCGACGTAATCCGCACCCGCGCCACGGGTATTGCCGGCCTCTCCATCGTGGCCGACTCTCTGGCCGCCGTGAAGTACGGCAAGGTGCGCGTTATCCGCGACGAGCGCGGCATCGCCGTAGGCTTCGAGCAGGTAGGCACGCCCAGCCTGCCCTTCGGCAACAACGACGAGCGCACTGACGAACTCGCCGTGATGGTGACCGAGAAGTTCATGGAATATCTTCGCCAGCACGAGACCTATCGCCACGCCATTCCCACGCAGTCGCTCCTCACGATTACCTCAAACGTGGTGTACGGCAAACACACGGGCGCAACGCCCGACGGCCGCTCCAAAGGCGTGCCCTTCGCACCGGGTGCCAACCCCATGAATGGCCGCGACGTGAAAGGTGCCGTTGCCGCCCTCGCCTCTGTGGCCAAGCTGCCCTTCCAGCACAGCCACGACGGCATCTCCTACACCTTCGCCATCTCGCCCGCTACGCTCGGCAAGGAAAATCAGGTGCAGATCGATAACCTTGTAGGTCTTATGGACGGCTACTTCACGCCCGATGGCGGACACCACCTCAATGTGAACGTCTTCGACCGCGAACTGCTCATCGACGCTATGGAGCACCCCGAGAAATATCCGCAGCTCACCATTCGCGTCAGCGGCTACGCCGTAAACTTCGTGAAGCTCACCCGAGAACAGCAGCTCGACGTGATTTCGCGCACGATTAACCACTCGTTGTAAATGGGGTAAACGGGTTTACTCGTTTACTTGTATACTCGTTTACTTGTTTACTCGTCAACTCGTTTACTAAAAATATATTTATGAAAGGACGACTGCACAGCATCGAATCCTTTGGCACAGTGGACGGCCCCGGAATAAGGTTTGTAGCCTTCTTCCAGGGCTGTCCTTTGCGTTGTGCCTTTTGCCACAATCCCGACACGTGGGACATCAATCGCCCCGTCCAGTATGAACTGACGCCCGCAGAGTTGCTTGCGGAGGTGAAGAAATACAAGAACTTTATCCGCAGCGGCGGCGTGACGTGCACCGGCGGCGAACCGCTGATGCAGGCCGAGTTCCTCACCGAGTTCTTCCGCCTGTGCCGCCAGAGCGGCTTCCACACCGCGCTCGACACCTCCGGCGCGGTCTTCAACGAGCAAGTCAAGGCCGCGCTCGAAGAAACCGACCTCGTGCTGCTCGACATCAAGACGCTCGACGACACGCTGCACAAGACCTACGTGGGTGCGCCGCGCACCAACAACCAGGCCATGCTCGACTACCTCCAATCCATAGGCAAGCCCACGTGGATCAGGCACGTGGTGGTGCCGGGCTACACCGACAACGACGAGCGGCTGCACGCCCTTGCCGCCCACGTGGCGCAGTATTCAGTGGTGGAGCGCGTGGAGATTTTGCCTTATCACGTGATGGGCACATTCAAATACAAGGAACTCGGCATTCCCTACCGCCTCGAAAACGTAGAGCCGCTTTCTGCAGAGCGCAAGCAGAACGCGCTGCGCATCTTCCGCGAGCACGTAAGTTGCCGCGTGGTATAAACACATTTGCCAATTGGCTACCCACCGCACCTGCGTAGTAAAAGAAAAACAGTCACTTTATAAATTACTTGATTTGTTTTACACCGAAGCCGCCTGCAACGTGACTGTAATGCAGGCGGCTTCATTCTTATCTCCTTCTCCCCTCCCCTCTTCTCGGTTTTGCGCACTTATATAAATCACAAAGGCATTAACGTATCCGTTGAAAATAGAAAAGAGGAGTCCCCTCTGATTAGAAGGGACCCCTCTCGTTTTCTCGGGTGATTCGCTTGGGGCTCGAACCCAAGACCCCAACATTAAAAGTGTTGTGCTCTACCAGCTGAGCTAGCGAATCAAACCTTTATTGCTTAAAAGCGAGTGCAAAGGTAGGCATTGTTGCCGATATGAGCAAGGGGAAAAGCGTTTTTTTGCAAATTGCCTGCAACTTTCTGCTATTATAGGGCGGTTTCGCGGCGGCAATCACGATTGGAATGGGAAAAGGAGGGGCAGGGCGATGATCATGACGATGGCCGTAACGATTTGCAAGGGCAAACCAACGCGCACATAGTCGATGGCGCGGTAGCCGCCCGCCGACATTACGAGGGCATTGGGAGGAGTGGAAAACGGAGAGGCGAAACACATACTCGCCGCTACCGTCACGGCCATCAGCATGGGTACTGCGCTCACGCCCTGTGCCGTAGCCGCAGCGAGGGCGATGGGCGACATGAGTACGGCGGTAACGGTATTTGAAATAAAGAAGGTCATGACGGAGGTCGCCAGGTAGATGGCGGCGAGTAGCACGTAGGGACCGGCATCGCCCACGGCGGCCACGAGGCCGGAGGATATGGCAGACGATGCGCCCGTCTTTTCCAATGCCGTAGACATGGGGAGCATGGCACCGAAGAGCACGATGCTTTCCCAGTTGATGCTCTTGTATGCCGCCTCCACGCTGCGCACGCAGCCGGTAAACACCATGGCGACTGCCGCAAGCATCACCGCCGTGACGGGAGCCACGGGAATGAACGGCAAGGCCATCACGGCGACCATCGCCACCATGATGCAAGCCGCCAAGGGCGCTTTGTAGTCGAGCGTGATGCGTGCTGCCTGTTTCTCGGGCTGCCCGATGACGACCCACTCGCGCCCTTCGTCCCTATTCAGCCGCGCGATGTTGCTCCACGGACCTTGCACCAAGAGAATGTCGGCGGCGTGCAGTTTGAGGTCTTTGAGGTTGGAGGTGATATGTTGTTCGTGGCGCTTCACGCCATAGACGTTCAGTCCGTGCTGCTCGCGGAAAGTGGCTCCCGCCACGCTTTGCCCCACGAGCGAGGAGGAGGGAAGAACGAGGATTTCGGCCATGCCGATATCGTAGAAATGCAGGTTGCCGCCTTTCTTCGGTTTGGTGATTTTGAGGCGGTTTTCGGCGGCGAGGAGTTCCACGCTTTGCGGGGCTCCGCTCAGGAAGAGCTGGTCGCCTTCGCTGAGAGCCGTTTCCGCGAGCGTGAATTGTTCCACGCGCTTCACGGCACCGCCGCCAGTCTGCGAGGTGCGACGTATTTCATACACGGTGATGCCGTAGCGACCGTACACGTCGAGTTCGCGCAGCGTTTTCCCCGCAAAAGGCGACCCTGCTTCGATGACGAGGCGCGTCAGTCCTTGCGTGAGTTTGTACTCTTCCGCCAGTTGCTCGGGCGATTTGCCCGAAGGCTTCGCTGCCGTTTGCCCTTTGCCTTTCAGGAAGCGGCGGGTGAGCGGCAGGAGCACGAGAATACCTGTGAGTATGCACAATATGCCGACGGGAGCGAACGAGAAGAAGCCCAGCGGCGCATAGCCGGCCTGCACAAGGGCATCGCGCACGATGAGGTTGGGCGGCGTGCCGATGAGCGTGAGCATGCCGCCCATGCTGCCGGCAAAGGCGAGCGGCATCAGCAGGCGCGACTGCGAGAAACCTCCGGAGCGGCACAGACTCACCACGATCGGGAGCATCAGCGCCACGGTTCCCGTGTTGCTCACGAAGGCCCCGACGAACGACGTGGCGAGCATTACGAGCACAAATAGCCGAGTTTCGCTCCCGCCTGCCAGCCCCATTATCTTACGCCCCGCGCGCCCCGCAAGCCCGGTGCTGAAAATGCCTTCGCCCACGACGAACAGCCCTGCCATCATGATGACAATGGGATTGGCGAAGCCCGCCAATGCCTCCTCGGGCGACAAAATGCCGCAAAGCACGAGCGAGAGTGCCGTACACACGGCAACGAGGTCAGAGCGAATGCGGCCGTTGACAAACAAAATGGCCGAGAGACAAAGGATAATAATCGTGACGGTCATGTTTCAAATAAAGGAAAGGGGTTTATAGCGCAAAGTTACGCATTAAAAACGTCTTTCAAGCGTTATAATTCAATGCCACACCCGCAAAAAATCTCAAAAATGGTAACTTTTCCCAAAGTTCTTGTAATTTTCATATTGATTTTACAAGCGTAAATTTGCATCGTCCTGTTGAAATTCAATAAGACCCGCTAACATTGCCGATTATGAAAGAGATTTATTATAACTCCGTATAGCAATCCAACGAGCGTTACGGCTTTGAAACGGTACACCCGCCTTGTGAGCGTGGTGCGCTTCGACAGGCACACGCACCATCCCCATTGTTTCGCACATCGAGTTGCCATTCAATTATTGCCTGTATTTCTACGACTGCCAGTTCGTGAACGCGCGAGGAAATCAACCACTCCGTGGTCACAAAGTTTGAGGCATTGCTCAAAGACTACATCGAAACGAAAGCCTGCCGCGAAGGGCTGGCCACGGTAGCATATTTTGCCGAGCGATGCTGCCTTTCGAGCGGCTATTTCGGCGAACTGGTGCGCGTGGAGACAGGCCAGACGGCCAAAGAGTTCATTGCCGGCCGCCTGCTCTCCCATGCCAAGCAACTGCTCGACAACCTTTCGCTGAGCATCAGACAGGTGAGCAAATCGCTCGGCTTTGACTATCCGCAGCATTTCGTGCGCTTTTTCAAGGGGCATACGGGACAAACGCCACGGCAATACAGATCGGCATCGTAACACGGCGCACTTCATTTACCAGCTATGGCAAAGCGCGCATCATCTCGGAGATATTTTTTACTATCTCCGAGATATTTTTTTCTTTCTCCTTGATATTTTTCACTTTCTGCCAAGAAAAAGTTTGTTACAAACTTTGTAACGGCCGTTACAAACTTGCTAATACATATTACAAAGTTTGTAATACGTGTTACAAAGTTTGTAACAAAAACTTTCTATATGACAGAAAAGATTATCAGCAAGCAAATAAAAAATATCTGCTTTGGAGCGAAAAATCCAAAGCAGATAGGAGGTTGTGTTATGGTACATAGACTGCTCCCTTGGCAATAAATAAAACCCCGAAAGCTGCGTGCTGCATCAGCAACGCTCTTTCGGGGCTATTTAATCAGGTTTCAAATGATGGTTTAAGGGAGGGGAATGCTTATCATTTGGCCGTACCGTTCAGGAAAGGAATACACATTCCTGGGAAATTTGTAAATTGAACATGCGCACGTCCCATTGCAGATTGACCATATCCAACAAAATCTTTTAGATAATAATGAACAGGCATAGTTTTTTCTTGTGCACAGTCCTCTGTGTAGGAATAACTCACATAAGCAGAAATATCAAGCGGCGAGTTCTCTTCGCTAAAATTAGTGTGTTGTCCGCAATAGTAAGAATCGTCCGAATTCAATACCATTAAAGAATTTAGTTTCATCCAACATTTGAAATTACCGCGAAACCATTTTATGTCCTGCGTGATGTAGCGTCCATCTTGTTCGCCCTCCCAAGCAACAACGGGCTGCGTGCGTATCGTACTATGTGGAGCGACGGCAATAACTCTTTGAGCATACACCGTACTCACGGTTGTCGAGGCGTTGCTGCCGCCGACAGTGACACCGCCAAGGAGGCGGCTACCTGTCATAGCTCCTAAATTAAGGCTACCGCCTGCGACAGTGGTATTGCTGACTGTCGTGGATTGCGGCACATAAAGAGCGATTGTGTGACCTTGTGCTACAATCATTGTGTTCCCTAAGTCTACATAAATGGTTTGGTTGCTTTTATTCGTAATAGATATTGCTATGCGGCCAGCCTTATGGCCTAGAAAAGTAAGCCAAGTAGAAGTAGGGGAAATAGGATTTGTTTCCTCAAATGTTTCTGGTCCGTTCCTAACTTCAGCAAACATGCTCCCTGATACCAGAGATATGCTTATGTCTTTATTCGACACAATAGAGCTTTGCTTTGGACTAAAACGGCCACACAAGGAAAAAGCCTTCTTACCCTTGGTGACATTATACGTAATTGGACCGTTGAGTTGTTCTATCATGCGCTGATTTTCTGCTCTCTCTTCTGCGCTTAGCATATCAAGCGTTTGCATTACAACGCCACCCTGATTTTGGGTTGCCGATTGCTGCTGCACCGCTTGCCCAGCGGCAGGCTGCGCAGCGGGCGCATCGAGGTCTATCTTTGTGCCATCGGCTTTTTTAATAATAAGAACTTCCGTCTTCGGCAATTTCTGCACCGGGGCATTAGAATCCGCCGTAAGCTGAAAGAACAAGGAGGAACCGGCAATCTCCAAATTGTAAGCCTTGACGGATTCGCCCGAATTTTTCACAATGAGGTCTTGCGCAGAGACATACAAAGCTGAAAAGAGAAACGCAATAAATAAAAAAATCTTTTTCATAATTTGTAGATTGTAGCAATCAAAGTATAGGATTTTAGTATATCGTTGCAAATGTAAGGAATTTTCCCATTTTTAGGCTCTTGGATATAAGGAAATTTGACAATCTAAAGCAAAAAAGAAAAGGGCACGCCGCTTGGCGCGCCCTTTTCAACAGATATTTTCAGTAAATTAAAGGAGCTTGCGGGCACCGTCGCCGATGACAACGTCGATGACGATGGGCTTCTTGCCGTACTTAGCGGCAAACTTCTCTACTACTACTTTCTTGAAGTTATCAACGAGTTCGTCGGCAACGAGGTTGATGGTGCAGCCGCCGAAGCCACCGCCCATGATGCGCGAACCGGTAACGCCTTCTTCCTTGGCAATGTCGTTGAGGAAGTCGAGCTCTTCGCAGCTCACCTCATATTCCTTGCTCAGGCCGTAGTGCGTTTCGTACATCATCTTACCTACCATCTCGTAGTCGTCGTGTTTGAGGGCGTCGCAAACGGCGAGCACACGCTCTACTTCGCCAATGACGTAGCGGGCACGCTTGTATTCGTCGCCTGTGATTTTGCCCTTAACCTCATCGAGCATCTCCATCGTGGCATCGCGGAGCGACTCAACTTCGGGGTGGGTCTGCTTGATGATTTCGGCAACGTGCTCGCACTGCAAGCGGCGTTCGTTGTAGGGAGAACCGGCCAGTATGTGCTTCACGCAGCTGTTCACGAGAACGAGCTGGTAGCCTTTCGGATGCCAGGGGAAGTACTGATATTCGCCGCTGCGGCAGTCGAGGCGCATGAGGCTGCCCTTCTTGCCGAATACGGAGGCGAACTGGTCCATGATGCCGCAGTTGCAGCCTACGTACTTGTGCTCGGTGCGCTGGCCCACGCGGGCGAGTTCCATCTTCTCGATCTTGTTGTCGCCCCAGAGGTCATTGAGCGCGTAAGCGTAGGTGCTTTCGAGGGCTGCGGAGGAGGACATGCCTGCGCCGAGGGGCACATCGCCTGCAAAGGCCGTGTTGAAACCTTGGACGGGAACGCCGAGGGCCATCATCTCGCGGCAAACGCCGAAGATGTAGCGTGCCCAAGTAGCCTTAGGACCTGCCTCGTCGTCGAGCGAAAACTCTGTGTAGTCTTTCATGTCGATGGAGTAAGCGCGTACGTTGCGCGTGCCGTTGGGCTTGATTTCGGCAATCATGCCCTGCTCTACTGCGCCGGGGAAAACGAAGCCGTTGTTGTAGTCGGTATGTTCGCCGATGAGGTTGATGCGGCCGGGAGAAGCGTAAACGCTGCCCGTTTCGCCGTCAAAGTGCTTGATGAAACGTGAACGCACGTCGTCTATTGTCAGTTTCATGGGAGTATAGTTTTTATAGGGTTAAAAATTTATTTTGCTGGGAAAGATTATAAGTTCTTTAGTAGACGAGTTTACGAGTAAACGAGTAGACGAGACAGAGAAGTCTTGCTAATAATATTTACATAAGTAACTTGTCTTGTTTTTTGAGATTTTCGGCTGCGCTCGGCAATTTAAGTAAACTTATTGCACTCGCTTGCACGAAAATTTCCTTGTCTACTCGTTTATTTGTTTACTAAAATTATTCAGAACGCTTGGTAACACGGCTGCCTACGAGGGCGTAGAAGAGCAGGTATGCGGCGCAGAAGACTACAACCCAGAAGCTGGGAATGTAACCAAACATATCGGCAACCTTTGCTTGGATAAACATCATCACGGCGCAGCCGAATACCATCGTCATAAAGATACCGCTGGCGATGGCCGTATACTTGCCGAGGCCCTCAACGGCCATGTTGAAGATGCCGCCCCACATAACGCTGGTGCAAAGGCCGACGAGCAGGAAGGAGAAGATGCCGAGGGGTACGGGCTGCCAAATCATTTCGAGTTTGCCCCAGTCAACGCCCGGGAAGTTTACGGTAACGTCCGTGGGAGCGAACATGCCGAAGAGCACGAGCACGAGGGTGGCGATGGAAACCGTGGTGATCATGGCGCGGCTGGAAACCTTGCTGCCGATGCTGGCGCCTACCAAACGGCCAATCAGCATCATGAACCAATATACGGCAACGAGCATGCCGACCGTGCCGGCGGGGATAGGTTCAAGACCTGTGGCGGGGTCGCCGGCCGTAAGGTAGAGGTTAACGAAGTTGGGCACACCTACTTCGATACCCATGTAAAGGAAAATGGCGAGCGTGCCGAGGGCGAAGTGGCTGTGGCCCATGGCACCTTTAATAAGGTCGAGCTGCACGGGAGCCTGCTCGGGTTCTTCGATCTTGGTGAAGATAATCACGATGAAAGCAATCACGAAGATGGCGAGGGCAATCATCAAAGCCGGCGTAGCGTCGGAAATCTTAGCCTTAGAGGCATCGGCAATCAGAGCACCCATAAGGATGTAGCAAGCCACGGCTGCGGAGCTGTTGAACACACCGCCGAGCTGGATAAGCTGGTTACCCTTGTTGCCGCCACCGCCGAGGAGGTTGAGCATGGGGTTTACCACGCAGTTGAGGATACACATGCAGAAGCCTGCGATGAATGCGCCGATGAGGTAAACGGTGAACACGAGGCCGAGGTTCTCCTGTGCGTCGAGCTGACCGCTGTACCACTGGATGAGGATGCCGACGATACCGACAGCCAAGCCGATGAGGGCCGTTTTCTTGTAGCCGTACTTGGCAATCAGCATACCGGCGGGAATACCCATAATGAGATAGGCGAAGAAGTTGCCGTAGTTACCGATTTGCGCGAGTACGTTGGAAATCTCGCCCTGGTTCTTGATGATGGTTGCCATCGGCGTGCAGAGGTTCGTCACGAAGGCAATCATGGCGAAGAGCGCAATCATCACGATGATGGCTCCCCATTGTTTTTGTTGATTACTCATGGTTTTAGATTTTGTTTTTTATAAAAATAAATATTGATAGTGTCGATAGAGGATTATCGTGTCTATAAATATATTGCCTCGAAAAAACTATTGGTCCTACTTATGCTTCGACGCCGAACTTGTAGATCGTCTTTTGCGTATAGACTTCGCCTGGGCGCAGCACCACGCTGGGGAAGTGTGCGCGGTTGGGGCTGTCGGGGAAGTGCTGCGCCTCGAAGCAGAGCGCGCTGCGGCGACCGAAGGTTGCGCCGTGCTGGCCTTTGTAGCCGTCTGCCCAGTTGTCGGAGTAGAATTGCACGCCCGGTTCGGTGGTATAGACCTCCATGGTGCGTCCGCTTTCAGGCTCCGTGATTTTGGCGGCGAAAGAAAGCTCGCCCGGCTCGCGCTTGTTGAGCACATAGCAATGGTCGTAGCCCGCGCCGTTCTTGATTTGCTGGCAGTCGGGGTCGTCGATGCGCTCGCCCACGGCGTGCGGCTCCGTGAAATCAAAAGGTGTGCCCTTCACGCTGCGGATTTCGCCCGTCGGGATAGAGTTTTCGTCGATGGGCACGAAGAAATCGGCATTGATTTGGCACACCACATTCATTGCAGAGGGCGTGGGGTTGGCGATACCTGCGAGAGAGAAGAAGCCGTGGCTCGTCATGTTCACCACCGTCTTCTTGTTGGTCGTTCCCTTATAGTCGATAACGAGTTCGTTGTCGTCGGTCAGCGTGTACATCACGGTCATCGACAACTCGCCAGGGAAGCCCTCCTCATAATAAGGCGACACGTAGCGCAGCACGAGCGCATGACCGTTGATTTGCTCTGCGTCCCACACGCGGGCGTGAAATCCCGTGGGGCCGCCGTGCAGGTGGTTCGGCCCGTTGTTCACGGCGAGGTGGTACTCCTTGCCGTTGAGCGTGAAGCGACCCTTGCAGATGCGGTTGCCGTAGCGGCCTACGAGCGTGCTGAGGAAAGGTTCGGGCGAATTGAGGCAGTCGTCGATATTATCGTGTCCTTGGATAACGTTGGCATAGTTGCCGTTGCGGTCGGGCACCATGATAGCCACGAGCGAACCGCCGTAGTTGGTAACGGCTACTTCCATGCCGTTTTCATTAGTCAAGAAAAACAAATCTACGGCCTTGCCGTTGACTTCCTTTTGGAAATCCTCTCTTTTGAGCCCACACTTCGGGGCGGTATAGTTTTCCATAAGCGTAGTGTTTTGATAGATTAACTTTGCAAATTTGCATTAAAGATTTGAAAATACAAAAGTTTTTGGGAAATAATTGCGCCTTATCCTATAAGAAACTTGGCAAAGGCGGGGCTTGAAATGCTTATTTCTGCATATATTTGCAGTTGTAATAATCTTAGGCTGTATGAAATTGCTGGCAAAAATCTTATTAGGCTCGATATTTTTGCTCGCCCTGCCTGCCGCAGCGCAGGAGGCGCGGGAGGTGCGCACGGTGCCCGACAGCGTGGCGACGGACCGGGTTGCCGCGCCGGCTGACAGCATTACAGCGCAAAGCATAGGCCATTATCCCATCACGCCCCTGTTTGCCTGTTCCTCGCCCCTCTTTTCGGAACTCTCTTTTCTGGGCGGCGGGCCGGGCGGATTGGCTTGGCCGTTGCACGAAGGCTTCAACGCCGCCTTCTCGGCAAGCGTCACGGCGGGGCTGGGCAAGCATGCGCCGCGCGGCGCGGGGTGGGGGCAGACGGCAGCCTTTGCCTACATGATGCCCTTGGGCAAGAAGTTCTCCTTTGCCGGCGGTGTCTATGCCGACCACTTCACCTGGGGACCGTTCGGCTTTACCGACGTGGGGCTGGCGGCGCAGCTGGGCTACCGCGTGAACGACCGCATCGCGCTCTACGCCTATTTCAACAAATCACTCCTGCCGCGCGATGCCTCTTCCCTGCGCAGCGACTGCCTGATGCCCGGATTGCCGTGGCGCGGCCGCGACCGCGTCGGCGTGGCTGCCGACTTCAAGATTAGTGAAAAGGCCGCCGTGCAAATCAGCGTCAGCGTGGAGCGCGGCGACGACCGCCCCCTGCCGCCCGTGCAGCATAGACCTTGATACTGAGTAACCTCCTCCAAATGAATCTTTCCAAACACGCCGAACTCCTGCGGCGGGAATACGAGTATGAAAAGGCGGCGTTCAAGCGCGACAGCCAGACGATGGGCATCGAGCGCAAGAAAAGACGCGGCGACTGCTGGTTTCCCGTCACGACAGGCAGGGCACGCTATAACTCGCTCGACCGCTTCACGGTGGAAATCATTAAAACGGAAATAGACGACGCTGACCATAACTTTGAGTATGGTCGCGCCGTCTGTTTCTTTTGTGCCGATGCCACCGGCCGCCAGACGTTCCTGCCCGTCACGGGCACGGTGTGCTTCGCCGAGGACGACTGCCTCACGGTGACGCTGCCCGGCGAGGCGGCGCATGCAACGCTGCAAAGCCGGGAGCAGTTAGGCGTGCAACTCTATTTCGACGAGACGACTTATCGCCTGATGTTCGATGCCATGCGCCGCGTGGCGGAAGCCAAAGGCGACCGCACGGCCCTGCTTCGGGACATTATCCACAGCGGCACGCCGCTTTCGCCGCCCGCCTCCGTAGGGACTGCCACGAGACTGCCTTGGCTCAACGCGGCTCAGGAGCAGGCGGTGCGCGATATCCTCAATGTGCGTGAGGTGCTCGTGGTGCACGGTCCTCCGGGCACGGGCAAGACCACCACGCTGGTCGAAGCGGTGAGCGAGGTGCTGCGCCGCGAGCCGCAGGTGCTGGTGTGTGCGCAAAGCAACACGGCGGTCGACTGGATTTCCTCGCAGATCGCGGCGCGGGGCATCCCTGTGCTGCGCATCGGAAACCCCACGCGCGTCACGCCGGAGATGCTTGCCAACACCTACGAGCGGCGGTTTGAGGAACACCCTGACTATCCTGCCCTGTGGCAGATACGCCGCACCCTGCGCACCCTGATGTCGCAGCCGAGGCGGCAGCGCGGCGCGGATTTCCACCAAAAGATTTATCGCCTGCGCGAGCGTGCCGACGAGTTGGAACTGCGTATCCGCCACGCGCTCTTCGACAATGCGCGGGTCATCGCTTCCACGCTCACCGGCGCGGGCAACCCCGTGATGACGGGCCGCCGTTTCCACACGCTCTTTATCGACGAGGCGGCGCAGGCACTCGAAGCCGCGTGCTGGATTGCCATGCTCAAGGCCGACCGCGTGGTCTTTGCCGGCGACCACAAGCAGTTGCCGCCCACCGTGAAATGCCCCGAGGCACTGCGCGGCGGTTTGGGCATCACGATCCCCGAGCAACTGGCGGAGACCCACCCTGCGGCAGTGCGGCTGCTCACGATGCAGTATCGCATGAACGAAAGGCTGATGCGCTTTTCTTCTGAATGGTTCTACGGCGGACGGCTTGAGGCTGCGCCCGAAGTGCTCGGGCGGTCGCTGGCGGAGGAGTTGGACGAACCGATGACGTGGATAAACGTCCCCGCCGATGATGAAGACGATGCAGGTCAGGGCAACGAGGCGTTTGTGGGTGCTACCTTCGGGCGCATCAATAAGAAAGAGGCGGCTGCCACCGTTGCCGCCCTCAAAGGCTATGCGGAGAAAGTGGGCAGGCACCGGCTCGTGGAGGAGCGCGTGAACTTCGGCATCATTTCGCCCTACCGCGCACAGGTGCAATACCTGCGCTCGCTTGTCAAGCAGGACGAATACCTGCGTCCCTTGCGCCGCCAAATCACGATCAACACGGTAGATGCCTTTCAGGGGAGCGAGCGCGACGTGATAATCCTCTCGCTGGTGCGCTCCAACGCTGGCGGCGAGATTGGCTTCCTGTCAGACCTGCGGCGCACGAACGTGGCAATTACCCGCGCCCGCTTCAAACTCATCATTCTCGGCGATGCCGCCACCCTTTGCCGCCACAAGTTTTACAGGCGGCTTTATGAATATTGCACCCGTCCCTGAGACGATTTCTTATATAAATAATGTAGCAACGACGGAATCGATTATCTTTCGGGCAATAACAAAACGCCCCTACTCCTAAAACCAAGAAGAGGCACGCCCCGCCATTGGGGTGTGCCTCTTCTTGTTTGTATTCTGTACGGACTACCTTTACTCCGGCTCGGAACTGATAAGTTTGTAACCCTTGCCGTGGATATTGATAATCTCTACGTTCTCGTCGTCTTTGAGGTGCTTGCGCAACTTTGTGATGTAGACGTCCATGGAACGGGCGTTGAAATAATTGTCGTCGATCCAGATGGT
Source organism: Bacteroidales bacterium (assembly GCA_004556745.1). Taxonomy (GTDB): domain Bacteria; phylum Bacteroidota; class Bacteroidia; order Bacteroidales; family Bacteroidaceae; genus Alloprevotella. The sequence goes on along the minus strand of SFFY01000015.1, from coordinate 19,291 downwards.
TTTGAGTGCGTAGTCGCGCTGCAGCACTTCGTTCATGTGAATGCAGAGCAGGCGGAGCAGTTCGCTCTCCTTGGTGGTGAGTTTCGTGACCTCCTCGCCGCGCGTGAGGGTCTGCTTCTGCGTGTTGAAGGTGAAACTACCCACTTTGTAGACCACGCGGTCGCGCGACTTCTTTCCTCGCACGCGGCGCAAAATGGCTTCGATGCGGAAGGTGAGTTCTTCCATGGAGAAGGGCTTTGTGAGGTAGTCGTCGGCACCTACGCGGAAGCCTTCGAAGATGTCTTCCTTGAGCGTCTTGGCGGTGAGGAAGATGAAGGGCACTTCGTCGTTGATCTGGCGGATGTCCTTAGCGAGGGTGAAGCCGTCTTTCTTAGGCATCATCACGTCGAGCACGCAGAGGTCGTACTTCCCTTTGCTGAAAGCGCGGAAGCCTGCCTCGCCGTCGGGATAGAGTTCGGTGTTGTAGCCTTTTGCTTGCAGATATTCGCGGAGCAGCATACCGAGGTTTTCGTCGTCTTCGCAGAGCAGGATGCTCATCTTTTCGTCGTTGAAGTTCGTTTCCATAATCGTTTTGAATTTAAGAGTTAGTAATTATTTTGTCTTGGATTATTTCAGCAGCGGCAGGGAGATGATGAAGGTGGTGCCGCGACCGTATTCGCTTTCGGCGTGGATATTGCCGCCGAGGGCGGTGACCACATTCTTCACGTAGGCCAGCCCGAGACCGAAGCCTTTCACATCGTGGCGGTTGCCCGTGTGGACGCGATAGAATTTCTCGAAAATCTTTTTCAGGTCCTCTTTCTTGATGCCGATGCCGTTGTCCGCCACTCGGATAATGTAACGGCTGTCGGTGCTCTCGGTGGAGACGCGGAGCAGCAGGGGACGGTCGGGGTGCTTATACTTGATGGCGTTGTCCATGAGGTTGAACACCACGTTAGTGAAGTGCATCTCGTCCACAAACACCATGTCCTTTGCGGCTTCCACGTGCGCGTCGATGCTGCCGCCGGTGGTTTCCACTTTGAGGCGGAAGGTGGTGACGATGTCCTGAATGACGCGGTTGGCGTCCAACTCTTTGCGCTTGAAGGTGTCGGCCTTTTTCTCGAACATCGACATTTGCAGCACTTTCTCCACCTGGAAACGCAGCCGCTTCGTTTCGTCCACGATTATTCCCGAGAGGTGCTTGAGCATCGATTCGCTCTTCGTCACGGAGCCGTCGCCGAGCATTTGCGCCGCCAGGGAGATGGTGGAAATGGGTGTCTTGAACTCGTGCGTCATGTTGTTGATAAAGTCGTTCTTAATCTCCGTGAGCCGCTTTTGGCGGAATATAGTATATATTGTGAAGATGAAAGCAATGAGCAACACGAGGGTGAAGGCGATGGCGGGGAGGATGAAGCGCACGCTCGAGAAGATGTATTTCTGCATCTCGGGGAAGTGGATGTAGAGCAAGCCCATCTGCGCCTGCGTGTCGTTGGGATAGAGCACTTGCTTGTAGGTGAAGTCCTCGCCCTTGGCCGTATAGTCGGAGCAGCGGTAGATTTCGCGCCCGTCGGAGGTGGTGACGTAAAAATGATAGTCGATGTCGATGCCGTTCCTTTTGAGGGAGGTGCGCAAGTCGTGGTCCATTTGTGAGAAATCAATGCGCTCCGCAAGAGGCTTCTCGTTGGTTTGGTAGAGAATGTCGTAAACCACCTCGTCGAGCAGCCCACGCTGGTAGATGTACCGCTGGCGCACGCTGTCGCGGAAGGCCTCGTCGACGGGCAGGCGGCGGCGTTTGGCGATGAAGAACTTCTGCGGCACGGTCACGTTGGGGTCGGCTGGCAACGGCTGGTCGTCTGCGCCCTGGTGCATGGCGGCTGGTGCCGATTGCGCCTTTCCGAGCGTGTCGCCTGCTGCATGGCCCTGGGCTTTCAGTTCTGCCTCAAGTCCGGCACGCGTTTCACGAAGTTCGAGATTGCGGGCCACGAGATAGAGGCTATGTCGCACGGACTCGTCGAACTGTTCTTTGCGTATTTCTATCACTTCCGCGAGATAGCGGGTCTGCATGTAGAGCAACGCCAGAAACGCTGCGCCCATCACGAAAGCGATTAACCAGATTGTGGACTTCTTCATGTGGGCAAAGTTAGGGGTTACTTATAGGCAAAGCCCCTTTCAGCGGCAAATTTATTAAACGCCGCCCGCGTTTTTAACATAAAAAGGTTGCGTTAGTTGATATTTTAATAAGTTTCTCATATATTCAGGTGCCGTAAACTTGCTTTATTGTTGTTGCGGTGTGCCAAGAAAATTGTTTTTCCAAAGCAGTTGCTCGTTTTTTGCCCCTTTGTTCTCATCGCCCCACGGGCGCGGGGCGGTCGCGTCTTGGGTGCGGGTCGAACGCGCCACGGGCGTGAGACGATTGAGCCACAGACGCAGGGCGATGAAAATGAAGGAGGAAGAAACGACTGTGGCGGTTCGCGGGCCGCAGGAAAAGCATCAAATTAAAAGCCTGCGGCTTTCGCTCGCCTTGCACTAACTTTTCATAACTTAGGCGGCGGCTCGGAAAAGCAAAAAGGAAAAGCATCAAATTAAAAGCCTGCGGCTTTCATTTTCTGCCTTTTCTTTTTGCTCTTCGCTCGCCTTGCACTAACTTTGCGGGGCAAAACGAAATTATCTTATAATGAAGCACCTTTTTAAGACGTCCTTAATAGCCGCCGCGCTGATGCTCGCCGCCTGCGGCGGAAAGCAAGAAGCGAAAACTGAAACGCAAGACAACGCTGCCGTGGAAGCGCCCGCAGGTCCGCATGCCGACAACGAACTCAACCGCGACTACGTAGCCACGCTCGGCGGACACCGATTTGAAATCAATATCAAGCGCACGGCAGACACAGAACTGCCTACAGTGAGCGACGAACTGGGCGGCACGTTCTACGACAACCGCGTAGAAATCACTGCCACGCGCGACGGAGAGGATTTGTTCACGAAACAGTTCACCAAAAGCGATTTCGCGGATTTCGTCTCGGCGGCCGACAGCAAGGGATGCGTGCTCCTCGGCATGGCGTTCGACCAAGAGAATTCCTCTGCCGCCACCCTCCGCTTCGGGGCGCAAATAGGGCAGCCCGGCATTGAGGAAGGGCCCGCGTTCATCGTGGAGATACCCACGGGCGGCGGCGCGTGCAGCATTGTGCGCGATATGCGCCAGGACACCATGGGCGAAGAGGGCGGGCAATAAGGCCGCCCGACACACAATATTATATATATAGGGCCGCATCTGCGCCCGCCGAGTGCTTGCCAAACCTCGTAAAAAACAAGAACAATGAAGACAGACAAAACGTTTGTAAGCCTCCCTTTTATGCTGCTGGGGGTAGTCTTTTGTGTATGCTTGATAGCAGCGAATATCCTCGAAACTAAGCAAGTGACGTTCGGCCCGCTGGAACTTACGGCGGGGCTGATTGTCTTTCCCGTGTCTTACATCATCAACGACTGCCTCGTCGAAGTGTGGGGCTACCGTAAGGCACGCCTTGTCATTTGGCTGGGCTTCCTGATGAATTTTCTCTTCGTGGCGTTCGGCGCGGCGGCCGATGCCCTGCCCGGCGCAGCCTATTGGACGGGCGAGGCAGGCTTTCACGCCATCTTCGGACTTGCGCCGCGCATCACCGCCGCCTCCTTCGCCGCCTTTCTCGCCGGGTCGTTCGTCAATGCTTACGTGATGAGCCGCATGAAGCGCAACGCGCCGAAAGGTAAGGGTTTCTCGCTCCGTGCCATCCTCTCCACTATGGCGGGCGAGAGCGTGGACTCCCTGATTTTCTTCCCCTTGGCCCTGGGCGGCGTGGTGCCCTGGCAGGTGCTGCCCGTGATTATGCTCACGCAGGTGCTGCTCAAGACGCTCTACGAAATCATCGCGCTGCCCCTCACAGTGCGCATCGTGAGGCTGCTCAAGCGCATCGAGGGCGAAGACGTTATCGACGACAACGTGCGCTACGGCTTTTGGCGCATCACGGATTTGTAAAAACCATCAACCATTTTACTCGTCTACTCGTTTACTTGTTTACTCGTTTACTAAAAATATGATCGACCCTATCAAAAACATCCGCGACGAAGAAGCCCTCGTGGTATTCAGCGGCGGGCAGGATTCAACGACTTGTCTCTTTTGGGCAAAGCGTCACTTTGCCCGCGTCACGGCCCTGAGTTTCGTATACGGGCAGAAGCACGCCCTCGAAGTGGAACTGGCCGAAAAGATTGCGCGGGGCGCGGGCGTGCGCTTCGAGCGTATGGAAATTCCCTTTATCGCCAAGTTGAGCCACAACTCGCTCACCGACCCTTCCATCGTGATGGACAAGGAAAAGCCTGCCGGCACGCCGCCCAACACGTTCGTACCGGGACGCAACCTCTTTTTCCTGAGCATCGCCGCCGTGTTTGCGCAGCAGCACGGCATTCGCCACATCGTGACGGGCGTATCACAGACTGACTTCTCGGGCTATCCCGACTGCCGCGACGCTTTTATCAAAAGCCTAAACGTGACGCTCAACCTCGCCCTCGAAGACCAGTTTGTGCTCCACACGCCGCTGATGTGGCTCGACAAATGCGAGACGTGGGCGCTTGCCGACGAACTCGGCGTGCTCGACCTCGTGCGCCGCGAAACGCTCACCTGCTACAACGGCATACCCGGCGACGGCTGCGGCGAATGTCCAGCCTGCCGCCTGCGCCGCGCTGGTTTGGAAAAGTATTTGGCTGAAAAATCAGGGACTCGCGAGTAGGGCCTTATGCATCAAAATAACCTATCCACTTAACCACAATCAAAGAAAATATGCGCGAAGACCTCACCCTCAATGCCCTCGGCAAGAAAACGGAATATCGCAGCGACTATGCGCCGGAAGTTTTGGAAACCTTTGAAAACAAGCACCCCGACAACGACTATTGGGTGCGCTTCAACTGCCCCGAGTTCACCAGCCTCTGCCCTATCACCGGGCAGCCCGACTTTGCGGAAATCCGCATCAGTTACCTGCCCGACCGCCGCATGGTGGAAAGCAAAAGCCTGAAACTCTATCTGTTCAGTTTCCGCAACCACGGCGACTTCCACGAAGACTGCGTGAACATCATCATGAAAGACCTCATCCGCCTCATGGACCCGAAGTACATCGAGGTGACGGGCTTGTTCACTCCGCGCGGCGGCATCAGCATCCACCCTTACGCCAACTACGGCCGCCCCGACACGCCCTACGCCGAACTCGCCGCCTATCGCCTGAGGCAGCATGATTTGTAAAAGAAAAGGAGAGGCAAATAGATTGGGGCGGGCTGAAAGTACTTTCAGTCCGCCCCAATCTCTCGATTTAACCAAAGCAAGCATAAAATGCCGGCCAAGCATCAGCAAAGGCCTGCATCGAGGGGAAAAGTTGGTTGGCCCCCTCCCCTATCAGCGCGTGCTCGGGCAAAGGTCCGGTGTTTACCGCCACGGTGAAAATGCCGGCGGCCACGGCGGCACGCACGCCGAGCGGCGCGTTCTCCACCACGAGTGCCTCTTCGGCACACACGCCTGCCTTCTGCAAACCCATGAGATAAGGCTCGGGGTCGGGCTTGCCGCGGCTAACGTCCTTGCTCGACACGATAAGTTCGGGGCGGAAGAAACCGGGGTAATTGCTTTCGAGGCGCGAGAGCAGCGACTGCTGGCCGCTGCCCGTGACGACCACAATGGTCAGCCCCGCCGCCTTGACCTGCGTGAGCAACTCCATGGCTCCGGGCATACGCCCCGCCTCGGGGCAGGCGTTGAAGAGGCGGCACTTCTCGGCATAGATGTCATTGATTTCCTGTTCGGTGGCATCGCGGTGCCAGTAACGCTGCGCGAGGAGGTTGATGGTGGAAGCCCCAGTACGTCCCTCGTGCATGTAAGCCTCTTCGGGCGTCATCTCCAACCCGAACTCCGTGCACACCCTTGCCCATGAGCGAGCATGATTGGGCATGGAGTCGAAGAGCACACCGTCCATGTCGAACAGCACAGCCTTGGGGCAAAACGCCGCAAGGTTGTGCTGCTCTTTATATTTCTGTATCGCGTGTTCGTAATACATGTGCATTTAGATTTATCGGAAACGGGCAGGATTTATGCCCTTTCCTGCGCTTTTCGGGCGGCATTTGACCCGATTTTCAAGGAAAAACGCGTATTTCTGACCCGATTCCTGCCAGAGCGCAACGCTACACGCCCTTACCCTACCCTTACAATCTTGCCTTGATGGCCTGGCTCTCGGCTTCGTAACCGGGCTTGCCGAGCAGGGCAAACATATTCTTCTTGTAAGCCTCAACGCCCGGCTGGTTGAACGGATTGACACCGAGCAGCAGACCGCTGATGCCGCAACCGATTTCAAAGAAGTAGAGCAACTGACCTACGTTGTACTCGTCAAGCCGCTCGATGCTGATGCGGATGTTGGGCACGCCGCCGTCCACATGCGCGAGTTGCGTGCCGAGTTCTGCCATTTTGTTCACCTCGTCCACGCGGCGGCCTTCAAGGAAGTTGAGTCCGTCGAGATTTTCCTCGTCGTGCGGGAAAAGGAGTTTGTGCGTGGGCTGTTCCACAGAGATGACCGTTTCAAAGATCGTGCGCTCGCCGTCCTGAATCCACTGGCCCATGGAGTGGAGGTCGGTGGTGAGGTCGACGGCGGCGGGGAAAATGCCCTTGCCGTCCTTACCCTCACTCTCGCCATAGAGTTGCTTCCACCACTCGTTTACGTAATGGAGTTTCGGCTGATAGTTGGCAAGGATTTCAATCTTGCGACCGCTCTGATAGAGGGCGTTGCGAATGGCGGCATACTGTGCGGCGGGGTTCTCGGCGAGGGGCACGTCGGCACCCGTGAGGCGTTCCATGTCGGCCGCACCTTTCAGCAGGGCCTCAATGTCGAAGCCGGCGCAGGCGATGGGCAGCAAACCTACCGGGGTGAGCACACTGAAACGGCCGCCCACGTTGTCGGGAATGATGAAAGAGGTATAGCCTTCCTTGTCGGCGGTGACGCGGGCCGCGCCCTTCTTGGCATCGGTGATGGCCACGATGACCTTACGCGCCACGTCCTTGCCGCGCTGCTCCTCGCACTGCTTCTTGAGGAGGCGGAAGGCGAGGGCGGTTTCTGTCGTGGTGCCGCTCTTGGAGATGTTGATGACACCGAAGCGGCGGCCTTTGAGATACTCGGTGAGTTCGTAGAGATAGTCCTCGCCGATATTGTTGCCGGCGAAGAGGATAACGGGGTTTTCGCCCTTGTTGCTCAGCCATTCGAAACTGTTGGAAAGCGTTTCGATGACGGCGCGCGCGCCAAGGTAACTGCCGCCGATGCCAGCCACGACGATGGTGTCGCAGTTTTCGCGCAGCGTCTGTGCGGCGGCCTTGATATCTGCCACGAGTTCGGGCGTAGTGGTTGAGGGCAGGTGCAGCCAGCCGAGGAAGTCGTTGCCTGCGCAAGTGCCGTTTTCAAGAGCGTCTTGGGCGGCCTTTACCTGCGGTTCGAGTTTTTCAATTGCGTTGGCGGCAAGGAACTGCGCCGCCTTGTTGAGTTGCAAAGAAATGGTTTTCATATTTATAACTATTGTGTGATTTTTTTATTCATCTTCTTTTATTCTGAACGCCGGCACAATTTCAAAGATTGCGCCAATGATGAGGGCAATCTGCCACTCGCGCCCACGGAAAGGCGGGATGTGGTAAAGACTGAAAAACATCAGCGCGCCCGCCACGAGCAGGGCAAAACTACCAAACAGTTGCTGGCGGCGCAGGCGGCGCGTAACGGGGTTGCTACCCTCGTAGCGGTCAAGCATCTGTATGGGACAGAAAAGCAACGCGCCGAGCGTGTAGACATACGGCGCGACGGCAGGCACGAAGAGCGGCAGCACCGCGCCGATTATCATCAGCACGCCGCCTATGCGAAAGAGTAAGGTTTGGAGATGGCTCATTTCGATGATTGCAGACTATATATAATATTGTATGGTCTACTCGATAACGTAAACGTCCTCATCGGGCGTTTTCATCAACAAGTCCATACGCGCCACGCGCTCCACGGCATCAGGACTGTTTTGCATTTCCTGCAAATCGCGCTGGTCGCGCATATATTGAGCCTCGTACTTCCTGATTTCAGCGCGCGTGGCCTCATTGCGTGCGTGCAACTGATAGCGATAGATAAGGCTATTCTCGTCGAGCACGCCGATGATAAGGAGGAAGACGAGCGTGATCCAAAGGTATTTGTGGCGGCGCAGGTGACCTACCACGACATTCAATTTCTTTCCCATAAGGCAAAAGGGCTTTTTCTGTCGGCAAAGTTACGCATTTTTTGCAAATGTCTTATAAGAGGCACGTATCTGTTGGCGGGATAATGCTTAGTTTTTTGCATTTTAACGGCAAAAAGTATCACGGGCTCAGCCGTGAGTTCCTTGGGCAAAATCGGTCGGGAACGCAATTTATTTGTCTCACCACAACTGTGGTGAGACTTCCCCACAATTGTGGTGAGCCTTCCCCGCAACTGTGGTGTGCCTTCCCCACAATTGTGGTGTAATGGCTTTGAAGGGGCAAAGAACGGGTTTGCCTTTGAAAAAAACAATTTTCTTATAACGCCGTGACGCAATAGTCGCAGAAGCGACTGCTTAAAACCGCAAAATTATGTTTAACTTTGCACTTTCTTAGAAGAAAGAAGCCATATTAGGACAAGTAGAACAAAGCAATTATGAAGAACTCTGTATTTGCGCCGCGCCTTTTCAAAGACCTACGGCATTACAACAAAGAGAAGTTCATGGCCGACCTCATGTCGGGCCTGATTGTCGGCATTGTGGCACTGCCCCTTGCCATCGCCTTCGGTATTGCCTCGGGCGTGTCGCCCTCGCAGGGCATTCTCACCGCCATTATCGGCGGCTTCCTCGTGTCCGCCCTAGGCGGCAGCCGCGTACAAATCGGCGGTCCTACGGGCGCATTCATAGTTATCATCTACGGTATCGTAAGTAATCCGCAACTCGGTCTGTCGGGCTTGATGATTGCCACTATGCTCGCCGGCGTGTTCCTTATCCTACTGGGACTCTTCCGCCTCGGCACCATCATTAAGTTTATCCCCTACCCCATCGTGGTGGGCTTCACGAGCGGTATCGCCCTCACCATTTTCACCACGCAGGTGAAAGACCTCCTCGGGCTGGCGATACCGGGCAAGATGCCAGGCGACTTCCTCGCCAAATGGGTACTCTATTTCGAGCATATCGGCACGATCGACTGGCTCACTGCGGGCATCGGCGTGCTGAGCATACTCATCATCGCCCTCACCCCGAAGGTGTCGAAAAAGATACCCGGCTCGCTGCTGGCGATTATCCTGATGACGGTAGGCGTCTACTTCATAAACGCCTATGCCGACGGCATGCACATCACGACCATCGGCGACAGTTTCGGGGAAATCAAGGCCGTTATCCCGCCCCTCACGGTGCCCGACATCTCTTGGGAGGGCGTTAAGTCGCTGCTGCCCACGGCTATGGTGATTGCCGTGCTGGGCGCCATCGAGTCGCTGCTCTCCGCCACGGTGGCCGACGGTGTGTGCGGCGACCACCACAACAGCAACCAGGAACTCATCGGCCAGGGCGTTGCCAACATCTGCACGCCACTCTTCGGCGGCATTCCCTGCACGGGTGCCATTGCCCGCACGATGACGAACATCAACAACGGCGGCCGCACGCCCGTGGCCGGCATTATCCACGCCGTGGTGCTGCTGCTCATCTTCTTGCTGCTGATGCCCCTCGCCGCCTACATTCCCATGGCGTGCCTCGCCGGCGTGCTGGTGGTCGTATCGTACAACATGAGCGGCTGGCGAACGTTCCTCCAACTGATGAAAAACCCGAAGAGCGACATAACGGTACTCATCATCACCTTCCTGCTCACCGTTATCTTCGACCTCACGATTGCCATCGAGGTGGGTCTGCTCATCGCCTGCCTGCTCTTTATGAAGCGCATGGCCGAGACCACGCAGATTAAGGTGATTGCCGACGAAATCGACCCGAACGAGGAGACCGACGCGGAGGTTCACGAGGAACACCTTATTATCCCCGAGGGCGTGGAGGTTTACGAAATCAACGGCCCGTACTTCTTCGGTATCGCCAATAAGTTTGAGGACCTGATGACGAGCTTCAACCGCCACCCGAAGGTGCGCATCATTCGCATGCGCCGCGTACCGTTCATCGACTCCACGGGTATCCACAACCTGCAAAACCTCTGCGAGATGAGCCACCGCGAAGGCACGCACATCGTGCTTTCGGGCGTGCAGCCTAAGGTGCACGAGGTGCTGGAGCACGCAGGCTTCTACCATCTGCTCGGCAAGGACCATATCTGTCCCAATATCAACGTGGCACTGGAACGCGCCTCTGCCATTCTGAAACGCAAATTGGCATAAATGCTTTCGGTCTCTCCCGACTCTTCCGCCCTGCGCCTTGACCGCCTCGCCGTGGGCTACGGCACGGGGCGGCATCGGCACACGGTGGGCTCTAACCTCAGCGCGGCCCTGCCGCGCGAGAGTCTCACGTGCCTCATCGGCGTGAACGGCGCGGGCAAAAGCACGCTGCTGCGCACGCTCTCCGGGCTGCTGCCGCCGCTCGCGGGCAGCGTGGAGATTATGGGTAAACGCATCGAGAGCCTCTCCGTAAGGCAGATGTCCACGCTGCTCTCCATTGTGCTTACGACACGCCCCGACACGGGGCTTCTCACGGTGGAGGAAACGGTGGCAGCGGGACGTATGCCCTACACGCCGCTATCGGGCCGCCTCTCCGAGACTGACCAAAAACTGGTGGAGGAGGCCATGCGCCTCACGGGCACGGCGCATCTGCGCCACCGCGCCCTTGCCTCGCTCTCCGACGGCGAGCGGCAAAGGGTGATGATAGCCAAATCGCTGGCGCAGGACACGCCGCTCATTCTCCTCGACGAACCGACGGCCTTCCTTGACTTTCCCGGCAAGATCGGCACCCTGCGCCTGCTGCAAAGCCTCGCGCACGACCGGGGCAAGACCATTCTGCTCTCGACGCACGACCTCGAGCCCGCCTTCCGCCTCGCCGACCGCCTGTGGCTGCTCACGCCCAGCGGTCTCCTTTCCGGCACGCCCCGCGCCCTGGCCGCCGACGGCACGCTTGCCCGCTATTTCGCCGCCGACGGCATCAAGTTTGACAGCGAGCAGTTGCGGTTTGTATATTAAACGATTTTTGGGGGATTGTTAGCTAAATATGATTATAGCATTAACTGCCTTCCAGGCACTTAACACCTAATTTTACCAACACAATATATATATATATGATTGTCTGCATCGCAGAAAAGCAAAGTCAGGTGCAAAACATTGCGCAGGTACTCGGGGCAGATAATTATCATACTTAAAAGTTTGCGTAATTGAAGCAATCTTTATACCTTTGCACCACAAGAACCCGCCAAGCCTCTTGACAATGCTTAAATCGGCGGGTCGTTTTTTGTTTATAGGCTATGGCGAATTATACTAAGAAATATTCTGAACCTTCAGTTCTCGTTGCTTTATTAAAGAATAGAGGTTTGTCCATTTATCACGAAGCCAAAGCGCAACAATACCTGAAGCGTATTGGTTATTATAGATTGTCTGCATACTTTTACCCTTTGCTGTCAATGCCTAAGGAAGCCCATCAATTCAAGGCTGGTAGTACATTCCGTCAGGCTTTGGATATGTATCGCTTCGACCGTCAACTTCGTCTACTTATCTTCAATCAGATTGAAAAGATTGAAATTGCAGTGCGTTCGGCAATGGTTAGTGTTATGAGCAAAGAAACTGGCGATCCATTTTGGCTAACAAACCCAGTCCATTTTGCAAACGCCGCAAAGTTCAATAGTTCCATGCAAAAGATCCAGCAAGAATATAGCAAATCTCGTGAGGATTTCATTGAACATTTCCGCAATACGTACAATGACCCATTTCCCCCATCCTGGATGCTTGCAGAAATTCTTCCGCTTGGTGTACTGACTCGAATCTTTGAAAATATCAAAATCAATCAATATCGTAAGAAGATTGCAAAGGAGTTTGACCTTAACATTCCTGTCTTTACATCATGGATGACTATTATAACTGTAACGCGCAACAATTGCTGCCATCATGCACGTATATGGAATCGCGTATTTACTTTGCGTGCACTTCTCCTCTCGCATTATACGCGTCCATGGATTTCTTCCACCGTGCAACAAGGAAGAATATTCTACACGCTTTGCATCATTAAGTATCTCATGGATGCAATCGTACCTTCTAATGATATGACTTCAAAACTTCGTTGGTTGTTCATCCAATATCCAAACATAGACTTACGAGCCATGGGATTTCCACAAAATTGGGAAATGGAACCAATCTGGCAATAAGATTCATCTCCTATATATCTTCCAATATATTTTTATGTCACGTTCAACAATGGTGGCGTAACCATTAACACACACTATATATATGATTGTCTGCATCGCAGAAAAGCAAAGTCAGGCGCAAAACATTGCGCAGGTGCTCGGGGCCACCGAGCCGAAGCAGGGTTACTATGAGGGCAATGGCTATCAGGTGACCTGGGCTATGGGACATTTCTGCGAGTTGAAATATCCCGAGGACTACTCGCCGGCATGGAAGCACTGGTCACTCGGGCAACTGCCCATGGTGCCCGAACGCTTCGGCATACGCCTTATTGACAGCGCATCGAAGCAGCGGCAGTTTGGCGTTATCAAGCAACTCATTGACCGCGCCGACAGCATCATCAACTGCGGCGATGCCGGCCAGGAGGGCGAACTCATACAGCGCTGGATCATGCAAAAGGCGGGCGCAAAGTGTCCCGTGCAAAGGCTTTGGGTGTCGTCGCTCACGGAGGAAGCCATCGCCGAGGGATTCAAGCACCTGCTGCCGCAAGAGGAAAAGCAGTCGCTCTACGAAGCCGGCCTCTGCCGCGCCATCGGCGACTGGCTGCTTGGCATGAACGCCACGCGCCTCTATACATTAAAATACGGCGGCTACCGCCGGCAAGGGCAGCAGCCGCTCTCCATAGGCCGCGTGCAAACGCCCACGCTCGCACTCATCGTGAACCGCCAACAGGAGATTGAGAATTTCAAACCCGAGGATTACTGGGTGCTCGCCACGACCTACCGCGACACGCTCTTTACCGTTGTGCTCGACGACGAGGAAGAAGAAGCCGCCACGCCGGGCGACAAAAAGGGCGCGCTGCGCCGAGGCTTCAAGACGGAGGAGGAAGGACGCGCCGCACTGGATAAAATCGAGGGCACACCGTTCACCGTGACCTCCGTGACCAAGAAAAACGGTACGGAAGCACCGCCGCGCCTCTTCGACCTCACGGGGCTGCAAGTGGAATGTAACAAGAAGTTCGGCTATTCGGCAGAGCAGACGCTGCAAATCATACAAGGCCTCTACGAGCGCAAACTCACTACTTATCCGCGCGTGGATACTACATATCTCACCGACGATATTTATCCTAAATGTAAAGGTATTCTCAACGGCATCGCACCTGTCTACGGCAGTCTGCTCACGCCCTTGCGCGGCGCACCGCTGCGCAAAAGCAAAAAGGTGTTCGACAATTCCAAAGTGACCGACCACCACGCCATTATCCCCACGGGCGTGCCGGCAAACGCGCTAACGGACGTGGAGCGCAACGTGTACGACCTGATTTGCCGCCGTTTCATACAAAACTTCTATCCCGATTGTAAATTCTCCACAACGACCGTCACGGGCGAAGCCGCCGGCGTGAATTTCCGCGCCTCGGGCAAGCAAATCCTCGAAGCGGGCTGGCGCGACGTGCCTGCCTCCGGCGCTGCGGGCGTTCCGGCAAACGAGCCGGACGATGAGTCAGCCCCCAAAACTTCCGCCGCCGAAAACGCCGAAGAGCGCACGCTCCCCGCTTTCACGAAAGGGGAAAGCGGCCCTCACAAACCGGGACTTACCAAGAAGACTACGCAACCGCCCAAGCCCTACACGGAAGCCACTTTGCTCCGCGCTATGGAAACGGCGGGCAAGATGGTGGACGACGAAAGTCTGCGCGAGGCATTGAAGCAGAACGGCATCGGCCGTCCCTCCACCCGCGCCGCCATTATCGAAACGCTCTTCAAGCGGCAGTATATCCGCAAGCAGCGCAAGTCGCTCATCGCCACGCCGACGGGCGTAGAGTTGATTGGGCTGATTAAGGAGGATTTGCTCAAAAGCGTAGAACTGACAGGCATTTGGGAGCACCGCCTGCGCCTCATCGAGCAGCGGGAGTACAGCCCCGCGCAGTTTATCGGCGAGTTGAAGCAAATGGTCTCGGACGTGGTGTTGCAAGTGCTTTCTGACAACTCCAACCGCCGCGTCACCATCGAGCCGTCCGCCCCTGCCCCATCGCCTGCCGATGCCAACGAAAAAGAAGCCCCGAAGCAGCGCAAGCGTGTGATTCGCGCCGGCAGCCTTTGTCCGCAGTGCGGTATCGGCAAAGTCATCAAAGGCAAAACCGCCTATGGCTGCTCGCGCTGGAAAGAAGGCTGCGACTGGCGCAAGCCGTTTAAGCAATAAATTAGTAAACAAGTAGACGAGTAGACGAGTAAACAAGACAAGTTACTATATAAAATTTAATTAGCACGACATTTCTGTCTCGTTTACTCGTTTACTTGTTTACTCGTCTACTAAAATACAAAACCATCATGAAGCAAAACTCCCCCAAAGCATGGATACTGGCCGCCCGCCCCAAAACACTTTCGGCGGCCCTCATTCCCGTGGTCTTGGCATCGGCACTGGCCGCCTCGCAAGGCAAGTTCAGCCTCACGCCCGCTGTGCTGTGCGTGCTATTCGCCACATTCATGCAGATTGCCGCCAATTTCATCAACGACCTTTTTGATTTTCTCAAAAAAACAGACCGCGACGACCGCCTCGGTCCTGAAAGGGCGTGCCAGCAGGGTTGGATTACGCCCCGCGCCATGCGCTGGGGCATTGCCGCCACATTGGCCATAGCCTGCGCCGCCGGCCTGTGCCTCCTGCCCTACGGCGGCTGGATGCTCGTGGGTATCGGCGCGGCGTGCGTCGTGTTTGCCTTTCTCTACACCACCCTGTTGAGTTATTGCGGCTTCGGCGACGTGCTGGTGTGGGTATTCTTCGGTTTCGTGCCCGTTGCCGGCACTTACTATGTAGAGGCGGGCGGCTTCTGCCGCGAGGTGTGGCTGCTCTCTGCCGCCTGCGGGTTGCTGATTGACACGCTACTCGTGCTCAACAACTACCGCGACCGCGAGCAAGACCGCCTTTCGGGCAAGCGCACGCTGGTGGTGGTGCTGGGCGAGCGCTTCGGCAGCCTGTTCTACCTGCTGCAAGGCGTGGCGGCCTACGTGCTCGTAGCGTTTATGTCGTTGGAAGGCAACCTTTGGCTGGCCATTCTGCCCATGCTTTACCTCCTGCCGCATTATCTCACGTGGCGCAAGATGACGCGAATCCGCGAAGGCCGCGCCCTCAACCGTATCCTTGGCTTCACCTCGCGCAACATGCTCACCTTCGCCCTCCTCACCGCCATGGCATTGCTGGCGCAGTAGGAGGCAGCTGACGGCATACCGATGCCGACCTTTATAAGAACGATTTTAGTAAACAAGTAAACGAGTAAACAAGTAAACAAGACAGAGATGTCTTGCTAATTTATATTTTACATGAGAAACTTGTCTCGTCCACTCGTTTACTCGTTTACTTGTCTACTAATAAACGAACCAATTTGCACAAAGGTCCGGAAAATGATTGGGGCGGGCTGTAAGCCCAAATGTTGCCCATAGCCCAGGGCAGCGCCCTGGGGGAACGTAGACCGCGATTGATACATTCGGCATTTTTGCGCCGGCGCAAAAATGCCACGCGCCGAAAGCCGGGGCGTTGCCCCTCATAAAGCAGGTTGCTCTTACAGAGCGCGACACTTTAATCAATGCAACATCGTTCCCCCAGGGCGCTGCCCTGGGCTGAGTGCAACAATTGGGCTTACAGCCCGCCCCATTTGTGCAGCCAGCACAGTGAACACGGCGTATGTACCGCCTTTTGCAATAGGCACTTAACGCACAATTCAACGTTTGTGCAAGGCGAGCGCAGAGGCCAAGTTTACTTGGACTATGCCGAGCCGCCGCCAATTTTCGTGCAAGTGAGTGCAGAGCCGAACTTGTTCGGGCTATGCCGAGCGCAGCCGAAAATGTCATGAAAAGGTGCATGTATATGAACAAAATAAAAACGGCGTAGCGTATTCTCACGAACACGCTACGCCTAAATCATTACTATAAGAAATTTACTATATAATTATATTGACTATATAGCCTTAGGAGTGTTAGAAGTTTCCGGTTTCGCCCATGTTATCCCAAGGGCTGCTGCCGAAGCCGTTTTCTTTCTTATTGGTCAGCTCGCTGCCGAGCTCTGATCCGACTTCGTCTATGTCGATCGAGCCAGCCAACATAACCTGCTCCACATAGATTTCGGTAACGAGGCAGGAGGGGGAAATATATTTCTTTTTCATTTTAGATTATCCTATTTAATTATTTAACCATGAATTTCTTGCCGCTGCGGATATAGATGCCGCGCGTGGCGGGCTGACTGATGCGGCGGCCGCTGAGGTCGTAGAGGGGAGCGGCTGCGCTGCCGGCATTGCCTGTCTCGATGCTGCCGATACCCGTTGTCGGGCCGTCCTCGCCGAAGCTAAGCGCAAACTGATTGACCGGCGAACCGGCGGGAATGCTCAGATAAGCCTTGTTCATAGAGATGCTCTTGTTATCGCCGTTAGCCAAAGCCTTTGAGAACACGATGCTGCCGCCCTTGCTGGCAAGGATGTAGTTGGTCTGTCCAGCCACGTCCACAATTTGCTTCGTGCCGCCTGCGCTGTTGCCGAGCAGAGAACTTGCGTTGCTTGCGCCCGTTTCGGTTGCAGGGATCATTCTAACCTGCGTTTCAGTGGTTGCGCCGTAGAGGATAACGCCCGTGTTAGCGGCTACGGTGCTGCCGGCAGTTGCGAGCTGCGTCATCTGGGCTGCCGAGGCAGACGGAGTTTGAGCCACTACGTAAGCATCAACATTCTCGGGCAAGGTAAATGCGAAGGGTGCGCTGAACGTGGCAATCTTCTTCGTGCCATCGTCGATACCCGCTGCCTGCGTCATGGTTACGAGGTTGGGGTATTCCGTTTCCTCGAAATAGAAGGCAGAGCTGCGGATGTTGGTGTAAAATACGTCAGACGCGCCATTGTTGTGGAAGTTGTCAGTACCTGCCATGAGGTAAAAGTCTGCTCCGTCGGAGGCGTTCCAGCCTTGCAGCGTGAGTGCGCCGAAGAGGTCGCCGGCAAACGATTGCGACTTGATGGCCGTGTTGGCGAGTTTCAAGGAAGCGTTGTGGCCGTCGTTGGTAAATTGCGAAGCGAAGCTACCCTCCTTGCCCGTCACGTTGTTTTTGCCTACGGCGCACCAAGTGAGATACTTACCCTTGTTGGTGGTGAAGAGATACTCGTTGTCGTTCACCTTGTGGCAGATGAAGGTGCCTTCGTAGCCCGTGGGCTCTGTGTTGGCAGCAGTCAGGCCGAGCGTCAGGCGCAGGTCTTCATCGGTGGCTTCTGCATTCTCCGTAAACTTGAGCCAGTGCACGTCGCCAGTGTTGTATTTAGCCTTAATGCGGTAAGCCTTGCCGTCGGTGGGCAGCTCTATCTGCTCGCTCTCACTGACGAAAGCATCAACCGATAATTTCAGCAACTTAAAGCCAAGCCCCATTGTGATAGCATTGCTCAAAGTGGTGCGAGCATCAGAGTCGGCGGTAGGATAGCCTACGCCCTGGTTATCCAAAATGGATTGTGCAATGGGCTGATAAATAGGGGCGGGGTCGGCAAATGCGATACGGCCGTGTTGAACCTGATTACCCCTGTCGCTGTCCCATGTACCCAAAACGCGGCTTCCAATATGGTCGCCTGCATAATAATTAGGATGGTCGGAATTATTCAGGCGCAAGCTGAAAGTCGGTTCGCTGTATTCAGCACCATCCGTGCCTTCCCAATCCACAACAATCCACTTACACTTATTATCGGCAAGCGTACCAGCATCGGAGAGCGTAATCGTGCGATTAGCATCAGATGATGTTGTGAAATTGCCTGTGTAAGCGAGCTTCTTGCTTTGGTCGGTATAAGAATATACTTTATATCCATTATACCAGTCGCCAACAAATGCCCAAATATATTGGTCGTAGTTTGTTTCCGTTGCATCAGAATAAGTAAGTATCGTAGCAACGCCAGAACCTGCAATCCAAGTACCTTCATTGTAAGGCTTTGCAACGCCATCGGGGTTACCATTCTTGGAGAAGAGCAGTTTCATAGTTACCCATTGCGCGTTTTCCAGCGAAGAGGAGAACTTGAAGGGAGAGTCTGCCTTGGTTGTTGTGGCAATGGTGTATGTGCCGCCACCTTCGGGCACCGCAGCCGGCAATGACGGAGCCGTAAAGTTAACATAAGAGGGTGGAGTTACATAGGACGGCATGGAAACTCCTGCTGACAAAGAATACGTATCGGTATGTAAAGAGATGCCATCGTGCGTATAATTATAAGTAACGGTATAGAGCGTCTCTTCAATTGTTCCGACTTCAGTTATTATATTTGCATTACCTGCGTCAACTTTGCCTTTGTCGTTTGTTCCACCAGGTCCCCAGCCATCTATAGTGCGTTGGGCGGAGCCGCCAGCATTCAAAAAATGGCTGTTATCAAAATAGAGCACAAAATTATCGGCATACGAACCTGTACCTTCTTGAATGAGAATAGGGTCGGTCGGCGTATCGCTTAAAGAACCATCCTTACTTACATATTTTGACAACCCGTAATTGTAAAGATAACGCGAAGAATTGATTTCTTTAAAACACCAATAACTATTGTTGGTCGGCGTGTAAGAGGAGGATGTACCAGTATTTTCATTGTAGGTCTGATAACCGAGATCGACCCAAGTCCATATGCCAGCATCTTTCCCGTTGGTTCTCGTGGTGACAGCCGCCCAACCTGTACGGCTGTTTTTAATTGTGTAATACTTGTTAGTAGCCAGCTGACTAACATCTGTAATCTGCGTTTGCGCATTTGCGTAACTGACTCCTAAAAGCAGGAACAGCAGCGACCATAAAGTCTTTTGTCTTTTCATAAGCTAATAGTGTTAATAAATTATATTGAGGTTTGTAATGAATTGCATAGTACTTTCCCTATCCGCCCAGCGCGAAGCAAAGCGACAGAAAGGGAGTCACTAATTAAGAATGGTCTAAATGACAGAAAATGCGCTAATAGTAATTGAAATACGCTGCAAATTTCTGAAATTATCTGCTATTACAATTAGCAATTCTTTGCAAATCTTATTTTG
>SFFY01000053.1 GCA_004556745.1 Bacteroidales bacterium | reverse complement strand
AAGCGCGATCCGCCGCGCGGTCAATTACTCTTTGTTTCTGTCGGTATCCGCCGGAATGCCGGAAATAGTGAAGTAGTCCGGAAGATTAAAGACGGCGGCTTCGATCAGTTTATCCAGCGTTTCCGCGTCGATCTTGAAGCCCTTGCTATTCAGAAATTCAACAACGTATGCTTTCTTCTCTGCGCCCCTGCCGCTTCCGGTGTAAAGCTGTTCGGCGGCTTCGACGGCAACCGTTACCCACATTTTGATTTTCTCAAACTGTGCGGCGGTCGTCTTGCTTCTGATCCACGGGATCACGAAGGCGGTAATAATAGCCGCGATAAGAGCGATCACGGCGTTTGCAATGCTGGTAAGATCAATAGTCATTGTTTGTATCCTCGCTTTCTGTTATGCCGATTTTTTCTTTTTTCTTGATCCTGCCGACGATTACTTCGGCAAGACGCTTCATCATCATTGCGCCGCATTCGATCACGACGGCGCGGAAATACCATTCGATCAGAACGGTTTGTTCCTGCCGCGTGATAAGGAATGAAACGTACTGCGCGACGATGAAAGCCGCCGTTGTAATTGCGATCACAATAACGGCTTTCGTTGCGAAGCGTTCGTCAGCCTTGAAGAAGCGGCGCTTCGCCACCCGCTTCCCGCTCGAAGGTTTGTTTTTCATTGCGTCCCCTTTCATAGCGCAATTAACGCACGGCGCGCGTTGTGTAACGCATACCGTGCGTTGTGCGTGTGTTAAACAAGCGTTAGATCATCGACGTTCACCGCCGCGACAACCGTTCCGCCGTAGGTAATCACGGCGCGCTTTCCGGAAAGCTCTTTGACGATGTGATCGCGGGAATAGACGAAGGAAGCAAGGCTTCCGCCGGAATAGGTTTTCGCGCCCGCTTTCACGCGCACTTTGCTTCCCGTTGTGATCTTCCGCGCCGATGTCCCGCCGGACGTGCCGGAATAGGTAATGAAAGCGTCGTCGTGTCCCGCCTTCTTCAACTTCTCCAGCATAGCTTCCGCGTTCTTCTTGACGCTGAACGCGCCCACTTGAACCTTGTAATACTTGCCGATCTGCACGATGTACGTATCGAAGCCTTCCTTTTTCAGCTTCGCCGCGAACGCTGTTGCGTTGTCCTTCTTCTCAAACGCTCCAAGCTGGACGCGGTAAAGGTTCTTCGCGTCGCCCTGCGGCTTCTGCTCCGGCTTCTGTTCCTCTGCCGGAACGCCCAGCCGCCTGTTTACCTCCGCCGCGATCTCGCCGTGTCGGTTATACAGATAATCGCCAGGGCAAGACTTGTTCGCGTAATCCCTGTGAACGGTCATATTGCACCCGTTCTTGTGGTTTACGCGGTCGTCCTTGCTTGTACTCCATACCAGCTTTTTGATCCCGTTCCGGCGGCAAATATCTTCGACAAGATCAAGAAGCGCCGCGTATGCTTTATCATTCACGGCGTATGGGTGCTTCGTGTCGCTTGCAACCTCGATCGTGATTGCGCGGTTATCGTTCGCCGCCGAAGAACTGCACCACGAACGATCGGCTTCATCGACGTAAAGCCCGATCCGCCCGTCGTAGCCGATCCCGTAGTTTGAACTTGCCTGTCGCGAAGTCGGCTTGAAGATTTCGCCGATCCTCTCGGCGGAACATTGCCCGACGACGCAATGAATTGTGATCGTGTCGATCTTGTGATTTCGTGGGCTGTTCTTGTTCGGCGAAATCAGCGTACACGAAATAAGTTTGCTATTGCTCATTGCTGAACCCTCCTTTGCAATGAAGAAGCGGCGGGGAAGCCCCCGCCGCCGCTGGTGTTACTCTGCTTGATCCATTCGTTTTTCGATGTGGTCAAGCCGCTTGTGTGCCTGTTTCGCCGACGCTTCAACGTCGGTCAAGCGCGTTACGAACTCCGTATTCGTCTTTCGCTGTTCCTTCTGCTCCGCCTTGATTTCGTCCGTGTTCGCCTTGATGTATCCGATCTCGGTTAAAACGGTCGCGTCGTGCTTCACATTGCTTTCCTTGTCCTTGTCCCTGTTACGAACAAAAGCGATATAGCCGAACACGATAGCGCATACGGTAGAAAAGATGGAAAGAACCGTTGTGATAGTGTCCATCGTTGATCCTCCTTCCTGCCGTTATGTTATCTCTTCCCACTTCGTCGAATTGACGCGCGGGGAATAGACGGAAGATTTGAAGTGCTGGGCGACGCATACCCACTTCTTCCCGTTGTGCGTTACCTTTGTTCCCTCCGTGATTACTTCGCCGTCCGGAAGGTCAGCCCATGCGCCGATCTGCTCTTCGGTCGGTGTGCGCGTCCATTTGTCCGGATTTGAAGCAGGGGATTTTCCACGGCTGTAATGCGTTGCCGTGTAGCTCACGCCGTCAAGCGTTACCACGTCGCCCGTGATATAGCTTTTCTTCTCGTTCCACTCTTCGCCTTGCTCCGGAAGGGAAACAAGGTTATTGCGGATACTCGAAATAATGCTTTCTTCGGTTTCGGCGCGGGCGGCTTCAACCTCCGCCACGATCGAAGCGCGCAAGGCTTCAAGCTCTGCCGCGCCAATCTGCTTTTCGCTCTTCTTGTGTGTTACGCTCATTCAAAATTCCCCCCGATCCCCGATACCCAGCAAGCGGTCAGCGCGTCGCCGCGCTGGACGGTTACGCGGATATTCATTCCGTACTGTGCCGCCGTGTTGATCTTATTTGTGAAAACGTGTGCAACGCCTTGAACAACCGCGTTCGTGCAATCTTCCCAAACGGGGGAAGCGTCAAACGGATTATTCGTAACTTCAACCTTGAACGTGCCGCCCGCCGGAATATCTCGCGTTACCTTGATATTCGCGCGTGTCGGCTGGCTGTTGGCTTCCAGCGGCGCTGAAAGCGTGATAACGAAGCCCGCAATCGACTTTGTGAACGTCAGCGTCCGGACGGCGCTATTCCCCGCGCTGTCGGTCGCCGTAATTGTGATCGTGTGCTGGGCGTTCGTAAGCGCCGTGAAGGTATTTCCGGAAACGGAAAGCGTCTGCGTTGCGCCCAGCGTGATTGCGTTCTTCGCCGCGATTGTCTTTCCGTCGATCTTTTCAACAACGTTCACCGTGTCGCCGTCCGGATCTGTTACGCTGTATTGATAGGTGAAATCCCCGCGCTTCGTGCCAAGATCGGCGTTACTGCCGGAAATCACGGGCGGCTGGTTATGGATTACGGCAATATCGCCGCTTGTGGTGTATGCGGAATAATTGCCATAGCTGTCCTTCGCACGGACGCGGTATTTTAGCGTGTTCCACGCGGTCGAAACTGCTTCCGTAAACGTTGTTGCGGCGGAATTCTGAACTTCCGTCCATGCGCCGCTGTTGTAGGAACGTTCAAAACAGTATGTCAGCGCGTCGCCGTCCGGATCGGTCGCCGCCGCGCAAGATACTTCGATATTCTGTCCGCTGTATGCCTGTGCGGGCGCGGTGATACCGGAAGGCGCGGAAGGCGCGCTATTGTAGATAATTTCGTAATTACCATCTGCGTTTGTGGTATCAGATACCAAGATTGAAGATGATAGATTACAAAGCGGGCGAACGCCACTGCTGCCGTTGTACGCGTTGTAGTTGTTCAAAGAGCCGTCCGAATGGACGTAGCGGACGTTGCGGGCGCTCGACGAATAAGGCGTCCGAAGCCACCAATACCAGCCCTTTGACGTTGCAAAGCCGCTGTTCGTGTAACCGTCGGCGTTGTTCACGCATTGCGCCGTAGGATAAGCGACGCGGGAAGCGTCGTTGCTGAATAGCGCAAGAAGCGATCCTTCCGCGATATTGTTTTCATTCGCAAGCCCCACTTCGGTGGTGGACGCAAGAAACATTTTCGCCTTGAAGGTTTCGTAACTGCCGCCGTCGGTCGAAGATTTAACAACGGTCAGCGTTGTTTCCATAAGCTCCGCAACAAACTTCGGATCAAGCATTGCAAGGAAGCCCGCCCACGAAGTGTACGGATTATACGTTACGTGCGTGTTCTTCGTCGTCGGCGCTTGATCCGCGCTGTGCTTTGCGCTGTACCATGCGCCCGCCGCCGCGTTACTGTTCAGCCATTGCAGAAGGTTTGAATAGATATGTCGGTTATTTCCGTAATTCTTGCGGTCGCTGTTGCTGTTGCTCGGCTCTTTCGCGTCGGAAGCCATGTTCTGAATGATCTTTTCCGTAATCAGCGTTACGGAATTCGACGGGTAGCCGCTGTGGTTCTTGTCGGCGATCTTGAAAACGATCTTTGATCCGAAGCGCGATTGATACGCCGAAAGAACCGGAACTTCAATCTTCGCGCCCACCGACAAACTGCCTAATGTTTTTGACATTGTGCCGCCTCCTTTGATTTCATTAAGCTGTTGTAATAATGATCCGTCCGCCGGATCAAGTGATAACTGTTTCCCTTTTCGGCGTGTCCTCTCCAGCTTTGATAGGATTGTTCAACGGTCTTTGCGTCGATCCGTCCCGCCGCTTGAAGGGCGGCTAATTTCTTCAACTTCCGCTTCATATTGTTTTTGCTCCTGCGGCGCACCTTGCGGATCACCGCGCCGCTTTCGGTCAAGTATGTATGAAAGCCCAAGAAATCAACGCCGTGTTTTAAGGGAAAGATATTTGTTTTCGCATTCAGCGAAAGCCCGCGCGCCTGTACGAACGCTTCAATCTGCTTCCGGCACTCCTGCAAATATGCTTTGTCGTGATGGATCAAAAAGAAGTCGTCCATATAGCGCCCGTAATATTTGATACCCAGCTTTTCCTTTACGAAGTGATCCAGCCCGTCAAGGTAGAGAAGGGCGAAAAGCTGTGAAGTTTGATTGCCGATCGGTATTCCGACGTTGCCTTCGGTGCTGTCGATGATAAGATCGACAAGCCGCAAAACGTCCGGATCGGTTATCTTCTCGCGGATTAAGGTTTTCAAAACGTCGTGCCGGATCGAATAGAAATACTTTGAAATATCTCCTTTCAGTATCCAGCCGTCAATTCCGTTCTTTCTGTAAAACCTCCGCATGAACTCTTGAAGCCTGTCTAACCCATAATGCGTACCTTTCCCCACCTGCGACGCGTAGTTATCGCGAATGAACGATCGTGTCAAAATCGGTTCAAGCACATTATCGCAAAGCGAATGTTGAACAACCTTGTCTTTGTAGCTGTTCGACATAACCACGCGGCGCTTCGGTTCGTATACCTCGAACGTGTTATACGGGGACATGGTATAGCGCTTCGTTCTGATCTGCGCGCTTAATAGGTTCAGCGCTTCAAGAAGATTAACTTCAAACTTTGCCGCCGCTCCTTTCCACCTTTTGCCTTGCCGCGCCTTTCGGTAGGCATTGTATAGGCTTTCAAAACTGTGTATCTTTTCAAAGTCTGTCATAATAAAAAATCCTCGCTGTTTATAACCTTTGCCAGCCGCCGGAAGGCGGTATGCTCCGGTATCGGCGATCCTGTATTCGTCCCCGCCGTGGATAGCGGCGACGGGATACACCTTCCTTTGATGGTGGTATTCTGCTTTCGGCTGTGCCTACTCGTTCACATAGTCCACCGAAGCGGGCGAACGCCATTGTTGCCGTTGTACGCGTTGTTGTTGTTCAAAGAGCCGTCCGAATTGACGTTGCGGACGTTGTTGGCGTTCGACGAATTAGGCGTATCAAGATGTACCCCGAACGTTTTTCAAGCTCTCGTTTTGTCCCGCTTCTTCCACGCGGTCGTCATGTACTTCACTTCAAGCGCAAGTTTTGACCAATATTCGCAACTGCTCATAGAAATAAAGCCCATTTCCTGCGAAAGCTCTATGAAAAATAGAAGCTCCTTGCAATAGGTCAGCGCCTTTGCTTGTAGCTTCTGCCGTTGTCTGTATTCCTGCGCGTCCCGAAGGTCTAATTCGTTCGCTTCAAGGACGCATTCGTAAATGTCCACCGCTTTATCCTGTATCCTGTTTACAAGCGTGAAGCGGTATTTCTTCGGGTAGCGCTCCGTCGAATTCGTGATCGTGAAGGTGTGCTTTACAAGGTCTTTCGCTTTCACAATCACGTTGAATTCCGTTGGTTCTTTCCGCTCCCGCTCCGGTCTTTGCATATATGCACCGTCCTTTCCGCATTCGCTCGATCATAGCGGTATCGTCGGCGCACCCGTCGAAATCGAAGCCCGCTTCGGTAACGGTCAGCGTTGCCGCGTTCCCTGTAACCGTTGTTCCTGTGATCTGTAATACCTCCGCGCCGCAAGCCGCGCATGGCGGGGAAAGCTCCGCGAAGATGTTTCCGATCACGCACGACAATTCCGCCGCCGTGCAAGCGTACCGCGTCAGCATTCGATCCTCTGCAAACTCTCGTTCCAAATGCCCGTAGACGTTACGCCGTCGAGATCATCGAAGAGGATCAAGAACGGATTTGTCGTAATGTCATTGAAAAGCACCGCTTCCAGCATATCCACGCGCGCGTCAAGCGCGTTCGTGATATTCAGAAGATTTGTTGCCGCGTTATCGTCAAGGACGTTTTGCAAGCCGTTAAACCATGCGTTGAAGTCCGCCGCCGCCTGTGTTTCAAAATCCGCCATGTGTTGCTCGAACGCTTCGTACTGCGTGTTACCCTGCAATTTCAGCGAATTCATATACGAAACAAGCGTGTTGTACTCCGCCGCCGAAAGGGATTGATATTCAGCGAACCACGCTTGAAGCTGTGCGTTAAAAGCCGCCGTGTCGATCTGCTGAACGACGGCGGCAACAACGCCGCAAAGCGACGTGTTCAAGCGTTGATCCGTGATCTTGCTTTGCGTGATTGCTGTTACGCCCGCGCCCACGTAGATGTCCGCCAGCGCAAGCTCGTAAACGTCCGCGTCCCTCTGTAATGCGGGCGCGGTAGGGGACGCGCTGAACGAAGAAGATTTGACCTTCACCGACATAACGCGGTTTGTCAAATCCCAGCGGACGACAACGCGATCAATGCGGTTCAACTGTCCGTCCGCCGTGTCAAGCTCGACGGCAAGATCGCCCGTGTTGAAGTAGAAGTAACCGTTGATCCACGCTTTGCCCGTTTTGACGTTCAGCTTCATTCCGTCGTTTGCGACGACTTGAAGCCCCGTCGAAGGGACGGGGAAAACGCCGTTCCCGATGAACGAAGCGAAGTATTCCGCCCAATCCTCCGCTTTGTACGTGCGATCGTGCGAAACGCTGTTGAAGAAACTTGATTTTTCCATGCTGTGAAGCCCTCCTTTATTTCGTAATCTGCCGAATTTGTGTCAGAAGCGCGGGCAAGCTCTCGCCGAAGGTAATATCTATTTCTTCGCCGCTGGTTTCGTAGGTTTCCGCGATCTCCGTTATGCGAACGTCAATGCGGACGTTCCAGCGCTTATTGATACACGTTACCCGATCGCCCAAATCGTAGTCCGTGCCGTACTTCAAATTCGCGTTCGTGTTGATCTTCGATCCGAAAGCAAGCGTTTCCGCGTATTGCTCCAGCTCTTCAACGCCGCGCGCGGAAAGAAGCGCTAAATACTGCGCCGTTGTAAGCGTTACGGTCTGCCCGCTCTCGTTTTCGTATTCCTGCACGATGTCCGTTGCATTGATGAAAACTTCGTCGCGGGAAAGCCCCGTCGAACTGCCGCCGACTTCGGCAACCTTCCGCGTTACGCCTTCTTTTTCCTCTCCGCCGACGTAAGCCGTTGTTTTAAGGTTTTCAACGCTGTTCGTGTATTCCTGTTCAACGATGTTGTCGAACTCCTGCGAAAATATACAAGGCGCGTTCCCTGCGGTATTGCCCGCCGTAAGATCGCGCCCTTCGTAAACGGAAAAGGTATGCTTGCCCGTGCGGGCATTTGTCAGAACCCGAATACCCAGCTTCGCCGCCTTCGCCGCCGTTTCCGCCGCAAGCTGGGCGTTCGCGTACTGCTCCGAAGTATAGTCGATCTGCCCGCTTCCGGTGTCTGCGTCGGTCGTTGATATGCTGAAATTCGGGATATTGCGCGCCGCTCCTGCGTTCGTGCAAGTCTGCTTCACAATGGCGTATAGAATGTTCTGTGTCGTGTCCTTCGTGATGATCTGCGTTGTCAAAATGCGCTTGCCGATCCACGAAAGAAGGAACTTGCCTTGAACCTCTATTTCCTCCATGCCCTGTGAATTCTTCGTGATGTGAATATAGCGGATTTCCGCCGCTTCGTTGCCGCCGCGCTTGATGATGATATTTTCCTTCACCAGCAAGCGGGCGTGTTCCTCCGTGAAGGGAACAAGCAACTTGAATTCGCCGCAACTCCAATAACGCCGCGTCCATATCAAGGACGAAATCTTTTCGACGATCCCTTGAAGTGTCATATCGCGGCTATAAACGTATAATTCCACCGCGCTACACCCCCAAATACAAGTTATTGTGATAGATCGAAACTTCGAGATTTTCGGCGTTCGCGTCCGCTGAATAACGGAAGAGATTGTCGCCCACGGCGATCTGCAAATACGAACTATCAACGTCGAGATAGCGGAACGCGTCTGTAATCGTGCCGCCACGGTTCAGCTTCACGGCTTTTTCACCGTAGCCCGTGGAAACAGTTAAAACGTCGCCCGCTACAAGCGAAATATTCAGCTTGATAAACTCCCGTGTATCGACGTTCAGCAATACGGGATTTGTAACCGCGCCGATCGCGCGGAACTCGATCCGGATACCGCTTTTCACGTCGCCGGAATTGTAGACGTTCACAATCAGCGACGGCTGGCGATAGCCGATTTCCCAGCCGTCGTAAAGCTCCAGCCCGTCCGGAACGGGGAATTCAAAGCCGCCGATCCACGTTGCTATGTCCTCGCGCGTTTCCGTTTCCTCTCTCCAAAATGGATTAAGGCAAGACAAGCTAACCGTGAATTGCTCGAAGATCGGCTTTCGCTTGAAGATCGGCGCGTCGTCGATCTTGCACCCGATCACCCGCCGGAAGTCGCCGAAAACATACGTCAACGTTGCTTCGTACTGCGGATTTAATATGCGGTTCAGCTTCCGGCGTAGGTTCTGCGCCGCTTGCTTGTCCCGCTCCTTGATGTATCCCACGATGTCAATATCGCGGCTTTCGATCCGATAGCCCAAGTATGTGTCGCCGTCCTGCCCCATGCTGTTGGTGCTGTAAATAGCGTTCCGCACGTCGGAAAGTCCGGTAACGTCCTTGAAGTTTACGTGATACGAAGAAGCGGGGGAAAACTCTATGCTTTCCCCGCGCTCGTTCGTGTAGATCAATTTTTCTTGTGTCCTCATGCCATAACCTCCCGCGCAATCTGCCGGAACTGCCGCGCCGCCTGTCTTTGCTGTTCGGCGTAGCTCGTTTCGTTCGCATAGATGTTTTGCACGACTTCAACGGAAGGCATACCGCCGCCGCGCGTGTCGCGTCCCTCTCCGGAACGGAATTCCGGAACGGCGTTCGACGTTTCGCGCCGGATCGAACTTTCAACGTCGCGCATTTCGCGGGCGAAGCCTTCGCCCAAGCCCTGCGCCATGTACGAACCGATACGGGCAAAAACCTTCGACGGGGAATTGATGTCCATTTCCTCTTCAACCGCCGCCACAATATCCCTCATCATAGAGCGGACACGGCTTTCAAGCCAGCCGGACATATTTTGAAAGCCCTTCCAAATGCCGCGCACCATCTCTTCGCCCGCCGCCGTGAACTCCGATACGTAAGAGCGAAGCGCGGTAATAACGGGCTGAATAATTTGTGCAACCTTGCCCGTGATCTGCGGGATACCCGCGATCATTCCTTGCGCTATGCTCTTGTCGATGTTCGTTCCTTCGGTTACGAACTTTTGATGTTGTGCCGTGAATGCGGTAATAATGCTTTGCGCGATCTGCGGTACTTTCTGCGTGATCTGCACGATACCCGCCACCATGCCGGAAGCTATGTTCTTGTCGAAGTCCTGTCCGGCTTGATTGAAACGTTGAGCTTGCGCCGTCAGTCCGGTAATAACCCGCTCGACGATCGCGTTCACCGCTCCGGACAAGCCTTCAATGTTCGCAATAATGCCGTTGTTCACGGCGTTTACTGCTTCCGCCGCCGTCAGCGCGCCCGCTCCGCCCATTGCGGCGGTCATATCGCCTTCAACGCCGCCCATGTTGTCGGTGAAGCCTACGCCCACGCCGTCCGCCATGTTGCCGCCGATTTCAGCGAATACCGTTGACGGGGAATGAATGCCGAAGAAGTCCTTAATACCCGAAACAAGGGACGAAGCCCAGCCGGATACCTTTTCCCACAACCACGAAGCCGCCCCGCTGATACCTTCCCACAAGCCGTGAAGAAGGTTTGCGCCAGCGTTTATCATTTCGCCGCCCAGCGACGCGAACGCTTGCACAATGCCGGAAACAATCTGCGGAACTGCCTTCACGATTTCAACTATGATCGTCGGCAAATTCTGAATGAGCGCCACGAAAAGCTGAACGCCCGCCATAATGATTTGGTCGATGTTGCCGATCAGCGCGTTTACAATGCCGCTTATGATTTGCGGGATCGCTTGAACGATCGTCGTTATAATCTGCGGTAATGCCTGTATGAGCGCGACAAGAAGATCAATGCCTGCTTGAATGATAAGCGGTATGTTCTCCGTAAGCGCCGTGATAATGCCTTCAATGATCTGCGGGATCGCTTCAACAATCGTTGTGATGATCTCCGGAAGGGCGGTAATTAACGCCGTCAGAAGGTCGATACCCGCTTGAATGATCTGCGGGATTGCGGAAAGCAAACCGTCGATCAAGCTGGTTATCAACTGCGGAAGCGCCGCAACAAGAACGGGGATCGCGTTTATAATGCCTTCCGCCAGCCCTGTTACAAGCTGTAAAGCCGCGTCGATCAGCAACGGGATATTGTCGATCAGAACTTGCACGATGTCCGTTACAAGCTGAACCAGCGAAGGAACAAGCGTCGGCAACGATTGAGCTATGCCCGTAGCGATATTCGCGATCATCTTCACCGCGAATTCAAGGAAGGTCGGTAACATTTCCGTTAGCTTTTCGATCGCGAACGTAACCATACCCAGCAAGCCGTCTGTGAAGTCCTCCGCCGCGCTCTCTGCACCGGAAAGCGCACCCGTCAAGCCTTTTCCGATAAGCTCGACGAACGGCGTTATTTCCTGCAAA
The DNA here is from genome assembly GCA_004556745.1 of Bacteroidales bacterium. Taxonomy (GTDB): domain Bacteria; phylum Bacteroidota; class Bacteroidia; order Bacteroidales; family Bacteroidaceae; genus Alloprevotella. The sequence continues at coordinate 3,510 of SFFY01000053.1, read as the reverse complement.
AGCTCCGCCGCAAGCTGTTTCAGCTTTGTAATGATCGGTTCAGCAATCGCACCCAGCGCCGCCATAGCGCTGTTCAGATTTGCTGTTGCCTTCTGCGCGTCGATAATGTCGCCGTTTACCTCTCTGTACTTGTCCGCCGCTTCGGAATAAAGCCCGTTCAACGTGGACGTTATAAGGGCTTGCCGCTCCTGCTCCGATGTGCAAGCGTCAAGGCTGGCTTGAAAATCATCTTCGGAAACGCCCGCCCAATTCAGCGCGTCGGCAAGATTGCCCGTGATTGATCCCGTCTTTGCCGTTTCGTTCGCGGCTTCGGTCAAGCCTTCAATCGGCAAGCTGTCGCCGAATGTCGCGTAAACGCCCGTGCAAATGTTTGTCCAGTCCGAAAGCTCTTTTTCGTTCGTAGTCAGCTTCGCAAGGTGCGCGGCGGCTTCCGTTGCCTGTCCGTCGTCGCCAAGAACGCCGTACAACTCCGTATAGGTGTTTTTCGCGTCCTCTGCCGAATGTCCCGCCGTCGTGAAGCTGGTTTCAAGTTTACCCATGTTTTCGCGGGCTTCGCGTGTTTCTTCGGCAAGCCCGAAGAATGCCGCACCCGCCGCCGCAATCGCCGCACCCATAGCCGCGCAAGCTGCGCCGATCGCCTTTCCTGCTTTGCCGACGGTTTCGCCGACGCTCTCCCAATCCACCTTTGAGCTTTTCAGCTTTTTAGAAGTGTCGTCGATTTCCTTTTGAATTTTCACCATGTCGGCTTTGGTGTTGTTCAGATTTGTTTGCATTTTCTGATATGCGGGATTTGTCGGTTCGATACCGTTATCGCGCATTTTCTTCAATGCCTTTTCCGCCGCTTCTGCTTTCTTCGCCTGTTCATCGAACTGCTTTTGTAATAGCTTCTGTTTCGCGGTCAGCGCTTCCACGCTGTCTGCGTTGTCGGCGAATTCCGCCGTCGTCAGCTTCATTTCCGATCCGATTTCGCGAAGGGAAGAATTTATGTTAGTGCAAGCGGCGCGATACTCTTTTTCGCCTGTAAGGTCGATTGATGTTTTGATCTGCTCTTCTTTCGCCATTTATATCCCTCCCAGCACGTCGTCAATATCAACTTCTTTCGGAACGGGCTTGAAACGATCCGGATTGAATTCACGATGAATTTTGAAAAGCGTCAAAATTTTATACGGTGTCATGCGCCATACTTCGGCTTCGCTCCAGCGAAGAAGCGTTACGCCGATATAAAGAAGGCGGGCAAGGTCGATTATTCCTTGCCCGCTGTTGCGTTTTTTTCGATGTCCTCTTCGTCGTCCTCTTCCTCTTCGTCCCGTTCGGGCGGTTCGGGCGTTCCGTTGTTGCCCATAGAAAAGGATTTGAAGATCGCCGCTTTCACGTCGGCAAAATTGCCCGTATGAATGAGCTTGCCCACCTGTTTTTCGGTAAGCGGTTCTTCGTCGTCCGCCGCGCCCTCATTCAAAAGCACGGTCAGAAGCCAGCGAAGATTTTTAATGCTGTCCTTGCCGGAAAGCACGGTATCAAGGCGATCGAAGCCGCCGAATTTGTCCTGCATTTCGTCGATCGCGTTCAGACTGAAAAGAAGGTGTCTTTCCTTGTCCAGCATGATCGGGAAACGTCCGTCTTTAATTGCGCTCATAGCAGAATAAGGCGGGAAGCCTTTTCAGACTTCCCGCCGTTCCTCCTTTCGATATTCGATTAACTGCCCGCGTTGTTAGGCTCACGAACGGAAGTGAACCAAGCCGTCGCCACGCTGTTCGTAGGCTCTGCGACGTGTTCAGCCTTCCACAATCCGTCGGAACGCTTGATAAACTGTCCGACGATCTCCGGCGTAGTAAATTCGATACTGTCGCCCTTCGTGGTGTAGTTTTCATCGGGGATCGCGAATTTGACCTTGTAAAGCCAAATGTACTTGTACATTCCGCCCGCCTTCTTCGCGCGGAAGCCGATTGCGGTATAGGGCGCTTCGTCGCTGTCAGAACCGTAAACAACCTTGTCCGCGTCCTGCTTCTGTCCAAGCAGGGCGGCAAGATCAGCCGGAAGAAGATCGTTCACGTTCAGCGTGATTTCTCCGGATACGAATTCTTTTACAACTTCGTCCGCGCCGTCGTCGGCGTAAAGGATCGCTTCGGCGACTTCAACGGAAAGCTCCGCCGAAATAGCTTTCGCCATACGCACGGGCGTTCCGTATTCCTCCGCGCCGGACGCGCCGATCGTGATGGGTGCGCGGTAAAGATCGCGCAAACCGATTGTTGCCATGTGTCATACCTCCATATACTTGATTTCAACGGGAACGTGGTAATATCCCGTGTCCTGTTCGTATGTTTCCGCGTCTATCGTGATCGCGTAGAACCCCGCCGCCTTCAATGCTGTTTTCAAGCGTTGAAGAATGTCGATGTAATCCGTTTTTGAATAGACGTGTACTTGATACGTGAATTCCTGCGCGCCCTCTTCATCGTCTGAAAAGAACGTGTCGCGCCCCACGACAAGCTGATAGACGATAAAGCAAGCCGCCTTCCCGCCGTATTTAAGGCGTTCGACGGGAACGCCCAGCTTTTCAAGCTCCGCTTTTAACAAGCTGTCAACGTTCTTCATTTTGCTTTTCCTCCCATACGCGGCGCATTTCCGAAACAACGTCGTCCGCCGCCTTTTCATTCGCCGCCGTGAACCACGGGCGCGCGGGCATATTTGAACGCCCGTAATTAAGGACGAAGCCTTTTTCCGCGTTGCGTACTCCGTGCTTGTCCTTTCCGTTCGGATAGATTTCAACCCGTTTTCCGCCGTCAATCTCTTTCACGGCGGATACTTTGATGGACGCAAGAAGCGCCCCCGTGCTTCGTCTGCTGTTGAACCTTGTCTTGATCTCTTCTTGCTGTGCCTTCTGCATTACTGCGCCACCCGCTTTGAGCATTTCCGGCACGGCTTCTTCAACGATCGCGTCTTGCCGAAGCATTGCTTCTTGTACGTCGTCCAGCCCGACAACGTTAAACTTCGCCATTGTTGCCGCCCCCTTCCGCTTCCGGAAGATTAACCAGCGTCAACTCTGTAAATTCTCCGTTCCCATGCGTGTACGTCCGAAGGACGCGATACCGTTTCCCGCTCGAAACGGGATATTCCACGATCTGCTGTTCCTCATACTCGAAGGAATGCACGTCGAATTTTAATTCCGTCGTATAGCCCGCCTGTTGCGCCTTGTAGAACTCCGAAAAGCCAACGGATTTCTTGTCAGCGAAAACCGTTGTCGCGGTTTCTGTGCGGGCGACGGGGAAGCCGTGTTCGTTCGTGCGCGGCGAAGGTTCAGACAAGGCAACCAATGTTATTTGTTCGCCCCATCTCATTTATTTACCCTCGCTTTCTTCGGTGTAATCAGCGGTCAGCGACAAGGCGCACTTCAAATAATCGTATGCGTTGCGGTAACGCTCCGCGTCGTCATTGAAGCCGAATTCCGCCTTTGCATAAAGCACAACCGCCCGATCAAGAAGGGGATCGCCCAGCGTTTTACTGGACGATCCCGCT
>SFFY01000014.1 GCA_004556745.1 Bacteroidales bacterium | reverse complement strand
ATTGCGCTGCGTCACGGCAGATATATGTGATCAATGCCGCGCGCAGAAGATTAACGTTGGTTCGTTCCAGAATGGTATCCTTTTTTGTGTAGATTCGTGAGATTCGTGGGCAAAAAAAATAATAACTCGTGGGCAAAAAATAAATTAGTGGCCAAAAATAATATATAAATCAGTGAATCCCAAAAAATATTATTTGCTGCAAGTCCCCACCACAAACCTCTTGTTTCCGAAGCAATCCGTTAGAGTTTTAGTTTTCTCCAAACCATTTTCTTCAAAAAGCAGTCTCACGTCGACGGCAAACATTCTGTTGGTCTCCACGGCTATCATGCCATTTGGCGCGAGGCATTCCTTGGCCAGTTTCGCCAAGGCGCGGTAAAATAAGAGCGGGTCATGGTCCGACACAAAGAGCGCAGTGTGTGGTTCGTAGTCCAAAACGTGCGCTTCCATATCCTTCCGCTCATCGTCTGTTATATAAGGCGGATTACTCACAATCAGGTCAAACGCGGTTTCAGGCATAAAGTTTAAAATATCCCGTTTCTTGAAAACCACCTGTGCGCCGTGCAAGTCGGCATTCTCATTTGCCACATCGAGTGCCGCTTCCGAAATGTCCCAAGCCTCCACATACGCCGCATTATCCAGTTCCTTTGCCACACTGATAGCGATGCAGCCGCTGCCCGTTCCGGCATCTAAAATCCGCAGTGCTTCTCCCCTACCCTTTTCTTCAAAAAATCCTTTGCCCCATGCCGTGCACATCTCCACAAGTTCCTCCGTTTCCGGGCGCGGAATAAGCACGGCGGGATTTACCTTATAAAATTCTCCCCTGAACCGCGCCTTGCCTATGGCATATTGCAGCGGTTCGCCGTTTTTCATACGTGAGAGAATATCGTCCAGCCGCATGTGCTCCGCTGCACCGAAATTGCTAACTTTGTCGGCATAAACCGCCGTACGCTCCACGCCGAAGCCGTCTTCGAGCAGGGCAAACGCCAAAGCCCGAGCCTCGCCCGCTTCGTAGCGCCTGCGCAAGGCATTATATATATATTGGAAAATCTCGTTCATTTATCTGCAAAATTATAAATTTAATATAATGGCACTCAATCTTCTTGACGAAAAATGGATGCGCCGCTGCATACAGTTGGCCAAAAACGGCCGCCAGTCCGCTTCGCCCAATCCGATGGTAGGGGCGTTGATAGTCCACGATGATAAAATTATCGGCGAGGGCTGGCACCGCGAGTGCGGCACGCCCCACGCCGAGGTGAACGCCGTGCGCAGCGTGCCCGACAGTCTGCGCCGCCTCATTCCCGAAAGCACCATATATGTCAGCCTCGAGCCCTGCGCCCATTTCGGACGCACGCCGCCCTGTGCAGAGATGATTGTGCGGCAAGGTTTCCGTCGCTGCGTAGTGGGGTGCATCGACCCCTTTGCCAAAGTGTCTGGACGCGGAGTAGAGATATTGCGGCGCGGCGGCGTGGAGGTAACAGTCGGCGTATTGGAAAAAGAATGTCTGGCACTCAACCGCAAATTCGTCACCTCGCAAACCCTTCGCCGGCCGTTTGTCACTCTTAAATGGTCGCGCTCTTCCGACGGCTTTATAGACCGCTGGCGCATCGACGAACTCACGGGCGTGCAAAACCCTGAAATTTCTGCCGCCCTTATTTCCACGCCCCACACCCTTATGCGCGTGCATCGCCTCCGCGCCGAGCACGACGCTATCCTCGTTGGCCACGCCACACTTCTTGCTGACCGCCCCACCCTCACCGTGCGCCATTGGAGCGGCCCGAATCCGCGCCGCTACGTGTTGGGACGGATTGCCGAGGGCGACCTGCCCGCCGGCTTCACCGCCTTTGCAGACATTCCCACGCTACTTTCTGCTGCCCACGGCGAAGGCATCCGTTCGCTGCTCGTGGAGGGCGGTGCGCAGACGCTGCAATCATTCATCGACGCCGGCCTTTGGGACGAGGCGTATGAAGAACTTGGCCGCGAACCTCTGGGTAGCGGCGTGCCCGTGCCCCGTATGCCCGTCGGCGTACCCACCGATTGCGACACCCTTTTCGGCATACATATCCGCCATTACAGCAACGCGTCGGAACTTTCAGATTGAAGGCAGCATTTTTATAGCACTTCGCATTTACTGTCTGCGCAGGAAGAAAATCCTTTCTGCGCAGATATTTTTTTCTGTCTGCTAAGACAGATCTTTCTTTCTCCTTGAAATTTTTCATTTTCTCGGAGATATTTTTTGTTACAAACTTTGTAACACGTATTACAAACTTTCTAACAAGCGTTACAAAGTTTGTAACAAAAAATTTCTGCGCAGATAGGAAAAAATGTCAGGGAGAAAGGGAAAATTATCAAGGAGAAAGAAAAAAATTGCTCCGTGCGCGTGAATAGTAGGGGCGTTTTGCAAAACGCCCGCCGTGTGCGCCGAATGGCACTAATCAATGAAGCAACCATTACCGGGCGTTTTGCAAAACGCCCCCACTCCATTCGGCATAAAACAACTGCGCAAGGAAACCATAGGCTCCCTTGCGCAGTTTTATTTTACTAAGATTCTTTTTTGCTTACAGTTCTACCTTCCAGGTATATACCTTGCCGTCGGTAGTGGCGAGGCGGATGATGTAAACGCCGGGGGCGAGGGTGAGGGCCGTGTCGCCCGAAGTGGTGCGGCGCAGGAGGGTGCGGCCTGCCGTGTCGGTGGCGGTGACGCTGCCGCTGCCCGTGAGGGTGAGGCTGCCTGTGCCGCGCGTGAAGCGCAGGGAGGGCGAGGCGGCGAGGGGCGTGGCGGCAATGCCCGTGGGTTGCTCTGAACCGTCGAAATGGAACTCTACGGTGTCGCTCTCATTGCCGCCCCGGAAGAGCGAGGAGATGGCATAGTCGTGCTCGCCGGCGGGCGCGGCGGTGTCGAGGAAGAGGAGATTGGCGGTGGTGCCCACTTCAACGCCGTCGCGGTACACGCGGAAACCGAGCGGATATTGCAACTGGCTGAACGGGTCGGTGACGGGCTCGTCCAAGCCTGTGGGAACGGTCTGCGTCTTCGGATCGGGATATTGCAACTCGGCGTAGAGGTAGAAGTTGCCCTGCGGATTTTGAGCCTCCTCCCATTCGTCTTCAAACTTGAGCAGGCAGCCGCCGTTTTGGTAAGGCCCCGTGTCGCTCATGAGCGAAAAGCCGTTTTGCGTGCTTTTGAGGTGTGCGCCAATGTAGTAGTCGCGTCCCTTGATGATTGTCACCGGTTCGGTGAGCATCACGCGGCTCCACGCGCTCACGCCAAACTCGGAGACGGGACGGCTGGAAACGATGCGTGGGTTGTTGCCGTATTTGTCCGTTTCCCACACGCGCACCTCGTAGGTAGAGGTGGAAGACGTGGTGAGGGGGAAGATGGCGACCGACGTGATGCGCGCGCCCTTATAGGCGGTGAGGTCGGCAGCGGAGAAACGCTGCACGAAGTCCACGGAATCCACGCCTTGGATATTGAGTTGCGTGTAGTCGGCCTCGTTGGGCGTGATGTCCACACGTGTGAGGCGGTTGCCGAGCGTCCAGCGCAGCGTGTTGGTAGCAGAGGAGCGCGTGGCGGTGACGGCAGTGACGCGGTTGGTGGGTATCATGAGCGAATCCTCTACGTAGGGCGACACCATTTCGTTGGAATAGGTGGCGTCTACGCTATAAACGAGCAGGCCGTCGGCATCGGGTTCGTTATCCGCAAAGGTAAGCGCGGAGGTGGTGCCGATGGGCGCGTTGTTGCGATACACGGTGTAGAACTGCGGCGCGGTGTAAGACCCTTCAGGATGCGGCGCGGTCCATGCGAGGTTCACCTTGCCGCGCTGCGTTTCGGCGTGGAAGTCCTGCGGCGCGGGAGGCGTGGTTTCCTTGATGAAGTCGAAACTGATGGTTCCGCCGGTCTCCGTGATATTTTTCAAGGCAAAATAAGAGTGGCGGCCGCTGCGCGATTTGCAGGAAGGCAGGGTGGCGTCGGAGAACGACGTGATGCCCGCGCTGCCGGGGAAGGGCGTTCCGGCGGTCGTGACATCGCCGTAGGAGAATGACGAAGAAGAGGGGTCGGTGCCGGCATTGGCACAAACGGTGTAGGCGGCTTGCGGATACTGCACGTTGAGCGTGTTCTGCTCTACGGTTTGCGAAATGAGATTTTCGTCGATGTGGTAGATGAGCAGACCGCTGCCGGGCAGAGGCGTGCCGAACGAACCTTCGCGCTGGCGGTTTTCGAGGATAAAGTATTCGCCGGGCACGGTGGTGTCGATTTTATAAGCGGCCGTGCCGAGGCGCGAAGAGGGCATGTTGCTGATGTGCGTGGCGGCGGTGAGTTCGGTGGGCGTGATCCAGCCGTATTGCCATTTCTGCCACATATTGAAGGCTGCCGGCTGCGAGCCGTTGTCGCCGTTCCATGCACCGCCGCCCATGATGTCCCATACGCCCGTGCCGCCGTAAGTGCCGCCTGACTGGGCGTAGTCGGTGTCGTAGAAATCGGGTGCGCCGAGGTTGTGGCCGAACTCGTGGCAGATGACGCCGATGTTCGTAATCTTCTCCTCGCGCTGCTGTTCGGGCTGAATGGTGTAGCGCTTCACGGCGATGCCATCGATGGTGAGGCCGATGATTTCGCTGCTGTGTGACCAGATGTCCGACGACGAGCCGGTCATTTCCTGCCCCGTGCCCTGGTGGATCACGGTGAGGCCGTCGAGCACGCCGTCGCCGTCGTTGTCGAACTCGCGCAGGTCTATCTGGTCCTCAATCATGCGCAGGGCTTCGGTAATCATGGCCACCGCGCCCTCCGAACCGTAGTAGCGCTTCGCGCCGTTGAGTTGAATCCACGGCGTGACGGTGGTTTCGATGTCGAGTTGGCCGAACGACTGCTCGAGATAGTAGTCGCGGAAACTGCCCGTGCCGGCGTAGTTCTCTTGGTTCATCACGTTTTGGAAATCGGCTTGCGTGTAGAGCGTTTCCGTGTCGTTGTAGTTGATAAGCAGCATGAGGAGCTTATGCTTGCCCTTGGTGGGGAAAGAGTTGCTCACTTGCAGTTTTTTGGCTTTCTGCATGCCGGGCTGCTGCACCTCTGGTTGCGAGATGCTGCGCGAGGGGCGCAGACCCTTGCGAATGCCTGCCCGCTCGGCGGCGAGGATGCTGCCGTCGTAGCGCAGGGCAGAGGCTTCGATGCCGCCCTCTGCAGTGGCGCGGGCAAAAGCCCAAAAGCCTTCGCCGTCGCGCAGGAGGGTGTAGCCGTCGGGCGTTTCGCCCCAATGACTGTGCTCATCGCCGCGCAGATAGATGCTGACGGTTTTACCCGAGGGTTGCTTCACTGTAATAAGTCCCGGATAGGCGGGCACGGCTGCTGCGCGGCTGCACGCTATGGCGCAGAGCACGGAAAGCAGCAAGAGCCGGCATACGCTGCCGGCTCTTTTGAAAGAGAATATTGCTGTGGAGGTCATAATATTTTAAGTAAACGAGTAGACAAGTGGACGAGTAAACGAGACAGAATAGTTTTTAGTATACGAGTAGACGAAATAGAAGTATCGTGCTAATTATATTTTAGATGAGTAACTTGTCTTGTTTACTCGTTTACTTGTTTACTTGTCTACTAATTAATTCATAATTTACTTTTTCACAAATTTCACTGCGCCTTTCGACGACATAATAATATATGTGCCTGCGCTCAATCCGCCGAGGCTGATCTGCGTGGCGCCCGTTTCGGCCGCTGCGGTGCGCACGAGGCGGCCGCTGGCATCGAAGAGCGTGAGGCGTTCGCCGGCTTCCGTGCCGCTTACGTTGAGGTTGTCGCCGCAGGGGCGGGCGGCAAAGGCAGGCTTGCCGTCAGTGCCGATAGCCATAATGCCTTCGGGGGCTGCTGCACCCTCAGCCTTTGCCCACAAGATGAGGGCGAGGCTGTAACCTTCCTTAGAAGCGTCGAATTCGTTGAGGCTGCACCACTGGTTGGTCTTGGTAAATCCTTCGGGACCAGAAGTGGGATAAACGTACATGTTCGACTGCGGCAGACGGCTCTGCGCAAGGCTGAGCGCAATGTAAGAGCGCGTGATGTTGGGGTCGGGCGAGTCGATGGGGATTTGCGGATCGTATTCAAAGGCCACGTAGAAGTTGCCCTGCACCGTGATGGGGTTGCTTTCGAGGCTGAAGCCCCACATCTTGGGGTGCTCGTAACCGATACCCACGTTGCCGAACTCGTCTACGAGCGTAGAAATCTTGCGGCCGAAGCACTTGGTTTCGTCCAGTTTGCCGTTAGTCTCGCCATAGAAAGAAATAGTGAAGGGCCAGTTGCGCTCTTCGGCGGTGTAGGCCGACATGCGCGAGTAAGCCACGAGCCAAGTAGAGATGCTCGAAATGGTCATCTTGGTCTCCTCAGGCAGGGCGTAGCGCTGGGCGTAACGGTAATAGTAGTGGTTGAAGCCGGAAATGTAGTCAAATTCAGGGTCGGTGGGATAAGTAGGCATTTCATCGAAATAGCTAATCATCTTATCCTCGCCGGGATTGTAGTTCATCAAGCCGAGCTGACCCTCGTCGGTGGGGAAGTACACCTTAATTTCTTTCGTCGTAGTCTTGCTGAAACGGCTGTTCTTGGCGGTCAGCGTGATGGTGTACGTACCTTCTTCGGGGAAGAAGAAAGCGGGGTTCTTCTCGGTAGAGGTTGCGGGGCTCGCGCCGGGAATGCTCCACTCGTATTCAGTAGCTTCGGTGGAGAGGTTAATCATTTGCACGGCAGTGCCACGGAATACGCAGAGGCGCGACTCGTAAACATCGTACCACGCAGGTATGCCGAACTCGGCGGTGGGGCGCATCACGGAGCCTTCTTCAAACACCGTTACGTCGTCGATGGCAATGTCGCCGCACGAGGGGCTTTCAGAGGAAAGATTGACGGCAAAGCAGTACTGGCCGCTTACCATCGGCACAAATTTCACTTCCTGCTTCGTCCAGCTCGTAAGGCTCTGCCCGTTGAGCGTGAGGAGCGTGGTGGTCTGTGCGCTGCTCTCCTGGTCGTTGCCCACGGTTACCGTAACGTTGGTGGGTTGCAGCGTGCCGAGCGACACCTTGCCCGGGAGGTAGAGATAGAAGCTGTACACATACGTCTTGCCGGCTTCCATGTCGAAGAAAGGCGTGTAGAGGCGTTCATCGCGTAGGAAAGAGCCCTCGGGCGTGATGAGGTAATAAGTGCCGCCGTGGGCAAGCAGTCCGTCCATGTTGGCGGTAACGAAAGGCACTGTGCCCGTGCAAGCCCAGCCCGTAGGCAGCTGCGACGTGCCGTCGTAGTCTTCATTTTCATTGTCGAACGACTGCTGGTAAGGCAGTTCCTTCGTATCGTGGACAATGGGCGCGGTGTATTTCTGCATATCCTCGAGCGTGCGCGGCGCAATCGTGGCAGTCGTGCCGCTTAGGGCGATACCCGTCACTTTGAGCACTTCGGTGGGAATACCCTCATCGTAGAGCGCATCGCCGGGGAGGAAACCGAGAGCGATGGAGGACGTGCCATCGGTAAGCGTATAGTCTAATCCTTCTTCAAACACGTCGCCCGCTTCGATGTTGCTGAACGTCACGCTGTCCACGGCAATAAGTTTGCCGGCATAGAGCTGCGGCTCGGCTGCAAGGGCTTCGAGGGTGACGGGCTGCGCGGGAAGCGCATTGCCTTCGGAAACGGTGGTGAAGGCGGGCGCGGCGGCATCGCCGGGAATGGTCATTGTGAGCACGCCGTCGGCGAGGGCGAGTGTGCAGCCGAGGTCGCTGATCTTGTCGCCTGCTTTCGGGGCGGCGGCAGAGGGGAAAAGGAGTTTGGCGCCAGCCGTCACGTCTTGCAGATAAGCCACGCCGGCAGCGGCATTCACATAACTCACAATGGCTTCGCCCTTATACGTATAAGGCGCGGTAAAGTCGAAACCGTCGGCATAGGCGGCGGAAAGTTCTTGCAGTTCGTTAGCGGGAACAGGCGGGGCGGGCGTTTCGCCTTCAACCACAATGTCGTCGAAAGCCACCAAACCGCTCTGCGCAATGGTGGTGACAAGATGGAGCGCAAAGAAATATTCGCCTTCTGTCTCGGGGGTAAACTCAAAGGAATACTTTGTCCACGTGCTGTGTGCCTGCTTCGGCGTTTGGCCAAGTTCTACGGTCTGCGCTTCCTTGGTCTGCGCCGTGCCCGCCGTCACTTTAATCTGCGTGTTGCGTATGGAAGCGGGACTGCCGCCCGGCGCGTAAAGCCAGAAGCTGAACGTGCAGACCTTGCCAGCCACGAGCGTGAAGCCCGGCGTATAGACAATTTCATCGCGCACGCCCATATAGCTGCCCACATTGCCGAACACGTAACTGCCCGAGTGTGCAGAGGCACCCATATCGGAAGCCTTTTGGCGATAAAGCGCAATCGTGCCTTCCGATAACCAGCCTTCGGGCACCCAGCTGCCTTCGGCGTAGTCGGCGGCTTGGTCAAAATCCTGATCGTAATACAGCTCATCTGCCGATGCGGGCAGGAGCGCAGCGAACAGGAAGCAGAAGAAAAGAAGTAATTTCTGTTTCATACGGAGATTGTTTTATGTGATTTTGTTTAGTTTTTATTTAGAATACGTGCAAAAGTAAAAAAAAACTGACCTTTGTCAAACTTTTATATAAGAAAAAGGCGTTTTTGCTTTTACTATTAGCAATAAATGTCCTTGAAAACCTCAAAAATAAGGTCGGCCTCGTAGCCTCGGGCGGCGGCGTACGCCACAACTTTGCGGGTAAGGGTGCGCGGGTCGTCGGTGCCTGCAGAACGGATTTTCTTTTCCAAAAGACTTTTAAGGTTTTCGCGATATACGTCTTCGTCAATCTCTTTCAGGGCTTCCTCAATGGCGGCCGAGGCGATGCCGTCGGCGCAAAGCATGTGGCGCAGTTTCTCGCGCCCCCATTGCGAAAAGCGGTAATGGTCGCTCACATAGGCTCGGGCATAACGCCTCTCGTCAATAAATCCCTCGCGCTCGAGGCGGCCGAGCACGTCGTCGGCTTCCAAAGGCGAAAGCCCTGCGGCGATAAACTTCCTGTACCAATGAGCGCGGCACGTTTCGCGCCGCGCACATTCGCCGCTTGCCTGGCGGTAAGCCTCTTCGGGAGATAATTTCTTTGACCTGTACATATATATAATATTGTGTGCCCCGCGCTTTTACTTTTTAATGAAATTGCGGACCAGAAACCATAAGTGGTAAGCCAGCGTGGGCATCAGTCCGTAATATTTCTCCATGATGCGGAACCGCTCGCGCAGGGAGGCCTTGTGGTGGCGCGTGGTGGTGCCCTCGTTCAGATAGTCCGCCACCACGATGCCCGCGTTCGTCAAGGGGAGTTTGCGGCGGTGGGCGGCGCGCATGATGCGAATGCACCAGTCAAAGTCGGCCGAAAAGCGGAAGTGCAGGTCGTAGGGCGTTTTCTGCGCGATGTCGCGGCGGGCGAAGAATGCCTGATGGCATACCAGCATGCCGCTCTGGAACGACCGCCACGTGAGGCGCGGGGGCGGCGAGAGGCGGCGGCGGTGCAGGAAGTTGCCGGCGGCATCGACGATGTGCGTGTCGCCGTAAATCACGGCAGGCAATTTGTCGCCCTTTTCTGCCACGGCGGCAATCTGTGCGAGTGTGTCGGGCGTGTGGAAACGGTCGCCGGCGTTGAGAAACAGCAGATATTTGCCCGTGGCGAGTTCCAAACCTTTGTTCATGGCATCGTAAATGCCTCGGTCGGGCTCGCTGCGGCATACTATTTCGCGCGGGTGCTCCGTGCGGCTGTTGCGTTCTTGATAATGATGGATTTCAGAAAGTGTGCTGTCTTGCGAATTGCCGTCGATAATAATGTGTTCCACGGCATCGTAGGTTTGTTCTTCCACGCTGCCAATTGTTCTTGCGATAAGGTTGGCGGCGTTGTAGGTAACGGTGATGACAGATATTTTAAGCGGAGGCTTCATTATTGGGTGATTATCTTTTACTTGTCTGTGCCATTATAAACGGCAATATATTTCTCTGCCACGGCTTTTTGCGAATAATTGCTCACGGCTGCGGCGCGTGCGTTGCGGCTGAGTGCATCGTAGCTCTTTGTGGAAAGCACGGAGGCGATGCCTTGCGCCAGTTCCTGCGCGTTGCCCGTGGGTACGAGCATGCCGTTCAGTCCGTTGGCAATCATCTCCGGCAGGCCGCCCACGTTGAACCCCACGCAGGGTTTGCCGCAGGCTTGTGCCTCGACAATCGTGTTGGGCAGGTTGTCCATCAGCGTGGGCATAGTCAGGATATCAATCGCCTGATAAATCGTACGCATCTTTTCCATGTTGGTGATATATCCCAAGGGATAGGTGCGGCAGGCGAAACCCTCTGCGGCACGCTCTGCCTCTTTGCCCACAATGACCACGCCGAGCGCGGCGGCGAGTTCCTTGTTTTCCTTGGCAATAATATCCACAGCCTCGCGCAGAAAGGCAATGCCCTTGCCAGGGTCGGTGGCCTTAAAGGCGACAAACAGCAGCAACTTTCCCTCGGCGGGCAGCCCAAGAGCCTCACGGGCGGCAGCGGCAGGCTGCGGCGCGTAGAAATCGGTGTCGATGGGATTGGAAATGTTGCACACCTCGTGGCCTGCGGTGAGCGGCGAGCGGCGTGCCAAGTCTGTGAGCCAGCGGCTGCACCCCACGAAGGAGAGGTTGCGCGCGGCAGCGTAAATCTTTTGCTTTTTATGGAAAATGCGGTAAGAAATATCGTGGGGCGAGGGGCGTTTCAGCAGGCGGCAGTTGCCGCAGTCGGCCAGCCAGCGGTCGCAAGTCTGGGCGTGGTGGCAGATGCCCGTCACGGGCCACATATCGTGGAGCGTCCACACGACCTTCTTTCCCGAATTGAAAATCTTTTTGAGGTCGCCGAGCGAGAGCATCGCCTGATTGATCCAGTGAAGATGTATCACGTCGGCCTCTTTGAACAGCGGCAGGCGCGTGATGTCTGTGCCGTGGGCGGCGGTGTCGATGGCAAAGAGATTTTGCCGGCTGAAACCGTTCGTTGCAAAGATTTCCGCCCGCTCGGCAATGAAGCGCAACTGCTGCCGGCGGCTTTCAGGCAAGCCCACAACTCCTTCTCCCCCCGTGCTGCTGTCGCGGCACAGCAGCGTAGCCTCTTGACCGTTCTTGCGCAAGGCTTCCAGCAACCGCATGGCGGCAATGGCTGCGCCGCCTTTGTGGTCGGAGGTATTTACTAAAAGGATTTTCATTGAAGGGTTTTGCTGAAAATGCGGTCGGCTGCGCCGGCATTGTCGGCTATGTAGCTGCCGGCGGCTTTGCCGGCTGTCGCAAGCGCTTCCTTGTCCGAGAGCCAAGCGTCCATAAGTTGCTCAAAGTCTGCCGCGCCGGCTATTTCCTTGCACCCGCCGCACCGCAGGAGTGCTTGCGCTTCGCGGAACTTTTTATTATTGGGACCGATAATAACGGGAATGCCGTACACCGCCGCTTCGGGCACATTGTGAATGCCCACGCCGAAACCGCCGCCTACGTATGCCATGGAAGCGTAGCGGTAAATGGACGAGAGCAGGCCGTAGCAGTCGATAATCAGGCAGTCGGCCTCCGCCACCGCTTTCGGCGTGGCTTTCGAGTAGCGCAGCGCGGGGCGCGTGAGCTGCCGCTCGATGGCTTGCAGGTGCTCCTCGCTCACCACGTGGGGCGCGAGCACGAGTTTGAGGTTGGGGTGCTTGTTGAAATAAGGAATGATAATCTCCTCGTCCTGTGGCCACGAACTGCCTGCCACCAGTACCTTCCAGCAACCCGCGAAGCGTTCGGCCAGCGGCAGGGGCTTGGCGGCGTTGCGAATGTCGAGCACGCGGTCGAAGCGCGTATCGCCCACCACGTCCACATTCGTCACACCTATGCCTTCGAGCAGTCGGCGCGAGGTTTCGTTTTGCACGAACAGGTGCGTCATTCGGCTCAGGCAGCGAGCGTAGCCGCGGCCGTAGGGGCGGAAGAAAATCTGGTTTTCGCGGAAGATGCTCGACACGCTGTAGCAAGGTATGCCGCGCTTGTAGAGCGCCTCGATGTAGTTGCGCCAAAACTCGTATTTGATGAAAAAGGCGGCTTCCGGGCGGGCGAGTTTTACAAAGCGCCGCGCGTTGAGGGGCGTGTCGAAAGGCAGGTAGCACACGAGGTCGGCGCCGTCGTAATTCTTGCGCACCTCGTAGCCCGAGGGCGAGAAAAAGGTGAGCAGTATTTTCTTTTCGGGATGCTCGCGGCGCAGGCGTTCCATGAGCGGGCGGCCCTGCTCGAACTCGCCGAGCGAGGCGGCGTGAAACCACACGTAAGTGTCCTTGCCGCTGAGAGCACGGAGCATCTGCCACGTGGCGCGGTGTCCCTGCACCATTTTGCGCAGCTTCTCCTTGAAGAGCGCAGCCACCCGCACGCCGAGTGCCATTAAATAAATACCGAGGGAATACATGGGGAAAATTATAATGCTTCCAATGCGGCTTTCATGCGGCGCAGCGTCTCCTCTTTGCCGAGGAAAGCTGCCAGTTCGTACATATCGGGGCCTTTGCCCTCGCCCACGAGGCATACGCGCCAGGCGTTCCAAGGCTTCTTGCCCGTTTCGCCAACCCAAGCCTCAACGGCCACCTTTTGGCTCTCGATGCTGAAATCTTCCAGCCCTTCGAGCACGGCGGCCAGTTCCTGCATGTCGGCGGCGGCGGTGTCTTTCCAGTTTTTCTTGATAAACTTATCCTCCTTGTCGTAGGCGGGGGCTTTGAAGAAGAAGTCGCAGAGCGGATAGAAGTCGCGTACGAAACTGATGCTGCGCTTTTTCTTCACGCCGCCTTCTTCCACTTCGATGTTCTTTGTCTTCATCATGGCGATTACGGCTGCGGCCTGCTGCTCTGTAACAGCGATGCCGTTTGCGGCGAACACGCGTACAAACTCCGGCGCAAGCTCTGCCTCGGGGCGTGCCAGCAGATATTCGCGGTTGAACCACTGCCCCTTGACGTAGTCGAACTTTGCGCCGCTCTTTGAGCACTTCGTGAGGTCGAACAAGCGCACAAGGTCGTCCATGGAGAGCAACTCCTGGTCGCCGCCGGGGTTCCAGCCGAGCAGGGCGAGGAAGTTAATCACCGCTTCGGGCAGATAACCGCTTTCGCGATAGCCGGAAGAGATGTCGCCCGTCTTTGGGTCGTGCCATTCGAGGGGGAACACGGGGAAGCCGAGGCGGTCGCCGTCGCGCTTAGAAAGTTTGCCCTTGCCGTCGGGCTTGAGCAGCAGGGGCAGGTGGGCAAACTCGGGCATCGTGTCTGCCCAGCCGAAGGCGCGGTAAAGCAGTACGTGGAGCGGTGCGGAGGGCAACCATTCCTCGCCGCGTATCACGTGGCTGATTTCCATGAGATGGTCGTCCACGATGTTGGCGAGGTGGTACGTGGGCAGTTCGTCCGCGCTCTTGTACAGCACCTTGTCGTCGAGCACGTCCGACATGATCTTCACGTCGCCGCGAATGAGGTCGTTCACGTGCACCTCTTCGCCCGGTTCAATCTTGAAGCGCACCACGTAGGGCGTGCCTTCGGCGATGAGCCTTTGCGTTTCCTCTTTGCCCAGCGTCAGTTGGTTGCGCATTCCGAGGCGCGTGTGCGCGTCGTACTGGAAATTTTCCACCTCCTTGCGCTTCGCGTCGAGTTCCTCGGGCGTGTCGAACGCCACGTAGGCGGCGCCGCTGTCGAGCAGCTGCTTCACGTATTTTTTATAAATGTCGCGGCGTTCGCTCTGCCGATACGGACCATAGTTGCCGCCGAAGCTCACGCCCTCGTCAAACTTGATGCCGAGCCAGCCGAAGGCTTCGATGATGTAAGCCTCTGCGCCGGGCACGAAGCGGTTGGAATCGGTGTCCTCGATGCGGAACACGAGTTCGCCGCCCTTCTGGCGGGCAAACAGGTAGTTGTATAATGCTGTGCGGACGCCGCCGATGTGCAGCGGACCGGTGGGACTGGGCGCAAAGCGCACGCGTACTTTTCTTTCAGACATTGCTTATTTATGATTTTTTTGTACAAAAAACAGATACACATAACGCTTCCTTATGAGAAACTTATTATGTGTATCTGCAAAATTATGGAAAATAACGCAGACCGCCGTGCAAATTCTAAAAAAATGTTGCACGCCTTGCTGTTATGTGCTATATTCTAAAACATCTTCTTCGTTTTCCCGCCTTGCCTTACGATCTTCAGGCCTTTGGCGTTCATCGTGGTGCGGCGGCCGCTGAGGTCGAACACTTCGGGGGCGGCGGTTGCGCCAGTGTCTATGCGTGTGTTGGCGATGCCCGTTGTCGGGTCGTAGAAGGCGGTGGGGTAAAAGCTTATCACGTCGTTCCACACGGAGAGGATGCCCGCTACGTTGTACATGCCGCTCTCGGGCAGCTCGGTGTTGAAGTAGTTGGTGATGGCGAGCTTCGTGCCGTTGGAAATGGAGAGTTCCGTGTCGTCGAAAAGCACCATGTTGAACACTACGAAGCGGTTCTGGTCGGCTGTCACGGGGTCGGCTGTCTTGTTCATCATCTCGGGTGCGGCGGCAGCCGTTCCCTTGATGGCTTCGTCGAACGAAGCGCCCGTCTTGAACTCTTCGCTCACGCTGGTCGTGAGTTTCAGCTGGCTGTGGTCGTCGATCATCTTGCCCATGAAGCCGGCGGGGATTGAGTCGCCGCTTTCATATTTGGGCAGCATGCCGATAATGAGCGTGCTGCCGCTTTCATCGCGCACGTATGTATAGAATTGGCTGCTGGTCTGATAGGTCACGATTACGGGTTTCTTGAAGCGCAGCACCTCTTCCGTGTCGAGGTGCGTCAGGGCTTCGGCAATGCTTGCCACGTCGCAGCGCACGCGGAATTTATAAGTAGCTACGGCGACGTCGCTGTCGGTATATCCTTCCTTCACAGCCTTAACGCGCACGGTGCAGGCGGTGCTGATTTCAAAGGGGGCGGTGTAGGCGGTGAAGTCGCCGCCGTCGATGGAATATTGTATCGTTGCGCCCTCTGTGGCCGTTTCGGCGGAGAAGAGGAACGGCTCGAAATACGTGCCCGATTCGGGACTGAACGTCGGCTGTGCCACTTGTTCCACTCGGCTGTCGTCGTAGACAATCGTGATGTTCGTCACGTGGGAGAGTCCGCTGAATTTCATTTTCAGCGTGGCGGCGTTGCCTTCCCACGTCACCGTAGAGCCGGAGGCGGCGATAAGCACGGAGTTGAAATAGATGCCCGAGGTGCGCGTGGGCTTTTGGCAGGTCACCACGACTTTCGTGATGTCTGCGCCCGATGCCGTGGCAAGCGTCATCACATGGTTTTGCTGTACGGGCACGTAGCTGCCCACCGCCGTGGAAGGCTTGTAAGCACTCGTGGCCTGCCAGTAACCGATTTGCAGGCCGGCGACGGCTGTGCCTGTGAGCTGATAACCCGTGCCGTACTCGGCGTGTGTGTCGGACATCCACGTGAGGTCTTGCATGGCAAAGCTCACCTCTGCCGCGTTAAGCGTGCAGACGGAAAAGACCAGCGAAAAGAGAGAGAGTAAAAACTTTTTCATATATGCTTTAAGTAATAGTTTGAAGTCTCCAAAAATGCAAATTGCTATTATATGCGCAGAAATATTTGCAAAAGTATGAATAATTGCACTATAAATCGCCAAAAATGTGCTTTTTTTACCTCAAATCCGTACGAGATTGCGGAATAGAATTCGTGCATCGTGCATTTTTTTCGGAGTTTGGAGGCTGAAAAAATGCATTTTATCGGAGTTTAGTCCTATCTTATTAAAAACGCCCGGTTAATGCTTTGCGTTATTGTTGTTCGGCGCATTGGACAGGCGTTTTTCAAAACGCTCCTACTCCCTGGGCTTTCGCTTTACACAAAGGTTTACTTGTTTTCATTCAGCCACTTCGATACGATGAGGTTTTTTGTGTCTGTGCCCATGCCGCACCAATAGCCGATGCCTCCGTTGATGTTTGAGGGGAAATTTATGTAAGAGGCGAGAAAGAGGTTGCCTTGCAGGGAAAGGTTTTTCGAGTAGCTGTCCCAAAACTTAAAACCTGCTTCATCGAGGCAGGCCAGCTTTATGGTCAAGGTGTCGTTGTACAGGAAATAAGGCGTGTAGTCCGAGTTTCTGCCTGTTTTGCTGTAACCTTTGTATACGGGCAGCGTGCTTTGGGGTGTTAAGACCTTGCCGTCGTAGCTGCCGAGGTAAGAGGCTATAAATTGTCGGTTGTTTGCGCCCACCCGGGTAAAGATCTGGTAGTAATTGCTTGGTTTGCTTTTGAAAGTAAGGTCGATTTGGTAGAGCGTGTCCACGTCGGCGCATTTTTTTATCGATAGGTTGTCAATGGCGGGCGGCTCAGGAATGGTTGTGGCGGCGGTGGCATAATAATCTTCATACTCAACCGTAAGCGTGTAGGTGCGTCCCGCTTTTCCTTTTATCCTGCTTGTTGTATAGACGTAGGGAGGAAAATATCCCTTCTCATATTTTCCAATCAGCACTTCCGTCTGTTCGCCGTCGCTGACGGTGACTTTTGCCCATTTCACAAGGTAGTCCGAGATATTGTCCAAAGAGGTGTATTCTTGGCTGACGGGCAAGGTTTCTGTGAGAATTATCACGGGAAATCCCTCGTCCTCAATCCAGCCTTCAACCACCAGCAGAGACTTGTGGGGAGGCAACACGTCTTTTTCGCACGCGGTCAGGGCGACGAGCAACAGCGACAGCAGTAAACAGAGGTGCGTTTTCATCAGAATTTGCAGAAATAGCTTAGCGAGGGCAATGCCTTTATGATGAACGATACGGGGAGGTAGGCAAACGAGCCGTCCGCGCGTTTGTCAATTGTCCAGAAGAGTTCGTTGGCGTGGCCCGTAGCGTTGTAGAGCGACACGTTGAAGCCTTGCTCTTTCATCAGTTTGCCGCGCCACTTATAGCTTGCCGAGAGGTCTAAGCGGTAGTAAGGGTTGAGCCTGTTGGCATTGTGAGGGCCGTAGATGCAGACAATGTTGTTGTTGATGAGGCAAAGCGCCTCGGGGGCGGTGAAAGGGTTGCCGGAGGCAAATACGAAGGTGGCGCTGGCGTTCCAATGCTTGTTGGGGCTGTATGAA
Source organism: Bacteroidales bacterium (assembly GCA_004556745.1). Lineage (GTDB taxonomy): Bacteria > Bacteroidota > Bacteroidia > Bacteroidales > Bacteroidaceae > Alloprevotella. Next base: position 28,662 of record SFFY01000014.1, on the reverse strand, counting down.
ACCAAGATGTTACCCTCGTGTGGCCGGTCGTGGTTAGCGGGAAAGGTGGTTTCGTTGCCGAGTTCCACAAGCGTGCGCCGGGCGCGGCTGTAAGTGTAGGCGCACCAACCGGTAAGTTTCCCCGAGCACTTTTGCAGCATGATGCTTGCGCCGTAGTTGGTGCCTTGTCCGTGCATGAGCGCCTTGCTGTAATCGTACACGGTATTGACGAGGTCGAGCACATTGCCCTTATATTCGATTTGGTTGAATAGCCGGCGCAGAAAGAGGTCTGCGCTCAGCCGGTATCTTCTCTTTGCAAAATAGGCCGCCGTGCTTAGGCAGAGCGTGTGGGCTCTTTGCGGACGGTGCTCCTTTCCGGCGGCGAACCAGAACTCCGTGGGCAGTCCCATGTCTGTAAAGCCTGTCTGAAAAAGGTTTTGGTGATTGAAAGCGTAGGCCAGCGATGCCTGCACCTTGCTGTTGTCGAATGTCAGCGATGCCGAGGGGTCGGCTTGGGCAAACGTTGTGCTGCCTGTGTGCCACAGCGTGCCTTTCAGCCCGACCGTTGCGGCAAGGTTTTTGGCAAGCGGTTGCCGGTAGTCGCAAAAGAGCGTGGTTTCAAATGCCTTTTGCCTTGCGGGCGTTTTTGGCGAGATATTAGTGTAGCCTTCGGTAGTTATGGATTGCGGGTGCAGCAGATAGTATGCCGCGTTTGCGCCTGCGGTCCATTTCTTATAATGCAGTAGTCCTTTGTAGCCCGTTTCGTGGATATCGGAGGGCAGGGCGGCGTTGAGCTCCGCCATTTTCAGTTTGAAGCGGTTGCGGTAATGGGTGGTGTAGAAGGTGTTGCGGAGGTCGAGATTTTCTTTTTTGAACAACCAGTGCGCGGCTCCCGCATAGTTGCCCCATTGGGCAGCCATGTCAGCCCCGTAACGCGGCATCAGGAAACTGCCCTTGTCGCCGCCGCCGTAATAGTCGAGCACGAGGCTGTGGCGGTCGTTGATGTCGTATTTCAGGCTGGCGTTGGAGTCGAAGAACGAATATTTGATTTGTCCGTCGCCCGTGTCCAGCCATTTGCCGTAAAGCAGGTTCATGTAGGCGGCGCGGAGCGACACGGCCAGCACTACCTTTTTGCCGAGCGGTGCACGCAGCGTGCCCTGCGAGGATATAAGCCCCACGGTGATCTCGCCGTTGATGGAGTCAATGCTTTCGAGGTTCGGGGTGAGGTTGAGCGTGCCGCCAATCCTGCCCGGCCGGGCGGCCGTGGCGGGAGCTTTGCTGATTTCCGTAGTGCTGAAATGCGTGGGGTTGAATGCCGAGAAGAAACCCAGCAGATGGTTCACGTTGTAGAGCGGCACGCCGTAAATGGAGATATAGTTGTGCGAGGCTTCGCAGCCTTGAATGTTGATGCCGCTGCGGTATTCCGAATTGGTCTGTATGCCCGGCATCGCCTGCGCGTAGTGCATGATGTCGGCATTGCCCAATATCTGCGGCAGCTCGTTCATCAGACGCATGTCCCACACGGTGCTGCCGTCGGCTTTCAGTTTCACTTTCGACGAATGTCTCCATGCCCGTACCACGGCGCTATCAAGCGCGATACTCTGTGTCTCGCTTTCCACTTGCGCAAGGGCAAAGTGGAAAGTCGATACACAGAGTATCATGCAAATCAAAAATTTAGAATAAGACTTATTCAATGAGGTCTTCGTAATTGTCGAGCAGGTCGTTGAAAGTATTGATCAGGCTTTTGAAATCCGTTTCGTTGAAATACGCCTCAAACGTGCTGTAAGCCGTGCCGTCGAAGAAGCGGATAACGGGTTCGAAATACCAGTAATTGGTCGTTGTGCCGTTCCAATAGTTGTAATATTCGTCGCGGAAAGGTTCGAGGTCCACCTTAGCCTGCTTGGTGTTCGTGTTGTCGAAGTAGAGATAGAAGTTCAAGAGGCTGTTGGCCTGGTTTACGTACGATTTGAACTGGCTTTCGTTCTCGTCGTTCTCGTCAGCCTGATCCAGGTAGTCTACGTATTTTATCACGTCACTCAAATCGCCAATAAGCTGTATCTTACCCATAAGGTCCACCACGGCGTGGCAGTTCTTGCCGTTGGCATTTTCGAAGTCGTCCTCGTCAGCCTCGTCGCTCACGAGTGTGCTGAGATAGCAGGAGGGCAATCCCGACACGTCGGCAGCGGCGGCGAGGGTGCAGAGCTTTGTGCCGTTCTTCGTGGCTTCGCCCACGACGCTTGCTTTGCTGTTGGCGGAGTAGGCAACCTTTGAAACAGTGAACTTATAGCCGTTGTTGAGTTCCATAGTGGCATCGACCGTGAAGTTGCTTTTGCTGATGTCGAACTCCGCGCCGGAGAGGCTGTTGAGATCTACGTTGACGGTGGTCTTGCATATGGTGTTGCTGCCTTCGGTAAGGGTCACGGCGATATGTTCGGGCACGCCGATGGTCATGTCGTAGTAGTTGTAATATTCGTTGCTGGTTGATGTTTGTTCGCTTTCCGAATAGGTGTATTCGTAGCCGTCCCATTCCTCAATTTCTCCCATGTGCACTTGCTTCACCGCGCCGCTTGTTTCGAGCTTGAGCACGCATTGCTGTCCCGTCTTTCCTTTGAAGATAAATTGTAGGTCGCTGGCGGGCGTCTGCACCCATTTGCCGTTTTGGGCGGTGAAGTGTCCCGTGAAATTGGAAGCCATCAGCAGGCTTTTGTAGTTATTGTAGAAATAATTGTAAATGGAAGTCCAGCCATAGCCATTCCAAGTTTCCGTTTCTTTTTCGGTGTTGATAAAGGTGCAGGCATTGTCGAAGCAGGTTTCTGCCCAGTCTTCCACGCTGTCCCAGTCGTAGCTGTCCATATAAGTGTCGGCCACGTGGTTGGCAAGTTCTGAAATCTGCTGGAAATCGGAAGCCGGCGTGAGTTGCATCAGTTCCTTTCCTACTTGCTCCATATACTGCTTTTGGGCGAGGGGAGTTTTAGCGCCTGCGCCGCTACCACCGCCTTCACCACTGCCGCCGCCGTTTTCGGTTGTAGTGGTCTGAGAGTTTTCGTTTTCCTTGTCGTCGCTGCAAGCCGTGAAGCCCGTGAGCAGGGCGGCGGCCAAAAGCAAAAATGCAAACTTTTTCATGATAATCTCTGATTTATATTTGTGATAAAATATGGCAAAATTTCGCTCAAAAAGGTGTTTCTAAGAACTACCAGGCAAAAATATGTATATTATTTATATTGAACAAATGCTTTGCACATATTTTAATAAAAACTTGCCGCGCGGCAGTCAATGCTTTCTTCCAATATATTTTTTCTTCTCTCCGAAAAACTTTTTGCCAGGTGCTTGAAAATTCTTATTATTGCAGCGAAAATTTTTGTTCAAAAGTTTTGAACATATATTCCAAAGTTTTGAACAAGCGTTCAAAAGTTTAGAATATACATTCCAAAGTTTTGAATAAAGATTATCTCAAATAAAATTAAAAATATAAGGCATGAAAGAAAAATTTTCTGCCTTAGTCAAAAACTAATCTTATGACAAAATTCGTACTTCAAGAGATGCCCGATATTCATAAGTCGGGCCGGCGCAATGTTTTCCCCAAGTTGAAGCGCCACCACACGCTTTCAACCGACGAGTTGGTAAAGATAATGTCGCACTACAGCACCGCCATTCAGCCCAATATCCTGCGTGCCGCGCTCGATGCCCTGGCACAAACGCTGGCAATGGAGTTGGCGGACGGGCACAACGTGCGTATCGACGGCCTGGGCACGTTCTCCCTTTCTATTGGCTTTGACGACGACAAACCTACGGAGTTGTCCTCCGACGACGACCCGCTGCTCTATCGCCACGTAGTGCCCAAGAAAGTGAATTTCCGTGTGTCCGAAAGACTACTCGGCGAGGTGAGGCGCAATGCTCATTTCGAGCGCGATGAGGAAGTGCGCGTCAAAAAACTCTCGGTATCGCCCTACACGCTGGAAGAGCGCATCGCCCGCGCGTTGGAGTATATCGACGCGCACAAATTCATGCGCATTGAAGACTACGCCGTCCTCAACAATCTGAGCCGCACCGCCGCCTCAGTGGAACTGAAAGCCATTACCAACGACCCCGAAAGTCCTTTTACCACGGAGGGTAAAGGGACGCACAAAGTTTTGGTGAGAAAGTAGGGGCGTTTTGCAAAACGCCCGCCGTGTGCACCGAATGGCACACATCAATTAGGCAACCATTATCCGGGCGTTTTGCAAATGGCGTGCAAGCGAGTGCAATAGAGCTTGCTCTAATTGCCGAGTGCAGCCGACATTATTAAAAACGCCCCTACTCCTTGCGGCCCAAACAAATAATCATTAAATAAACACCACGCCGAAGGGGTGCACGCCGGCATTGTGGCGCGTTTGGAGTTTGCCCGTGGCGTCGTAGCGGTACACGTAGCCGGGCTGCGCGTAGCCCATGGCGGAGGGGTCGGAGCAAATGAAGATGTCGCCCGTGGCAGGGTGTATGTCGATGGAGGTGGGGTAAGCGGGATTTTCGCTTTCAGAGAAGAGAGCGGTTTGAAGCGGCTGCGCGGTGAGCGTGTTGTAGGTCGTGGCCGTCATAGAGAAGCTGCCCGTAGCCCAGTCGGTCTGCCCGTTGATGAGGTAGAGCGTCGTGCCGCGCAGTGCCATGAGCGAGGCGGGGGCTACGGTGGAAAGTTCGCGCGTGTCGGCAGAGATTTTCTGCACGGTGGAGGGCACGTCGGCATAGTTGCCCATGCAGAGCACGAAGAGGTTGCCCTCCGTGTCGGCTGCCACCTGCGTGGGATTGAGGCCGCAGGCGATGTCGGTTTCGTGCAGGCCGTCCTTTGCGCCCACTACGGCGAGGCGTTTGCCGTCGGCATAGTTGTTTTGGTTGTTATAGCCGTCGGAAATCGCAACGTACACCTTGCCGCCCGTAGCTGCCATGCCCATAGGATTGGGGCCTACGGCGATGTGGCGGTCAATGTCGAGGGCGAGGGTGTCGATGCGCGACACGTAGCCGTCGTTGTTCGATACGAACACGTAGCCCTCGGCGGCGCAAACGGCCTCGGGCGATTTGGTTTCGATTTGCTTCAAGGCGCGGCAGGAGGTCTTGTCGATGACCCACACGCAGTTGGATCCATTCATGGGGATGTAGACTTTCGTGCCGTAGGCGATGCCGCGCTGCGGACCGTCGCCGAGGCTGACGCCGTTGGTGCCTTTGAACACGCCGGAGCGGTACTCGCCGGAAACGGAGATAAAGTCGAGCGAGCCGGAGATGTTGTCGTACATGTTGCCTTGGTTGATGACGTAGCATTGCACGGCAGTTTCATTTTCGTTGCCATCGTTTTGTGTGGGCGGCATGGTTGAGCCCCCGTCGGTGTTTTCGTCTTTGTCGGAGCAGGCCGTGAGGAGCATGGCGGGCATGACGAGCAGGAGGAGGAAACGTAAGTGTTTCATTGTTGAATAGGTTTTTAGGGTTGATAATAAATAAGTGATATTCAGATTTTTTTTTGGCGGGCTGAAAGCCCGCCCCAATCATTTCATAATCAATCATCTTTCAATAATTCATTATGAGCGTGAGTTTATAGGCTCTGCCGGGCATGGGGTAGCGGGCAATGACTTGATAGTCCGTGCCGAAGGCATTGATGAGTTCGGCGCGCGCCTCCCAGCGGACGCTGCGCGTGGCAAACTGCCGGTAGAGGCCGAAGCCCGCGTCGGTGTAGGCAGGCAGGAGCGTGCCTGAGGTATGCGCGGCGGTGGTCCAGCGCGAGGTGGCAAACGTGAGGTGCGCCACGCAGTTCACCCACGGGTTTTCCCAGGCAATCGAAGCCGCCCCGCTGTGCAGCGGCGCGTAGGGCAGTTGCTTGCCAAAGGTGCTGCGGTCGGCAGGGTCGGTGCGGTCGGTGACGTGTGCGAGCGAATAGTTAGTGGCCAGGCTCAGCAAGTGGCGTGCGGTGCAGCGATAGGAAGCCTCGAGCGTGGCGTCCAGTCCGAACCCGCGCACCGTGCCGAGGTTCACCGTTTTCCAGCAAAACAGCCTGATGGGAATGCTCACGATGCGGTCGGCAGTGCGGTTGGCGTAGGCATCGGCAGTGAGCTGCACCGAGAGGCGGCCGCTGCGTGAAAGGGCGTCGAGCGTGAAGCCTCCCCCACCCTGTCGCACCGTTTCGGGACGCAGCGACTGCGAGCCGAGGTGGTAGAAATACGACTCCGTGAAAGTCGGTGCCCGAAACGTTTCGCGGTAGTCAGCCCTGAGGCGCAGGGTGGCGCTGCCGCGCCGCGTGGTTTCGCTACCCAGCACGCGCCACACAGCGCCCGCGGAGGGCGAGAGGCGACTCACGCGCCGCGCCGCACGGGCGGCGTTATCCTTGACTTTGTTGTCGATGAAACTCGCCACGGCGCGGGCAGTCAGCGCGAAGCGGCCGGTATGGAAGCGCACGGAGGTGCTTTGCAGGAGCGTGTGGCGCAGCACGTCGTTGTCCGTTTTCAGATTGCTCCGCATCGTGCCGAGCGCGTAGTCGGCGGCAAGGGCAAACGACCATTTGTCCAAATGGAGCGCCGCGCCGGCTGTGGCGTAGGCCTCTTGCTGCACGTAGCGCTGCGAAAGGCCGCCGCCGGGATATTGCGCGTCGATGTCGCGGTAGTGCGAAAGCAGGTTGGCATATTTGCCGGCGGCAAACACCTCCACCCTATTGCTTGCAAAGAACTGTCGCCAAGAGGTTTGGGCAAAGGCCGTGCGCTCGCGCAGATGCTCGTCGTTCTCGTTCGTGTAAAGAATTACTTGTCCGGGGAGTTCGCGCCGGCATTCGTGGAAATAGCCCTTCGTGAGCCAAGTGCCGCCGCCCGGAGTGGCAAAGGAAAATGCCGCCTCTCCCGTGCCGGCGTTCATAAGGCTGTTGGTGCGGCGTTCGCGGTGCGTGGCGATGCCGTTGTCAACGAGAAAAGAATAGTTGTTGCGGGCGTGGAAATAGTCTGCCCCCACATTCCATGCACCGCGCTCCCCTACCCTGCCGCCTGCGCCGAGCGAAGGATTGGCCATACCGAAAGAGCCTTGGCGCAAGGCGGCGGTGACGGCGGGACGGCGTTGAGTAGAATCGGGAAGCAGGGACGTGAGTTCCACCACGGCGGCGGCAACGTTGCGCACGGGGCAGAGCAGCCGCGCCGCGCCGCCGGTGCGGAGGGCGATAGAGGCGAGGCGGTCGATGTTGAACGCCTGGAGGTCCGTTTCGCCCTGCCGGGCGTCCGTCATGGCGAGGCCGTCGAAAGTCACGGCCGTGTGTGCCGCCCCCAGTCCGCGCACGCTCACCGTTTTCAGTCCGCCCGCGCCGCCGTAGTCGCGCAGGTTGATGCCCGCCATGCGGCGCAGGGCATCGCCCGTGTCGGTGATGCCGCGTCGGCGCAGCGCAGCGGTATCGATTTTCTGATACGCCGCGTCGCCCGTAAGCGTTTCCTTAGCAAGGGAAGCCGTTACGGTGGCGGTGGCAAGAGTCTGTTCGGCAGGCGTTTGCGCTGCGGCGCGAGGCGTGCAGGCACACCACAGGCAGAGCAATGCCGACAGCCGCAGCCACGCGCGAAGAGCCGTGTTGCAGTGCGGAGCGTGCAAAGTTGTAAGAGTTGTCCCCTACCCTTTCCTCGAAGGGATAGAGGTGTAAATAATTGAGAATTTGATGGAATGGCGGCAGGTCTTCCGGCTCGTCCCCGCATCGGCCTTGCCTTCCCGTTTGGCTTGCTTGATCCAAACAGTGGCGTTTTCCAAAAAAGAATAGACCGGCGAAATAAAAGGACTCACGGCAGCGGGACTGCACGGGATTTTCACCCGTTTCCCTATTAATCTTAAATATGAACCGTTTCCGAGCGCAAAGTTAGCGATTTCTTATAACGAAATCCGCTTTTGCAGTAAGCAAATCCCTGTTTTGAGGCAGAAATTCGGTAGAAATTGAAAATCTTGGGAATTTTCTGAAAAAAGAATCATTTCAGAATTAGTTTTTGCATGTCTGTGAGGTTAAAATGCTACGCTATAACTAACTTTGCAGTATGATAAGGTAAAAAGATAAAAGCGTTATGATGAAAATTACAGAACAAGTGGTTTACGTAGGCGTAAACGACAGAACAAAACACCTCTTTGAGAACTTATGGCCGCTGCCTTACGGCGTTTCTTATAACTCATACCTTGTTGTAGACGAGAAGGTTGCACTTATCGACACCGTAGATGCCGCCTTCATGCCCGAATACATTGAGAAAATTAAAAACGTGCTTGGCGAGCGGCAGCCCGATTATGTAATCATCAATCACGTTGAGCCGGACCACTCCGGCGCACTCGCTCTGCTGCGCACGCATTTCCCCGAAGCAAAACTCGTGGGCAACAAAAAGACTGCAGAGATGATTAAGGGGTTCTACGGCGTGTGGAACGAGGACGACCTCATCGTTGCCGACGGCGACGAACTGCAACTCGGCACGCATTGCCTGAATTTCCGCATCGTGCCTATGGTGCACTGGCCTGAAACGATGGTGACCTACGAGTCCACGGAGCGTATTCTCTTTTCCGGCGACGTGTTTGGCTGCTATGGTGCGCTCAACGGTGCTGTGATAGATAAGGATATGGACACTGCGCTCTATTTCAGGGAAATGGAACGCTATTACGCCACCATTCTTGGTAAGTATGCCGCGCCTGTGGAGCAGGCTTTGAAGAAACTTTCGGGTCTGCCCGTAGATATTATCTGTTCTACGCACGGTCCCGTATGGACGGAGCAGGCTGATAAGGCGGTGAGCGTTTATCGCCGCATGGCAGCCGGTGAAGCAGAGCATGGTTTGGTGATCTGCTACGGTTCGATGTACGGACACACGCGCCGAGTGGCTGAAGCCGTGGCAGAGGGTGCGGTAGCAGGCGGAATGAAAAAGATCATCATGCACGACGTAAGCCTCAGTCCGCTCTCGGACATTCTTGCCGACATCTATCGCTACGACACCTTGGCGCTTGGTGCGCCGACCTACAACGGCGATGTGTTCCCAAAGATGGACGACCTGCTGCGCCGCCTCGCGGCACGCGTAATAAAGAACCGCCGCATGGGCTGCTTCGGCGGTTTCACCTGGGCGGCGCAGAGCGTCAAAAAGATAGTAACCGCCAATGAGCAAATCGGAATGACGCTCGTGGGCGACCCCGTGGAATGGAAACAAGGAGTAGGGGAGGACACCCTCGAAAAAGCCCGAGAATTAGGCAATCTGCTGGCAGGGTAGGGGGAATGCCGAATATATTTTTATAATAAACGAGGCGTGCCGCGCAGCACGCCTCGTTTGCGTTGTATCTCCTTTATTCTTTTGATTTTTAATGTGCTTCGAGCCAGTTGCTGCCTTCTCCGCAGTCGGCTTCCAAGGGAACGGAAAGGGTGAAAGCGTGGTTCATTTCGTGGGTCACGATGCTGCGCACGCGGTCGAGTTCTTCAGGGAGGACGCTGAAGTTGAGTTCGTCGTGTACCTGCAAAATCATTTTCGAGCGAATGCCTTCCGCCTTGAAACGCGCGGCGACGCGTATCATGGCAATCTTTATAATGTCCGCCGCGGTGCCTTGAATGGGGGCGTTCACGGCGTTGCGCTCTGCATAGCCGCGCACAACGGCGTTGCGCGAGTTGATGTCGGGCAGGTAGCGGCGGCGACCGCAAAGCGTTTCGATATAACCCAGTTCTTTGGCGCGGCTGACGCTGTTGTCAATATATTCCCGTACGCCGGGATAGGTTTGGAAATAATTGTCAATCAATTCTTTTGCTTCAGTTCTTCTTACTTCCATACGCTCGGCAAGGCCAAAGGCAGAGATGCCATAGATGATGCCGAAATTAGCCGTTTTTGCTTTGCGGCGTTCGTCGCGTGACACTTCTTCGAGCGGTTTCTTGAAGATGCGTGCAGCGGTGGCGGCGTGAATGTCTTCGCCATTGTTGAAAGCCTCAATAAGATGCGTGTCGCCGCTAAGGTGCGCCATGAGGCGCAGTTCGATTTGCGAGTAGTCGGCAGAGAAGAAAATATGTCCTTCTTCGGGGATAAAGGCTTTGCGGATTTCGCGGCCGTTCTCGCCGCGCACGGGAATGTTTTGCAGGTTGGGGTTCGACGAGGAAAGTCGCCCCGTAGCCGTTACTGCCTGGTTGAAAGACGTGTGTATGTGCCCCGTGCGCTTGTTGATCAGTTTTGGTAGGGCTTCTATGTAGGTGGAAAGCAGTTTTTTAAGCCCCCGGTGTTGCAAAATCTTATCTACGATAGGGTGCTTGTGGCGTATCTTTTCGAGTTCCTCCTCCGAAGTAGAATATTGTCCGCTTTTTGTTTTGCGTGCCTTTTCGTTCAGCCCCATTTCTCCGAAGAGCACTTCGCCTACTTGCCGGGGAGAAGTGAGCAGGAAGTCGTGTCCCGCCATTTCAAAGATTTCTTTTTCAAGTTGTTCCATTTCTGTACGGAAAGCGTTGCCGGTCTCTTCGAGGGCAGCCGTGTCGATGCGCACGCCGTTGCGCTCCATTTCGGCGAGCACGGGCATAAGCGGCATTTCGATGCTTTGGAACACATCTAACTGATTGTTCTTTTCAAGTTCTTCGCGGAGCGGACGCATCAGCCGGAGCGTGATGTCGGCGTCCTCGCAGGCGTAGTCGCGGATAAGGGTGGGGGAGAGGTCGCGCATGTTTTTCTGTCCGCCTCCCTTTTTCTCTCCGATGAGTTCTTCGATGTGAATAGTTCGGTAGTTGAGGTAAATTTCCGCAAGGTAGTCCATATTGTGTCGTTGCTCGGGCTGGAGGATATAGTGCGCGAGCATTGTGTCGAACATGGGGGCGGAAATTTCGATGCCGTAGTTGGCAAGCACGTTTAGGTCGAACTTGATGTTCTGTCCCACCTTCATGATTTTTTCAGAAAGGAAGAAAGGACGGAACACATCGACGATTTTCTGCGCTTCCTCCCGATTGGCGGGCACTGGCACGTAGGCAGCCTCACCTTCGGCCGTGGCAAAGCTTATTCCCACGAGTTCGGCGTCCAAAACGTCCAAAGAAGTGGTTTCTGTGTCAAAAGCAACAAAATCGCTTGTCAAAATTTTGTCGCAATATTTGCGCGCATCTTCTATATTATCAATAAGTTGATAATTCACAGACCCCGCTTCAAACCCTCTGAGATTTGCGTGAAATTTTTCTTCCTGTACTTCGGTTGGAAATTCGTCAAAGAGAGAACGTTGCTGCGGCGTACTTTTTAACACTTTGTCCGCATCTTGCATTTTTTTGATGAACGAGCGAAATTCGAGTTGCTCGTAAATTTTTTGCAAAGCCTCCTTGTCGGCTTCTTTCACCTTGAAGCGTTCCGCGTCGAAGTCGATGGGAACGTCTGTCCTGATGGTTACCAAAAATTTCGAGAAACGGATTTTCTCAACATTCTCCTCAATTTTCTTTTTCAAGGCCCCTTTCAGTTGGCCGGCGTTTTCGATGAGCGTTTCCACGTTGCCGAAATCTGCCAAAAGCGTTTTCGCCGTTTTTTCGCCCACGCCCGGGCAGCCCGGAATGTTGTCGGCGGCATCGCCCGTAAGACTAAGATAGTCGATGACGTTTTCAGGCGCGCCCACTCCGTACTTCTCGCAGACTTCCGCCGGTCCGAGGAGTTCCATGCCATTTGCCCCGTGTCCCGGGCGGCACATAGTAATATTGGGGCTGACCAACTGCGCATAGTCCTTATCGGGCGTAACCATTTGCACAGAAAGTCCGATGGATTCTGCCTTTTTTGCCAATGTCCCGATTACGTCGTCGGCTTCAAAGCCAGGCACTTCGAGGATAGGAATATTGTATGCTTGGAGAATTTCCTTGATAATCGGCACAGAGCGTTTGATGTCCTCCGGCGTTGCATCGCGCTGCGCCTTATACTCAGGGTAAGCCTCGTGGCGGAAAGTGCCGCCCGCAGGGTCGAACGCCACGGCCAGATAATCAGGACGGGCGTTGCGTAGCACGTCCTCCAAGGTATTGACAAAGCCAAAGATGGCCGACGTGTTTTCACCCTTAGAATTGATGCGCGGCGAGCGGATCAGGGCGTAATAAGCGCGGAAAATAAGCGCGTAACCGTCCAAAAGGTAAAGTTTTTCCATATTAAATTCGGTTTTTCAGGGTAAAAGTACGCAAATAAATCAGTAAATCGCGATAAATTATTACTTTTGTAGACTTTTAAGCGCATTTATGGATATTCTCTCGCAAATTCGTAAGCCCGTAGCGGAAGATTTGGCGCGTTATGAGCGTCTTTTCGACTCAGTGCTTGACCATGAGGACGACTTCCTCGGTCGGGCTTTGCAGTATGTGCGTAGCCGCAAAGGCAAGATGATGCGCCCGCTGCTCGTTCTGCTGATTGCCCGCGAGTGTGGCGCGGTAGGGGAGAAGGCACTCCATTCTGCCGTGACCCTCGAACTGCTGCACACTGCCAGCCTCGTGCATGACGATGTGGTAGATGAGAGCAACGAGCGCAGGGGACAGGCTTCCGTGAATGCAGTCTACGGCAACCAAATTTCGGTGCTTGTGGGCGACTATCTCCTCTCCAAGTCACTGCAAGAAGCAGCCTTTACCGGCAGCCTGCGCATAGTAGACATTATTTCCCGTTTGGGCGGCACGCTTTCAGAAGGCGAGATTTTCCAAATCGCAAACATCCGCTCCGAACAGATTTCCGAGGAGGCATATTTCCGTATCATAGACCATAAAACCGCCACCCTCTTTGCAGCGTGCGCAGAACTCGGAGCCTTGTCGGCAGATGCCGGCGAAGACTTTATAGAAAAGGCGCGCCGCTTCGGTGAAATCGTGGGTATTTGCTTCCAGATACGCGATGATATCTTCGATTATTACAGCAATTCCGAGATAGGCAAGCCCACAGGGCGCGATATGGCGGAAGGTAAATTGACGCTGCCTGTTATATACGCGCTTAATTCTACGAATGATGCCGCGATGCTTGCTTTGGCCGATAAAGTTAAGAAAGGCGAGGCAGAACGTGCCGAGATTGAAGCACTCATTGCTTTTGCCAAGCAGCATGGCGGGATAGAATATGCGGAAAGGAAGATGCAGGAATTGCGCTCACAGGCTTACGCAGCCATTGCTTCTTTCAATAACGAAGATGTCCGCAAATCTTTGGAACAATATATAGACTTCGTGATAGACCGACAGAAATAAAACGCTTCTTCATAATAATAAAGGGCTTGCAACGCTTTGATTGCAAGCCCTTTATTTTGCAAAAGACCTCTTAGAACGGTTTGCCTTGCTCCCCGGTCAGTTCTGCTGCCAAGAGGTTGGCAAGGCGGCTTGTGCCGATGCGGAACAGTCCTTCCTTAATCCATTCTTCGCCCAGCACTTCGCGTACAATCGTGTAGTAACCAAGCGCATCGTCGATGGTCTTAATGCCTCCGGCGGCCTTGAAACCTACTTTCGTGCCCGTCAGTTTGTAGTAGTCGCGAATGGCCTTGCACATCACGAGTGCGGCCTCGGGCGTGGCTGCCGGTTCAATCTTTCCTGTTGACGTTTTGATAAAGTCTGCTCCCGCAAACATCGCGAGCACTGATGCCTTATGTATGTTCTCGGCTGTCTGCAATGCGCCCGTTTCAAGGATAACCTTGAGGGGATGTCCGGCGCAGGCAGCCTTTATTTCCTCGATTTCATCGCTGCAAGTCTCATAATCGCCAGAGAGGAACGTGCCTACGCTGAGCACCATGTCTATCTCCGTTGCGCCATCGTGTACGGCCAATGCCGTTTCGGCTGTCTTGACTTCAATAAAGGTTTGCGAGGAGGGGAAACCGCCGCTCACGCAGGCAATTTCTGTGGCTTCCACTTCCAAAGAATCGGCAACTATTTTAGCGAAATTGGGATAAACGCAAATAGTGGCAAAAGCAGGCAGTTCGGGGTGCGCGTCAGCAAAATTGTTTACCTTTTCAACCAGTCGCAGCACGCTTTCTTGCGAATCCGTAACCGTCAGCGTGGTCAGTTCTACGGCAGCAAAGAGTTGGCGCAGCGTTTCAGGCGTGTTGTATTCCGCCTTGCGCTCTTCAAAGAGTTTTGTTACGGTGGCGTGTGCCTGTTCGTCGGTCATCGGCGCGTCAAACTTGGCAAAAGCCTGTTCGTATTTGTTCAAATCGTGGTGCGGTTCTTCGTGGTGGCAACCGCAATGGCAATGTTCGCTCATCTTGTTTGAATTATTTGGTTAAGTTCTTAATTTCTCGTTGTTTATATGCCTTGTGGCATCGCGCTTTGTTTTCTTTTCAATGCTTTTTTGCAGGGCCTCCTCGAGATTGACACCCGTTTGGTTGGCCAGGCAAAGCAGTACCCACAGCACGTCCGCCATTTCCTCGGCCGGGTCTTGGCTTTCGCCGGCTTTGAATGACTGGTCGCCATATTTACGCGCCATCACCCGAGCCAGTTCGCCGACTTCTTCGGTGAGGCATGCCATATTCGTGAGTTCGCTGAAATAGCGCACGCCGTAAGTCTTTATCCAATTGTCTACGGCCTTCTGTGCTTCCTGTATAGTCATAGTTAAGATATTGATAGGGTAGGGCAAAGGTTATTCCGGGTGCTTGGTGTCCATTATTATGGTAACGGGTCCGTCGTTTACCAACGCTACTTTCATGTCTGCGCCGAAGACACCCGTTTGCACGCTTTTCCCTGTGATTTCTTCCAACTTTTTGCAAAAATATTCGTAGAGCGGAATGGCGATTTCGTGCCTTGCCGCGCCGATGTAACTCGGCCTGTTTCCTTTTTTCCAAGATGCCATCAGCGTGAACTGGCTTACCACTAAAAGGTCGCCGTCCGTGTCCATTACGGAGCGGTTCATTACGCCGTTTTCATCGTCGAAAATGCGTAGCGCGGCTGTTTTCGCTGCCAGTTTGTCCGCATCGCTTTCCGTGTCGTCGGGCGAGATGCCCAATAGCACCAGCAGTCCGCCGCCTATTTCGGAAAATACCTTTCCGTCGATGGTCACTGAAGCGTTTTTCACCCTCTGGATAACAACTTTCATAGCATCAAATTATCTTTTGTGTGCTGCAAACTTACATAAAATATATGAGACAGCGGCGTTTTCGGCATTTATTCGGGCGCCGAAGCGTGCAGCGCGTCGAATATCTTTTGTCCCCGTGCTGCGCCCAACACGCTTTGCAGGTCCTCCAAAGGCGCTTCCTTTATGCGCTTTACGCTCTTGAATTTCTGTAAAAGGGCGGTACGCAATTTTGGCCCGATGCCTGGGATATTGTCCAGTTCTGAGGCGGTTTGCCGTGCCGAACGTTTCTCCCTATGAAAGGATATGGCGAAGCGGTGCACCTCTTCCTGCATGGCACTAAGCATTCTAAATAGTTGGCTTTCAGGTTTTAATCCAATCGACTGCGGCGGAAATCCGAAAAGCAACTCGTTGGTTTTGTGCCGGTCGTTCTTTGCCAGTCCTGCAATGGGGATATTCAGTTCTAATTCGTCTTCCACCACCTTTCTGATGATTTCCATTTGTCCCTTTCCGCCATCGGCGATAATCAGGTTGGGCAGCGTGCCGTTTTCCTCTTTAAGCCGCTTGTAACGCCTATATACAACCTCAGCCATAGAGGCGTAATCATCAGGGCCTTGCACGGTTTTGATGATATATTTCCTGTAATCCTTTTTGCAGGGTTTGAGTCTTTCAAAAACCACACAGGCAGCCACGGCATCTTCGCCCTGAATATTAGAATTGTCAAAGAGTTCAATGCGCAGGGGTGGGGTGGGGAGTGCCAGTTGCTGCTGGATCTCTTTCATTAGGCGCATATTCTTTTGGCTCGGATCCAGTTTCTCTGCCTGTTTCAAGCGGTCAAATTTGTACTGTTTCACGTTGAGGGCAGAGAGGTCCAGCAGCTTTTTCTTCTCTCCTTTAAGCGGTACGGTTACCGTTGCGTATTCTTCTGGCAGTGCAACGGGGAATGGCAGTACGATTTCCTTTGCGCCGCCTAAACCCCTGCCGCGCATTTCTATGATGCCCAGGCGGAGCAATTCCTCATCGCTTTCGTCCAATTTCTTCTTATATTCAAAGGTAAAAGCCTGATTGATACAGCCCTCCGTGACGTGCAGGAAATTGATGAAAGCCACGTTCTCCTCGCTTATGATATTGAACACGTCTAAGTCCTGCCGCAGTCCCGGGACCACCTCGCTGCGAGCGCGAAAGTTTTCTATAAGGTCGTATTTTTCCTTGACGGCTTGGGCCTCCTCAAAGCGCAATTCGGCGGCGAGGCTTTGCATCTCCTCCTTCATGGCTTGCGCCACTTTTGCCGTATTGCCTTTAAGAATGTCGCAACAGGCGGCGATGTTGCGCAAGTACTCATCGTGCGTCTGTCTGCCAATACACGGAGCCTTGCAACGATGTATGTGGTAGTCCAGGCATACCTCATATTTGCCGCTTTCTACGCCTTCCTGCGTCATGATAGTCTTGCAGGGACGGGGTTGGTAGAGTTCCCGGCACAGGTCGAGCAAGGCGTACATTGTAGGCACATGGCTGTAAGGACCGAAATAGGTAGCGCCGCGCGTGCGCCGCCTTGTCTTGAAAATGCGAGGCAGGTATTCGTTCGTAACGGCAATGGAAGGGTAGGTCTTGTCGTCTTTGAGTAGCACGTTGTAGCGCGGTTTGTAGCGTTTGATTAGGTTGTTTTCGAGCAAAAGCGCGTCTTCTTCGGTTTTTACCACCACATATTTAATGTCTCTAATCTTAGAAACCAATACACGCGTTTTGGCTGAAATCTGCTCTTTGTTGAAATATGAGCTGACGCGCCTTTTCAGGTTCTTTGCCTTGCCGACATATATGACGATGCCCGAGGCATCGAGATACTGGTAGCACCCCGGTGCATCGGGCAAACTTAAAACGATTTGCCTAAGATATTCCTGTACGTAGGCGTTGCGCATCTATTTATTCCGTAAGCGTGAGTAATGTGCTTATTTCGGCATCTTCTCCGATAAATTCGCGTCCTTTCAGTCCTTCCATACGCAATTCTATCAGGAAATTCACGTATACTTTTTTGGGAGAGAATTTGTTTACGAGTTCGATGGCTGCTTTCATAGAGCCTCCCGTGGCAAGCAAATCGTCATGAATTAGCACCACCTCGTTTTCATCGAAAGCGTCCTCGTGAATTTCTATTTTATCCGTGCCATATTCCTTATTGTATTCGGCCGAAATGGTCTTCGCAGGTAGTTTGCCAGGCTTGCGACACATAATAAACCCTGCGCCCAATTTTTCTGCAAGCATCGCACCCATAACAAAGCCGCGTGACTCAATGCCCACAACTTTCGTGATGCCATTGTCTTTGTAAATGTTCATCAACTCGTTGAGCATTTCCTTTACACACGCCGGGTTTTTGAAGAGGGTGCTAACGTCCTTAAACTGTATGCCCTCTTTGGGAAAATTAGGCACGTTTCGCAAGTTTCTTATAAGCAAGTTTTTGTCCATAAGTATTTGATTAGTAAAAAAATCAAGCAATAAGTTCCACGTGGAACGTAAGAAAGTTATCTTCCGAGCAGCACAAGCAATACGCTGATATCGCTCGGCGATACGCCCGGTATTCTTCCGGCTTGCGCCAGCGTTTCCGGATTTATAACTGAGAGTTTCTGTCGCGCTTCGGTGGAGAGTTGCGTGAGGCTTTCGTAGTTGAAGCGACCCTTTATCTTTATATTTTCCAGTCGCTGCATTTTATCTGCCAAAGCCCGCTCGCGAGCGATATATCCGTGGTATTTCATTTCAATTTCCGCTGCTTCTAAGGTTTCTTCTCTATCTTCATCAATATTATCTAAGAAAGATTTGAAATCCTCTATCTCGTCGGCCAAGCCGTTAAGCGTAATTTGCGGACGATTGATAAGGTCGAACATTTTGCAACCTCCGTTAAGCGGGGTGGTGCCGATGCTTTCAAGGAAAGGATTGATGCGAGGTGCTTTTATGGGGAACGTTTTGCAATATTCTATAATCGCATCCATGCGTTCCTTCTTCTGGTTGAACCTCCTTGTTCGCTCTTCGGAGGCCATTCCGTATTTGATAGCGTAAGGTGTGAGTCGCACGTCGGCATTGTCTTGACGTAGCAAAATTCTGTATTCAGCGCGTGAGGTGAACATTCTATACGGTTCGTCTACGCCTTTCGTCACGAGGTCGTCAATTAGAACGCCGATATACGCCTCGTCTCTGCCGAGCGTGAACCGTTCGCCGCCGCTGCATTTAAGTGCGGCGTTCATGCCTGCGATTATCCCTTGGCCGGCGGCTTCTTCGTAGCCCGTCGTGCCGTTCACCTGCCCGGCGAGAAATAGGCCGTCTATTTTCGTCTCGAGGCTATGCGATAATTGCGTCGGGTCGAACATATCGTATTCAATCGCGTAACCAGGACGGTAAACCACCATATCCCTGAAACAGGGCATCTTCTTCAATGCCTCTATTTGTATCTCCATCGGCAGGCTCGATGAAAAGCCGTTCAGATAAAGTTCGTTCGTATCGCATCCCTCGGGTTCTAAGAAGAGCGGGTGGTGGTTGCGGTCGGGGAAGGTGACAATCTTTGTCTCGATACTTGGGCAGTAGCGCGGTCCGATGCTTTGTATTTGTCCGTTGTAAAGCGGCGAATCCGGCAAGCCTTTCCTCAGGATATTGTGAACTTCTTCGTTCGTTTCGCACGTCCAGCACGGGAGTTGGGGTAGGGGGCGGCAGGGGCTGATGTAGGAAAAGCGATGGAAATCCGTCTCGCCAGGTTGTTCCTCCATGTCTTCGAAATGCACCGAACGCTTGTCTATGCGGACGGGCGTGCCCGTCTTCATGCGGAACGATTTCAGGCCTAATGCTTCCAACGAAGCCGTGAGGAAGTTTGCTGCTGGCTCGGCGCAGCGTCCGCCGGGCACCTGTTTGCGCCCCACGTGCATCAGTCCCCTCAAAAAAGTGCCCGCAGTGATCACCACCGCTCTGGCACGAAGTTCTGCGCCCCATATCGTGCGAATGCCGCAAACCGTGTTGCCCTCGGTGAGTACCTCGGTCGCTTCGTCCTGCCAAATGTAGAGATTGTCGGTTTGCTCCAAACGCCGCCTCCACGTGTCGATGAAGCGGCGGCGGTCGCACTGCGCCCGCGGGCTCCACATGGCAGGACCTTTCGAGCGGTTGAGCATACGGAACTGAATGGCCGTGGCATCGGTTACCTCACCCATGCCGCCGCCCAGCGCGTCTACCTCCCGCACGATCTGCCCCTTGGCAATGCCGCCCACGGCAGGGTTGCAACTCATCTGCGCAATCTTGTTCATGTCCATTGTCACAAGACAGGTTTTTGCGCCCATACGTGCGGCGGCAGCGGCCGCCTCGCAGCCGGCATGGCCTGCGCCGACGACAATAACGTCAAAGTTTTGGGAATAATCAGACATATATTGTTTACTCGTTTGTCGAATTAACCGCTATATTTCTTATCAGAAAATATTGTTGACAAATTATCTTGCGCTGAGGGCGTATATAATACGCCCCGTTGTCCCTGTTGTCGTCATATTAAGCGCATGAATTCCAGGCTTGAGGTTGTCTTTTGTTGTCTCTGTTGTCGCTTTTATTTTTCACGACAACATAAACAACTTTGGACAACATTTATTGCAGCGTTACCATTTTCGTTATGACGACAATTGTGACAACTTTTGACAACTTACAGTTGTCTTTCTATGTGGCGTGGTCTTTTACTAACTCAACCAACGCGTATATTATTTATGATGTTTCACGGGAAACATGGGGCGAAAAAGGAGGTGTTCCTTCCTTGTAGGTTTAGGAAAAATCCCACTCACTTTTTCTTTTGCAGCACAATGCGGTCGCCCGGTATGCGGTTGATGATATTTTTCATTTCCAACCCGAACAGCGTGGCGGAAAGTTTGTGGAGCGGCGTGTTAAGCGCGGCACACATCTCGGCAATGCCGCGTGCCTCGCCGTTGCCGAGCAAGTCGCAGACCGCTTGTTCCTCTACCGAAAGTTCCGGAAAAAGCGATGGGCGGATAACGGCTTTGGGCTGCTCCGTGTCCCATTCCATAAGTTTAGTGAAATCCTCGGCGGAGGTAATCAGTGCCGCGCCGCTGTTGCGGATAAGGTCGTTGCAACCTATGGAATACTCATCCGTGGCGCGTCCCGGGAAAGCGGCGACCTCACGGTTATAGTCCAATGCGAGGCCGGCCGTAATCAGTGCGCCGCCCTTCTTGGCGCTTTCCACCACCACCGTGGCGTGCGCCATGCCCGCCACGATACGGTTGCGCCGCACGAAGTTTCCCTTGTCGGGGTTGGTGCCCGTGGGGTATTCCGTGAGCAAGGCACCGCCGTTCTCAATCATCTTACGCGCCGTGTCGCGGTGCATCGAAGGATAGATGCGGTCGAGGCCGTGGGCCAGCACGCCGATGGTGTCTGCGCCGCAGTCCACGGCCGCGCGGTGCGCCACGATGTCCACGCCGTAGGCGAGGCCGCTCACAATCAGCACGTCCGGCACGAGGCGTTTCAGTTCGGCGCAAAACTCGCTGCACATCAGCCGCCCGTATTCCGTGACATGGCGCGTGCCCACTACCGACACGATGTGCTGCCGGTTCAGATTGGCGTTGCCTTTCTGGTAGAGCAGGGTAGGGGTGTCGGGGCAGTTGCGCAGCAGGAAGGGGAAATCCGGATCGTTGAGCGTCAGTATGCGAATGGCATGGCGTTCGCAGAAATCCAGTTCACGCTTCGCCTGTTCCATGGCGGCGTTCTTGCCCGAAGCCAGTGCCTGGGAGAGCGGCGGGTACTGCCTGCCGAGGTCGGCAAAAGCCTCTTCGGCGGAAGCATATACGTCGTAAATCTCACGCATATGCTTTTGTGTCAGACCTTTAAGCAATGAAAGCGCGATAGGGCAGAGCATCGTGTGAACTGAGTTAAGATAAGATTTGATGCAAAATTAAGCAAAAAACACCTTTGCCGTTGCGGCTTTTGCCTATTATCTTAGCAGAAAGGCACGTTCCGCCGCTTTTTTTCTCTCGAAAGGCAGTGCGGAGCAACTATCTGCGCAGGCCGCCGATGTGCTCACGGCAGACGGCCTTTCGTTTCTGCCGAAAAAATTTTGTTTGCCGCCTGCAAATTTTCCCTCTCCGCGCAGACATTTTTCATTATCCCCTTGAAAGTTTTTGTTACAAAGTTTCTAACGCTTGTTACAAACTTTGTAATATATATTACAAAGTTTGTAATATATATTCAAAACCTTTGAATAAAAAATATCATATATGGCGGGAAAAACTTTCTGCGCAGACAGGGAAAAATAGCTCGGGCTTAGTAAAAAATATCTTGCTTAAAATTTTTGCGGTCACGTATGAGCGTCGCTGCTGCAATGTATGAAAACAAAGATTTCCTCGCTTTTTCTCTCTGATACGGGCAACATTCGCATAAATATATTAGATTGCGCCTTGCCCTTTAATGCGATAGAACTAATACGTTTCAAACAAAAACCGATGACGAACCGCATAACGGCGCATCATCGGTTTTTATGTTTTTATAAGGTGCTTGCCTATAAGGCGGCCAAATTAAAAATATTTGCCGAACCGCTCATTCAGTTCCACGCTTTCGGCAAGGCGGCCGTTGACGAGGCAGACCGTCTCGACGGTGGAGCGGATAACGGGCTTGTTGTCGGGCAGGCGGAAGATGTCCTGCACGAAGACATACTTGATGCCCTCCTTGCGCAGGGCAAGGCGCGACACGAAACTGTCGCCGCTGCGCAAAGGCGTTTTGAACGCCATTTGCAGACGCGCCACGACGGCATCCGTGCCCTGCTCGTGCAGGGCGGCGAAGCTGATGCCCTCGGAACGCAGAAACTCGTGGCGCGTATGCTCGATGTAGTGCTGGTAGTTGGCATTGTTCACGATGCCTTGAAGGTCGCATTCGTAATCGCGCACCTTCATTTCCAAAGAAAAGATATATTTTTCCATAAATAGAAAAGCTTTTAAGCAGACAGTCGGTTAAGGTTTAGGCACGGCGCGGAGGTATTCAGCGCCGAAAGCGCAGCGCAGACAGTCCTTGCGGTCGCAATAGTGCATTTTCAGGCGAAAGAGAGCCTGAGAGTCGGCGGCGTGTTGCGGGGTGATGCCGGCCGCTGCCCAGCTGCGCGTAATGAAGTTCTTTTCAGGTTTGATGCTTTCGAGCAGCGCAAAGGCGCGTTCGCACAAGGCATCGTCGGCAAGGTAGCGGCCATAGGCGAAGAGCAGGGGCGCGGCAACGTTGATGAGCAAAAGGTCGAGCGAGGCGGCTTGCAGCGTTTTCGCGCTATGGGGAGAGGCGTGCCCGAAATGGTAATGGTCTTGCCAGTAGTCGGTGGCCGCCGTGCGGAACAGGCTGCGCAGGCCGTCGGCATCGGGTGTCTCGACGATGCGCGAGAGCGAAGTGGCGCCTTTGTGGTAGAGCGCCGCCAGTTGCGAGAGGCGCACGATGGGGAAGTTTTGTGGGCGCAGCCGCATCAGCCGCCAGCGCGTGGCGTCCATCGGCGTGAGCGAGAATTTGCTTTTCAGAAAATCGTATTCCCTTTTCAAGAGGCGGAAGTACTCGTCCTCGCAGCCCTGCGCCCCGTCCAAAAGCCCTGCCTGCCCCATGAAGAACGCTTCCACTTGCAGCAGGTTGTCGCGGTGCTTGCCGATGGCCTGCGGCTCGATGCCCAAGGCCCATTGCTCAAAGGCGTCGGCATTCGTGCCGAACCCGAAGCCCCGCGCCAAGGCGATGAACGCGGTGCGTTCCCAGTCGCCGCCCGTGCGTTTCAGGTATTCGCCGATGCGCAGCGTCTTTTCTTCGAGCCGTTCCACGGTAAGCGCGCTCAGGTAGCGGTGCACGTTGATGGGGGCGACGGAAGGAATGACTTTGTAGCAGGGCGGGTATTTCTCTTCCTCCAAAAGCTGCTTGTAGTTTTGGGAGATATGAGCCGGCACAGGCAGCACAAGTTGCGGCAGCGTGCGTCCGTCGGCCGTTTCGGCCTTTGCGCCGTCCGCGCCCACGACGTGCAGGATTGTGTTGTTGTATGCAGGGTCAAGGTGGTGGCGGTGGGCAAACCAGTCGGTGGCTTTCTCGTGGATTTCCACGTTGCCTGCCCACAGCGTGCCGCCGATTTTGATTTTGGCGTTGAAGAAGTCGGGGCCGGCGTTGCGGTTGTGCAGTCCCGGGTCGATGATGTCTACGGGTTGGCCGTCGGTAGTGGCGAGCGGCGTGCTTGGCCAAAGCTTTTGTTGCCAAACGTAATGCAGTAGCAGTTCCATTTCTGTGCGCATACGGGTTAAACCAACAAAGGTAGGGCTTTTTCTTTTATCTTACAAGGAAGTGCGGCTTTTGGAATAATAAAAACGTTTTAGTAAACGAGTAGACAAGTAAACAAGTAGACGAGATAGAGATGTTTTGCTAAATCATTTTTATCAGCAACTTGTCTCGTTTACTTGTCTACTCGTTTACTCGTAACTAAAAAAGCAAAAATCTATTTGCTTATAAGCAAAGTATGCGTAACTTTGCAGGCGAAAACAGACAGAGGAAAGATTTGACTGCTTGCAACCTCTCAAAAATAATGCTAAAACGAAGCTTGGGCGCAGCCGCTGCAATGCGGCAGACAACATCAGCCCGGCAACCATATCGCCCACTGCCTGTTCTCCCGCAACGATGCCGCGGAACAGGCATTTTTTTATTCACATTTCCCAAAAACATCTTTTTGATATGGCTTACTTATTCACTTCTGAATCCGTGTCGGAAGGGCATCCCGACAAAGTGGCTGACCAAATCTCAGACGCCGTGCTTGACCAGTTCCTGGCTTTCGACCCTAACTCGAAAGTTGCCTGCGAAACCCTCGTCACGACGGGGCAGGTGGTTGTGGCAGGCGAGGTAAAGTCGGAGGCCTACGTAGACATTCAGGACGTGGTGCGCCGCACCATTGCCCGCATCGGTTACACCAAGGCCGCCTATAAGTTTGAGGCCGAAAGTTGCGGCATCCTCACGGCCATCCATGAGCAGAGCGCAGACATCAACCGCGGCGTTGACCGCACAGAACCGCAAGAACAGGGTGCCGGCGACCAAGGCATGATGTTCGGCTACGCCTGCAACGAAACCGACACTTATATGCCCCTGCCCCTTGCCCTGGCACACGAGATTCTCTCCGTGCTGGCCGATATACGCCGCGAGGGTAAGGAAATGACTTACCTCCGCCCCGACTCCAAGAGTCAGGTGACCATTGAGTACGACGACGAAGGCCGTGCGCAGCGCATCGATACCATTGTGGTCAGCACGCAGCACGATGAGTTTATCACCGACCCCGCAAACCCCGCTGCCGCAGATGCCGCCATGTGCGAGCGCATCGCCCGCGACGTTAAGGAGATTCTCATTCCCCGATTGCTGCGTGAGCGCGTCAATACCCCTGAGGTGCTGCGCCTCTTCGACAATCCCAATATTAAATATTACGTGAACCCCACAGGCAAGTTCGTCATCGGCGGCCCGCACGGCGACACGGGTCTGACAGGCCGTAAGATTATTGTGGACACCTATGGCGGCCGCGGCGCACACGGCGGCGGCGCTTTCTCAGGCAAGGATCCCTCGAAGGTAGACCGCTCGGCAGCCTATGCCGCCCGCCACATCGCCAAGAATATGGTGGCTGCCGGCGTGGCCGATGAGATGCTCGTGCAGTTAAGCTATGCCATCGGCGTGGCAGAGCCGGTGAGCGTTTACGTGAATACCTACGGCCGGTCGCACGTGGCTCTTTCCGACGGCGAGATTGCCGAGAAAGTGAAGCAAATCTTCACGCTCACGCCCCACGCCATCGAGCAGCGCCTCAAATTGCGCCGTCCCATTTACGAGGAAACGGCTTCCTACGGCCACGTAGGCCGTGAGCCGCAAACCGTTGTCAAGACGTTTTCTGCCCCGGGCGTGCCCGACAAGACCGTGGAGGTAGAACTCTTCACTTGGGAAAAGCTTGACTACGTGGAACAAGTCAAAGCGGCGTTCGGACTTTGATTTTTTTCTAAATAAAATATGAACATTACAATCTATTGCGCTTCAAGCGGCCGGTCGCCCGAGTGTTTCGTGCGCGACGCGGCTGCCTTGGGGCGGCTTGTTGCCGAGGGCGGGCATACGCTCGTGAACGGCGCGGGGCGCACGGGGCTGTTGGCCGCCGCTACCGATGCCTGTCTCGCTGCGGGCGGTGAGGCGGTGGGAGTTATCCCCCAATTCATGATCGACCAAGGCTGGCAGCACAAAGGCATGACGCGCCTCGTCGTCACCGAGAGCATGCACGTACGCAAGGAGCGCATGGCGGAACTCTCGGATGCCTGCATCGCCTTGCCGGGCGGCGTGGGCACGCTGGAAGAACTCTTGGAAATCATCACGTGGAAGCAGCTTGGGCTGTATATGAAGCCCATCATTGTGCTCAACACGCAGAACTATTTCTCGCCCTTGCTCCGCCAACTCGAGCAGGCCGTGGAGCAGCAGTTCATGAGTAGCCTGCACGCCACGCTGTGGCAGGTGGCTGCCACGCCCGAAGAGGCTTTGCGCCTCGCTGTGGAGACCCCGCCGCTTAAAGAACCGATTAGGAAATTCGCCGCCCTGTGACAAAATATTTAGATGTCTATTTCCCTTAACCCCAAAAGATGTATCAAGATTCTTTGCAGATAGTGCCACCTGTGGTTTGCGACACTGTGCCTGCCGCCCCGGCAGACATCACGCCGCTGCCCGCCGGCGAGCCGTTGCAGATGTATCCTGCTGCGCTCGACACGGCGCAGTGGCAGCGCGGACTGCTGCGCTTTGGGAATATGCCGCCGACCGGCGCGTCCGACAGCACTTTTCTGCATTACGGGGAGATAACCTCTTATAACCCCGAGGGCATGGCTGGCGAGCCGCTGCCTTATTGTTTCAGGACGGACGATATTGTTACCTCCTTCCTGCTGCTTAGTTTCTTCTTGGTGGCATTTGTCACCGCCTATTCGCGCCGTTTCCTGTCGGCTGCCTTGAAAGATTTCTTCCATAAGGGCAGCCGTAGCGAGCGGCTCACCACGCAGGAAGACAATAGCCTGCGCGGTAAATTCTTTCTCGTTTTCCAAACCTCTTTCCTGCTTGGCATTCTCTTTTACGACTATGCCGTGGAACGGTTGCCCGAAACCTGCGGAAAGGTGTCGCCTTATTATATCCTCGGCGGCGCTGTATTGTTATGCATTGCCTGTTATTGGTTGAAAATGCTTTTACAGCGATTCGTCGATAACGTGTTCTTCGATGCCGCGAGCAACCGCCGCTGGACCGATGCCGCCAACCTGTGTATCTTCCTGACGGGCATCTTTCTTTTTCCCTTGGTGCTCTTGGTCGTTTACTTCGATTTGGACTTTGCTTTGGCGCAAACATCGTTCCTTTTTACCTTTTTATTCATCGAAACCCTACTTGCTTATAAGTGTTTTTGCATATTTTTCGGTTACGCTTTCGGTTGGGTGCATTTAATTTTGTACTTTTGCACGCTTGAAATTGCTCCCTTGGTTATTTTATGGCGTTCGTTGCATGTTTTGACGGGCTATTTAGCCGCGATTGAATTATAAATATGCATATTCGCCGAGGCGAAGGCGGGGTAATGGAGAGCGGCACAAGCATAAGCAAAACCCTGCAACACAAAATATCTAAGCGTTCAAAGGTATTCATGGTAAAAAAAATACTTGTTTCCCAACCGGCACCGACCACGGAGAAGTCTCCCTATTTTGACATTGCAGCGAAGCACGGCGTAGAGTTTGTGTTTCACCCCTTCATTAAGGTGGAATGCCTCACGCCCAAGGAGTTTCGCCAGCAGAAGATTCAGGTGCTCGATTACTCGGCCATCGTGTTCACCTCGCGCCACGCCATCGACAACTTCTTCACCCTTTGCAAGGAGATGCGCGTAGCCATTCCCGAAACGATGAAATACTTTGCCATTTCCGAAACGGTTTCCTATTACATACAGAAATACGTGCAGTACCGCAAGCGCAAGGTGTTTTGCGGCGCAACGGGCAAACTCGCCGATTTGGTGGCGATGATGGTGAAGCATAAGAACGAGAAATACCTTGTGCCGCAGAGCGACGTGGCGGGCGACGAGGTGCACCGCTTGCTGGAAGAGAAGAAACTTAACCACACCGAGTGCGTCATGTATCGCACCGTGCGCAACGACTATCCGCAGGACAAGCCTTTCGACTTCGACATGATTGTGCTCTTCACGCCTGCCGGCGTCGAGTCGCTGCAAAAGAATTTCCCCGATTTCGTTCAGGGCGACACGCGCCTGGCTTGCTTTGGCAAGAGCACAGCAAAGGCGCTGGACGAAGCAGGGTTCCGCTTAGACCTTGAAGCCCCCACGGTTGAGGCGCGTTCCATGACGGCCGCCATTGACCTGTATCTTGATAAAGTGAATAAGTAGACGGGTTGCGCGGCTCGCGTCTCGCTGCTTACGTCTCACATCATTTTGAAAATGTCTCATCAGTATAAATTCCCCAAGGCGGAGCATCTTTGTCTGAAAAGAGACATAGAGCGGCTCTTCTCGGCAGGCACCAAGTCGCTGTCGGCCTATCCGTTGCGCGTGGTAGTCGGCGCGGCCGAGACGGGGAGCGTGCCAGTGAAGGTGCTGATGAGCGTGTCGAAGCGGAGGCTGCACCACGCCGTAGACCGCAACCGCGCCAAGAGGCAGATGCGCGAGGCTTATAGGCTCAACAAGCACATTCTTTTAGATAGTCTTGCCGAGGGCGAATGTCTTCACCTTGCTTTCGTTTGGCTGGCCGACCGCCCCCTGCCCACCAAGTTCGTGATGTCTAAGATGCAGAACCTTCTTGTGCGCCTTACCGAACAGAGGTAAGGGCGTTATTATGTTTCAAGAGATGGCATGAACCTTATTATTCAGAAAATCCGCGATTTTTTTGTTTTGCTGTTGGTAGCGCCGATACGGTTCTACCAACGTTTTGTTTCTCCCCTCACGCCCCCGGCGTGCCGTTTCACCCCCACTTGCTCGCAATACGCCGTTGAGGCGCTGCGCCGCCACGGTCCCGTCAAAGGGCTCTACCTTGCCGTGCGCCGCATCCTGCGTTGCCATCCTTGGGGCGGCAGCGGCTACGACCCCGTGCCGTAAACGAATTTCTGTCTACTCGTTTACTTGTCTACTTGTTTACTCGTCTACTCGTTTACTCCCTTCCGATGTTCGACTTTCACACCCACCGCCTTGATGCTCCTGCGGGCGAAGCCATTATTTGCCTGCCCGCCGACGTGCTGCGCCGTCCCGACGCTTTCGAGCCGCGTGAGGGTGCGCTTTATGCCGCCGGCGTGCATCCTTGGGCTACGGCCGACGAGGCAGATGCCCGCGTTCAGTTGCAGGGCCTGCCGCGCCTTTTGGCGCATCCGCAAGTGGTGATGCTCGGTGAATGTGGTTTGGACAGGCTGCGCGGCGGCGCGGAGGAGGTGCAAATAGAAATCTTTGAGGCGCAAATTGCTTTAGCGGAGCGTTTCTGCCTGCCCGTCACGCTCCACATCGTCCGTGCTTGGGATGCCTTGCTTCAGTTGCGCCGGTCGCTCCGCCCTTCCACGCAGTGGACGGTGCACGGTTTTCGCGGAAAGCCCGCCCTTGCCCGACAACTGCTTGATGCCGGCGTTGATTTGAGCTTTGGAGCGCAATATAATCCCGAAAGCTTTAATCTTACCCCGCCCGAGCGGCGGCATCGCGAGAGCGACGCTGTTTAACTTCTCTCTCCCAGTCCACTTCTCTACTCGTTATTATAGGAAAAAGGGTATTTACCTC
>SFFY01000094.1 GCA_004556745.1 Bacteroidales bacterium | reverse complement strand
GAATCAAGCACAAACCCAAAATCAAGCGCAAACCCATAATCAAGCGCTCGAACGCGGTCAGGCAAAAGAACAAACCCAAGCCAAAGAACAAATCCAAGTCACCGATCTCGTCCCCGCGCAAGCCATACTCCCCGCGCGTGAACGCGTCGAAGCCCCCGTTCACGTCGATCGAAAACCCGGTCTCCGTTTGCCCGTCGATGGCGAAATGATCGCGCTCGACGCGGCAAATATGTGGACTATCTCCGATGTTCCCGAGGCAAAATTGACCGAAATTTCGAAAATCAGCACAAACACGAAATTCCCTTCGATTTCGCCCAACGGCGACAAAGTCGTCTTGTTTAGCCCCGAAAAAGGCGAAACGCCAAAACGACTCATCCAATGGTCGCGCCACGAAAAAACAGACCACGAAATCATGCGCGGTCAAGACGTCTCGACTTACGTCACCTGGGACGACGCCGACAACATCTCAATGCGCCAAGCCGACAAGCCCTTCTTCCACGATGGCCAAATGCTCAAACTCAAATTGGGCAATAAAAAAGCGACACTGCGCGCGAAAAAACGCCTCTCCGAATCG
This sequence comes from Bacteroidales bacterium, assembly GCA_004556745.1. GTDB lineage: Bacteria > Bacteroidota > Bacteroidia > Bacteroidales > Bacteroidaceae > Alloprevotella. The sequence continues at coordinate 5,164 of SFFY01000094.1, read as the reverse complement.
AAATACTTCACCTACGACGCCGACGATATCATCATCCTCGTGCGCAAAGATACCGAGACGCTGCAGGCGATTTCCGATACATCGGCCGACCGATACTATTCGCCCATGTTGTCGCCCGACGAAAAATTCGTCGTCTTCAACGGCCTGACGACGGGCGTCCACGTCTTCGACATCGAACAAAACGCCGTCGTCTACATCGGCGAAAAAGGCACCGATCCGAGCTTCTCGCCCGACGGCCGCTACCTCATCTATGCCGTCACCACCGACGACGGCGACGATTTCACCTCGGGAAACCTCGTCTTGATCGACCTCAAAACCCATTCGCGCCGCACGATTTCTAATCCATCAAAAGAAATCCGACTCCGCGGTTCGATCAGCTACGACGCCCAATTCGTCGCCTACGAAACGACTAAAGGCGTCTTCAGAGCAAAAATCGTGAATCAATAATTCCCTTCCGCCCTCTCCTTGCCCCTGCCCACCACAAATGCCCCCCTCTCCATTTATGGAGAGGGGGTTGCCAATATGCCGGGGGTGAGGTCAAACGCCCGCCGCGGCGGGCGTCTATTCCCTCTCTCCATTTATGGAGAGAGGGCTAGGGGGTGAGGTCAGGGGATCTTTTTAAGGTGATTCGGGTTTGCGAGTCGTCCGAATTCGTTGTAAATACGATTCGAATTTTGAGGTACCAGAGACGCCTCCGTGTGCGCACTCGGTACCTTTGGCATTTCAACATTCCTCGGAGGCTTCATGATACCTCAGCACCATTATATGTCTTGTATCGGCTGTGGAACGCGCGTACACGCCTATGATTCGGCGACTTTTTCGTGTCCAAATCGCGAATGCATGCCCGAAGTCAACCATATCCTTCAGAAAAAACACGTCGTCACGACGCCACTCTGGCAACGCAGTAAACTCGAAGATTCGAACAATCCATTCGTTCGCTATCGCCACCGCCTCTTGGGCTATCACCGTTGCCTCAATTCGCACCACACCGACATAGACTACCTCGAGCGCATCGCCCGACTCGACGGCGCACTCCAAGCCATCGACGGCACGGGCTTCGCCGAAACTCCCCTGACCATCGAAACCAACCTGGCCAACGCCATCGGTCTCGATCCGCTCCAAAAACTCTTCGTCAAAGACGAAACACACAACGTCGCAGGCTCGCACAAAGCACGCCATCTCTTCGGCGTCTTGCTCAATCTCTCGCCCGCCTCCCTCAAAGCCCCATTTGCCATCGCCAGCTGCGGAAACGCCGCACTAGCCGCCGCCGTCGTCTGCAAAGCCGCAGGCGCACAACTCGAAGTCTTCATCCCAACCGACGCCGAACCCAGCGTCGTCGAACGGCTCAAAACGCTCGGCGCTCACTTGCACATCTGCGAGCGACGCGAAGGCGAATTGGGCGACCCATGCTACCTCCGCTCTCTCGAAGCCGTCGCCAACGGCGCCATCCCTTTCACATGCCAAGGACCCGACAACGGGCTCACCATCGAAGGCGGCGAAACACTCGCATACGAAATCTTCGACCGATGGCACGCCGAAAACCAAACATGCCACCACATGTTCGTTCAAGTCGGCGGCGGCGCACTCGCCTCGAGCTCCGCACAAGCTCTCGCAGAAGTCATGCGACACGAGCCCCTCGCCGTTCTACCGCGATTCCACACCGTCCAAACGCGCGGCGCATTCCCACTCGCTCGCGCCTACGACCGACTCGTCCGCGTCATCGACGCTCGACTACACGACAAACCATTCCCACAACTCAACGCCTACCAAGACGACCTATCGTTCGAACAACGCGCCAACGACCACAGCGCCGAAAACATCGCACAACTCCTCGTCATGGCAGACTGCATTCGCGCCGCTTGGGACTCCACCGCCGTTCAATCCGCCGTCCGATACGCCGCCGCCAACAAACACCTCTTCATGTGGCCCTGGGAAGACGCTCCACACTCCATCGCACACGGCATTCTCGACGACGAAACTTACGACTGGTACAACATCGTTTGCACCATGCTACGCACCGGCGGCATCCCACTCGTCGCCGACGAAACGCTACTCGCCGATGCCCACAAACTCGCGCATACGCACACGCAAATCACCCCATCGGCCACGGGCAGCGCAGGCCTCGCCGGCCTCATGCTCATGAAACGAGCCAACGCCATCGCCGAATTCGAAAACGTCGCACTCTATTTCACCGGGATCGAACGCTAATCGCGCACACGCCCCGCGACTCTCCCACCCCGACTCCGCCTAAACGCGCCCTATGCCTTCTGCATACGGGCGCGCAAAGTTGCGCCAAATACGCCCTCTTTGTCGGGCTATTTCGCCCCATTCGGGGCTCAATACGCCCTCTTTGTCGGGCTATTTCGCCCCATTCGGGGCTCAATACGCCCTCTTCGTCGGGCTATTTCGCCCCATTCGGGGCTCAATACGCCCTCTTTGTCGGGCTATTTCGCCCCATTCGGGGCTCAATACGCCCTCTAGCCCCACTCCAACCCAATTCCCCCCCTCTCCATTTATGGAGAGGGGGGGGCCGATAGGCCGGGAATGAGGTCAGGGGCGCGAGTAGCCCCACCCCATAGTTTGTCTCTTTCACCCATGAAATAGCCCAACCCCACCCCATGGTTTGTCTCTTTCACCCATGAAATAGCCCAACCCCACCCCATGGTTTGTCTCTTTCACCCATGAAATAGCCCAATCCTACCCCATAGTTTGTCTCTTTCACTCCCGAAATAGCCCAACCCTACCCCATAGTTTGTCTCTTTCACCCATGAAATAGCCCAACCCTACCCCATAGTTTGTCTCTTTCACCCATGAAAGAGACAAACACGACTTCTGGGGCGCGCTACGCGCGCAACCACCAATCGACAGCTGTCGGGCGCCATACGTCGCTCAAATGCTCCGTCTGGCGACGTTCGACGAAATCGCTTTGCATCTTTTTCAGCTCCGTTCGATCGATGATCGACGGGTCGCGACTTGCAACATTGAAATCGACGCCAAATCGCGCCATGTTTTTGTTCACGATATCGACGATTGCTTCGTCGAATGATTGAACTTTCGGGTGCGTTCGTATCGCCTCGGGCAAAAGTGGCATAAATGCCGCCCGATATACTGCCCTGTCTTTGCCGCCATAATCCCAATAATGCGGCGGTATTTGTGCACAAAAATCGTATAATTCTGCATCGAATAACGGATCGTAAAAGTATTGTTTCGACATTCGTGCCGTTATATCAATCGCTCGCATCATATATTCCCATTCGTCGCAAAGCGGCATAGATGCTCGCTCTTGGTATTGCGTCGATGTGAATATATTGTCAAACATCGGATTTTCATTGCGCATCCAAAATTCGCGATTGCATACTTTCCGAACGATTGCTTCACTCGTGTTCGTTTTATGTATGCCAAAATACTTTGCCAATAAATATGTAATATATCGTTTTGCCAAATATCGATATGTCGAAAAGCGAACATTATTCGCATAGTTCAATAGTTCGCCAAATTTTCTATATTTCCATAAATCGCCCAATATGGCTTCGACACGCGCTTTGACGATGAAGTTGCCACCATACCCAGTGATGATCGTACGGCTGTAGGGCTGCGGCGCCATTTGGCGATAAGTCCAGAGGTTGATTTCGAGCCCTGGGCTACATATCGGCCCATAGCCATGAGCATTCGAAGCGATCACATCGTCGCCGATGTCGGTTCTCGACCCCATATCGAGGCGATGCGCCGTGATGGGCAACGCCTGCGCCAAGACGTCGATTTCGGTCGATTCATCGCACGACGCATGTCGCGACGACAAGAGCGAAAACGTTTCGATCGGGTGCTCGCGCGTCGCCCCCGTCGCTCGCGCGTATGCGGCAACGATGCTCGTCGAATCGAGCCCACCCGATAGCGTAAAAACCGGCGGCTTCGTCGTCGGTATCCGACCAATCGCACGCGCATGACATGCCCGTAACGCTTCGACTGCCTCGTCGAACGAAATATCTAACGGCGCATAACGACGACGATGCCAATACATATCCGAACGCGCATCGACACCGTTCTCCACGCCCCCGCTCCCTCGGCCATCGCCAAACGGATCCAAAAACGCCCCTAAATCACTCCCGCCCCAAAGCCTCACTTCGCCCGGATATAGCCGCGACGTTTGACGCCAGACGTCATTGCGCCGCGTCTCGTTCGATCCATACAGAAACCGCGCAAACCAATTCTCATCGATATCGCGCTGCGCATTGATATGTGCATGCGCCTGCGGCGACGATGTGATGCTCAAATAGTCGCCATATTCCGTCGCCAATATCGGAATCCATCCGAATTTGTCGCGAAAGACGCAAAATTCATCGGTCTCGGTATTCCATACAATGCCCGCACAAACGCCGAGCGCGTCGATAAAATGACGACTATCGCCGTCTTTGGGCGATCGCATCGCTCGCCATACGTCGCGCGGCGTATCGGTATGCGACAACGCCACGACGATATAGGGCGACTCATAGAGATGGGCAATATCGTGCGGCGTAGGCGTCGCCTCGATCGCCAAACAATAACGCGACGTCGAATACACTGGCGTCCAAGATTGGCCAAGTGCAAGAGGAAGCGAACGATCTGTCGTGATGATGAAGTCTGCCATCGTGTTCTCTAATTTCAATGGGGGTTCAAATAGTTGCCATGCGCATAGATATGTCGTAGGTATACGACTAAAAGGATTTTTCTCGCATGGTAGAAGGGAGAATTAAAAAGATTAAAAAAGCGCGCTTTGCATTGCCGAGCCTCGTCACCTTGGGATCGGTCTTTTGCGCGTTCTTGTCGATGTCTTTCGTCTTCAAATCGCAAGCACTCCAAGGCGATGAACGGCTACTGCTGCTCCAATACGCGGCAATCGCGATTATCGGCAGCATCGTCTTCGACACTTTCGACGGCAAAGTCGCTCGCTGGACAAAGACGTCGACGAAATTTGGCATGGAGCTCGACAGCCTCTCCGACTGCGTCAGTTTCGGGATCGCCCCCGCGCTCCTGATCTACGGCTTTGCACTCAACGAAGCCGGTATCTTTGGGCTCATCGCGAGCTTCATTTATGCGTGCGGTGCCCTCCTGCGACTCGCGCGATTCAACATCGAAGCCCCAGATGAAGGCGTCCAGACGTTCTTCAAAGGCATACCATCGCCCGCCG
>SFFY01000093.1 GCA_004556745.1 Bacteroidales bacterium | reverse complement strand
AATATTTTGTTGCCCAGGAACTTAAAAAGAAAGTTAAACTAAAGTACTGCGGAATTTAGGATAATGAGGAAAATACTCATGATACGCTTCTCCGCTCTTGGAGATGTGGCGATGCTGGCACCGATAGTGAAGGAGCTGGTGCTCACCGTGCCAGACGTGGAGGTAACGGTGCTGTCGAAGCCGTCTTGCGCGCCGCTTTTCGAGGGGCTGGCAGGGAATGTGCGCTTCATTGGGGCGGACGTGAAAGGCGAATACCGCGGCGTGAAGGGGCTGGCAAGGCTCTTCAGAGAGCTGCACGCCATGCGTTTCGACTATGTGGCGGATATGCACGGGGTTCTGCGCACGCATTACCTCACCATGCGCTTCCGTCTTGCCGGCTACCGCGTGGAGCGGATTGACAAGGAAAGGGCGGCGAGGCGTGAGCTGACGGCGCCGGAGGGGAAGAAGGTTATGAGGCAGCTTACTACCTCGTTTGACAAATACCGCGACGTGCTGCGCCGCCTTGGACTGTATGGCGAGGGCGGAAAAGCTGCGGAGAATATACTTAACGGCAAGCCCGTAATATCGTTCAGCGACATTGACACAGAAGTAGCAGAGATGATAGGAAAGGATGGTGTGAGGCTCATAGGCATCGCCCCCTTCGCCGCCCACGGTGGTAAGGTGCTGCCAGTGGAAAAGACAGAGCGCGTGGTGGCGAGGCTGGCGGAGAGAGGCGGCGTAAGGCTGTTTCTCTTTGGCGGCGGAGGCGAGGAGAAAGAGCTGATGGAACGGTGGCAGAACCAGTGGAGCGGCACGGTGGTGGCAGCATCGTCGCGTCTGCGCTCCATGCGTCGGGAGCTGCAACTGATGTCGCGCCTTGACGTTATGCTCACCATGGACTCCGCCAATATGCACCTCGCCAGTCTTGTGGGCACCCGTGTGGTGAGCGTGTGGGGAGCCACACACCCCTACGCCGGTTTCCTCGGATGGGGACAGAGTGTTTCCGACTGCGTGCAGCTGCCCCTGCCCTGCCGTCCCTGTTCCGTCTTCGGCAAGCAGCCCTGCCGCCGCGGCGACTTCGCCTGCATGAACAACATCAGTGAGGAGGATATAGTGGAGAAAATTATTATACCCACATACTAACAACTAACAACTAACAACTAATACTAAAAATTAAATGAAAAGATTTTTTATTGTACTGGCGATGAGTATCTTTGGTATTTATTGCGCTTTAGCACAGACAGAGGATGCGCTGGAGTCGCAGGCAACGCTATGGAGCTTCGTCGCCGTGCCTGCCGCGGACGCCGCCGCAATAGCGACCGACAGCCGATGGATTACCGACGGCAAGAGCCGCTTCTGCTTCACCCCCTCCCTCGCTGACGAGGCGGCGACGGCAGCGGGACAGGAGCTGACCGTTACCGCGGGACTGCGCTTCACCGTGCCGGAAAACACGGCGGGCAACCTGAGGATAGGCGGAGAGACGAAGTCGCTATGGCTCGGCGACCAGTGTACTATGATTATACCTGACCGCAAGAAGGGAGAATGGGTGAAGGTGGAGTATATGACATCGAAAAGCACCGCTACACGCACGCCGATAGTGAAAAACCTCGTCACGCCGCTGCCTGCCACATCGGGGAAGACGCACGTCACGGCGCTATCGGAGATTGCCGGCGACGGCGCGGTGGAGATTACCATTCCCGGTGGAATGTATTTCTACAGCCTCTCCGTGGGCGACACGCCCGACAGTGGCAATACGGGCGGCGGCACCACGTCGCCGGAGAACCCCGACAACCCTAAGGACGAGACGCACGCCTTTGACATAAGGCAGGATTTCTCGCTCCTGCACACTAATATCTTCGGCAGCGGACCGAGGATATACGTCGCCCCTGACGGTCTCGACACTAACGACGGGGCAACGCCCGGTACACCTCTGAAGAGTATTCAGCTCGCCGTGGACAAGGCGGTGGAGCCCGGCACTACAATTATCCTCGCGCCGGGGGAGTATCGTCCTACGGAGCGCATCAACATTGACAACCGCAACGGTACGCACGACAACTACAACGCTATGGTGTGCCTTGGCGGACGCGCCGTGATAAACTGCGAACACCCCGCTCACGGACACAGCGACAATCCCTATCAGGGTGTGCGCCTGACATCGTCGTACTGGTATTTCTACCATATCGACATAACAAACGCCAGCGACAACGGTATGCTCATAGAGCGCAACAAACCCACGGGCGGCTCCTCCTCAGACATAGCGAAGGCCACCGACCAGGCGCATGACAACATAATAGAGGCGTGCCATTTCTACAAAAACGGCGATACGGGACTGCAGATGAAGAACATGGCGGAGTATAACTATGTAATAAACTGCGACGCGTACCTCAACTGCGACGAGGGCCAGGGTGACGCCGATGGCTTCGCTCCGAAGATTTCTGTGGGCACGGGAAACTACTTCTTCGGTTGCCGCGCGTTCCTCAACAGCGATGACGGATGGGATGTGTTCTACAAAAAAGACGGTGCCTTCGGTGACAACCAGACTATAATACTCGATAACTGCATAGCCTATAAGAACGGTTTCCTCGACGAGAACACCATAGCCTCCAACGGCAATGGCAACGGCTTCAAATGCGGCTCGGACCAAGGGGCGATGAACGTATATATGAACCGCTGTCTCGCTATATGCAACAAGGCGAAGGGCTTCGACCAGAACCATAACTCGGGCGACATCATCTTGAACAACTGCACTGGCATGACGCTCACCTCCATAGGCGCAAAGTCCTACTCCTACCGCATCTATGAGACTATAAACACCGCGGCGGGGCATAAGGTGGAGCTCAACAACTGCATTGCCATCAACGACAACGACCTGAAGGACAAACGCAGCAGCAGCGGCGAGGCAAAGCCTTCGGAGCACGGCAAGCAGGGCGACTACGGACGCTTCGAGGTGGACGAGACGCTCGAGGGACTCAGCGTGGACGCTCGAGGGACTCAGCGTGGCGAACAGCAACTTCCACAAGGCCTCGCCGGAACTCTTCGAGAGCCTTGACCATACGCAGCTCATCGCTCCGCGCGATGCTAACGACAACCTTCCCGTGATAACCTTCGCACATATCAAGAAGGGTGCCACGGCAAAGGGCTACAACAACGCCACGCTCACTGCCGACGCGCTTATAGACACGGGCAAGGCGGTGGATGCCACGGAATACCTCGGCCTCCCGGTGCCTGCCATAACGTATTCAGGCGCAGCCCCCGACCTCGGTGCATACGAGACCATCGGTACGCCAACTGCCATAGGGCAGGCCGTGGCGGAGCAGGCTCCCACAGGCCGCGCACGCGTCATCATCACCCCCGGCGGCAGGATTGTAATAAAGGTCGATGGCGGTGCACTGTATAATGCCGCCGGACAGCAATTGAAATGATACTACAAAAAAACATGAATAAAGGTGTGCAAAATATATTGTCACACCTTTATTTTCTTTTTGTATATATTATGGTTCATCCGTCTTTAGCACCGAGTGCTCCAGAGTGGTTCGTCTGAACTTGTCACTATTAGCAAACAAGGTCTCGTCTGTCATCCAGAATATATTGCCAGTTTCCTCTGCCACAAGGTTTGCAAGAGTGCTGCGAAGAGCAATCTCCACCTTTTCTATCTCGTTAAAGAGGAAAAGGCGTAGTTTTTTGTCGAAACGATATAGATTGAGTGCATCCTGAAATTTGCTT
>SFFY01000052.1 GCA_004556745.1 Bacteroidales bacterium | reverse complement strand
GCCCCTCGACTTGCATGTGTTAGGCCTGTAGCTAGCGTTCATCCTGAGCCAGGATCAAACTCTTCATTGTAAATATATTTTTTTCTTTTATTCTGAATTGTCTGCCTCGGCCGGATTTGCTTTAAGTTTTCGTATGTTCACCTTCGTGGAGAGTCTCTCTTTAAGCACTCATTCTGTAATCAATTGACGGTGCCGACTTCTATCTTCGCTCTTCTAAAAAAGCGAGGATGCTGTCTCTTGTACTTCTCTGTCGAATCTGTTATGGAAATTGTTTCAAAGAACTCTTTTCTTCTTTGCTTCCCGAGAGCGTTCCCCCGTTTAGCGATTGCAAAAGTACGAACTTTTCTTATAACACAAAAGCCTTTCACCTTTTTTTCTTATAAGAAAGGCAACTTTTTTCAAATTAAAGAGGATACACAATATTATATATATACGCGCGCGAAGGGAAAAGGAGAAAAAATCCGGGAAAAGCGCATTGCGCCCTTCCCGGATTTTGATTATTGCAAAGGAAGTCTTGATACTATTTCTGCAAAACTTTCTTGCCATTGACAATGTAGAGACCCGGACGGTTTACGAGCGTAATGCGACGACCGGAAAGGTCGTAGGTCACATTTGCCGCGCCGTTTTCAACAGACACTTGGTCGATGCCGTTAATCACTGCGTTGTTGGCAGTAAGTTCAATGAAGCGATCGGCTGCGCCTCTGCTGCTGAGTTGCACCTGTGCCAGATAGATGGCTTCGTTGTCTGCCTTGAACGAAACGGTGAACTTGCCGCCCTCCTTGGGAAGAGAAGAAGCAGAAAGGCTGAACTTGCTGGCGTGAGAACCAATCAGTTTCAACGCCACGGGTTCCTCGAGATTCTCCGTCTCCACTGTGATTTCAGACGTTTCAGCCACCTTTCCGGGGATTGCGTTCAGCGTGAGTGCGGTCTCGGAGGGACGGATAACGGGCAGGTCGGTGCGACCGAAGGACACATCGTCGATATAATACGTGGCGGAATTAGCCGTGCCGCGCGTGCTTGTGAAGCGGAAGCCCATGAAGAACACGTCAGCGGGTTCAAGTTGAGAGAGGTCGATGTGGAATTCTCGCCATTCACCGCTCTCATCCTTTGTGGCAGGCATCGAGAAGCCCGTGACGGGAAAGGTTTCCATTTCGCCGTTATTAAGTTCGATGTAAACGAGTTCCAGTTTGTCGGGCATTTCATCATAGAGATAATCGCCGCGCACGCGGAAGGTGAACATCTTGGAGGCGGCGTTCACATAGTCGAGCGCAGGCGTTACCAAGAGCATTTCGCAAGGCGTTTCGTTGCCTTCCTCTACCTTAGAATCATAAGGCGTCACCTTGGCGGCCTTTTCGCCAGGCGTAGCATCGGTTTCGGGGAATTCATAGCCCCACCAAGCGCGCGTGCCTTCCATTGCCAGGTTCTTCCAACCTTCGGCTGCGAAGGGCTTGTTCTTAACCGCGCCGTCGAAGTGCTCGTTGAGCAGGGTCAGGGGCGATGTAGCGTCGAGCGGCAGGTTGTCGCCTTCCTTATCTTCGGCATCTGCGCTCGTGGCGGTGCCTTCGAGGGCAATGCGCAGCGTGTCTGCGCCATAGCCTACCACGATGATTGTGTCGCGGAACGTGCCTGCTTCGGTCGGTGCAAAGGTCACTTTGATGGGCGCGTCTACATTATCCTTCATCAACATGCTTGTGCTGATGCGGAATGTGCCGCCAACAGCCATACGTGCCGAGGGATAATCGGGGAAGTGGGCAGTCGTAATGGTGATGGTCTGCTCCTGCGTGGTGCCGGCCTTTGCGGTAAAGGGCGCGGGCTGTTCCGAGGTAAGCGTAAAGGCGGGCGGGTTGGCGGGATCGATGGCGATGCCGCTCAGACTCAGGGCTATCATGTCTTCAAGAAGCGACGACTCGATGTAGAGCGATGCCGTGTGCTTGCCGATGGCCGTGGGCTTATAGTTGAGGTCGATTTCATAATCGCCTGTGCCGGCGGGGATTTCCGCAAGCGAAAGTTCAAACTGGTCGCGGTTCTTGCCAGAGAATTCGAGCGGCAGCGCGGCGGGGAGTTTCACGGCGGTCACATGGAGCGTGGTCACCTTTGTACTCTCGCCTACCCTACCCTCTGCGCGGGCAAACTCGTCTACCTGAATGAGGAGCATGGGCAACATTTCCACGTCTTCTGCCATACGGGGACGGAGTATGGGCGCTGCGGCCGAGGTGGCGATACCCGTGATGTTCATGGCGCCCTTGCTCACGGGCGTGCCTTCGAGCGTTGTGCCGGGGAAGGGGTTCACGGTGAAGTTGCCCGTGCCGTCGGTAAAGGTGAGGGCCTTGCCCGTAGCAAATGCAGCATCTGCCGCGAGGTTCACGCCGGTAGCGTTCTTCACGCTCACGAGGCGGTAGGTATAGGTTGCCGGTGCGGCGGCAAACTCGGCTGCCGTCACTTCCACGGGCTGCACGGGCGAAGGTTCTGCCTGCTTTGTGCCGAATGAGGTATCGCTCACACAGATGCAGTTGCCGATGAAATTGTAATATTCTCCGGGGAAGGCATAGCCGTAGACATTTTCTACCACGTCGCCAACGGCATACGTTTCCGCCAGGAAGCCGTTCATGTCCACAACGGGCACTGCTGCGCCGCTGCCTTGCAGGTAGAACACTTTATAATACGTATCGTCATAACTATTGAGTTTCATCTCCGTGGCATAAACCACGGTAAGGGGTTCTGAGATGAAAGTCACGCTTTCGTATTCCGGCTCTGCCGTGTTGCGGAAATCGGCTGCCGTGGCATAGGCGGCCACGGGTATCAGCGTCCACTTGAGGGGCAGGTTCACGGTCTCCGCGCCTTCGGAGGCAAAGGCCACTTCCAAGCCGGTGGACTCGCCTTCGGGCGTGGCTGTCACGGTGAGCTGCGCGCCCGCTTCGCTCATAACGTCTTCTTTTGCAAGGGTCTGTGCAGAGAGGCTCACGCCCGCCGCCGTGGTGCTGACGGTAACGTCGCCGGTGAGGTTCACGCCGTGCACGGTGATGGTCTTTGAACCAGAGGTGCCTTGCATAATGGTGCCGAAGTCGAGGCTGGCGGCCGAAAGGGTGATCTTGGGCGTGGCTGCCACGGCCTGCTTTTCAAACAGGCCCTGCCACGTGTCTGCCACGCTCAGCATACCAACCTCATAGCCTACGCCGTTGCTTGAAGCACTATACGTTTGGCGCAGTTCAAGGCCTTCGATGCCGTAAGTCTGTCCCTTAAAATTAGGTTTGATGCCAGCCGTAAATGAAAGTGCAGCGCCGTCGAAGAGTGCGGTCGCGGTGGCGGGTTCTTCGGTGTAGGAAGCGGGATTGACGTAGAGCGCGAAATTGTCTGCGCCGTTGTTCTCTGCGTTAATTGTATACTTAAAAGCCACGAGGTAATTTGTGCCCACCGTGTATTCCGTTTCGGCATAAGCCATTTGTGCTGCATCCGTGCCGATATTCACGCCGAGCCTATACTTGCCGTCTTCGTTCGCTGCACTGGGGCAAACGTAAAGCCTTGCGAGTTCGGTGCCCGTCTTAGAGTCTTGCCACACGGTGCTTGCCGAACCTTTTTTCAAGAAGTTGAATACGTAATGATTCTTCGTGGGCACATCGGTCACCTTTATCAGCATGGACGCGTAGACCGTGCCGGCAACGATGCCGCTGGTCTGCGCCTCGTCGTTCTTGTCGGTGTTGAAGATGTGGTAAACCTTCTGATTGTTGTACGTGTCGAACACAAGAGTGTTGCCCGACGTGCCTTCGGGATAGCCCTCAAAGTCGAGCGCGCCGGCTTTCACAATTACCTCGCCGTTGCCGCTTGAGCTGTATTGCATCCAGTCGCTCTGACCGGCCAGTGCAGCCCCTGCGGCGCAAGTTGAAAAGTCGTCCTGCCACTTAGTCTGTGCTTTTGCACTCTGCGGCACCAGCAACGCCAACGCCGACAGGCAGGTCACAAGGAAAGGAAGAGAAAACGTAAACTTCTTCATCTCTCAATAAAATTAAACGATTGGGTTAGTAAAAAAATATAAATGGTATTTGGAGCAGTTTCAAAATTGTTTTTTTATCGGCGGCACTACACGCCCCTACTTCCTTTTTATCGAGAAGCGCACGCTGAAATAGATGATATGCGCCACGCCGAAGAAGCAGCCCACGTAGAGCAGCGTGCGGTCGGCGTTCCAGCCCAAGGTTTGCTGGTGCCAGAAGGCCACGAGGATACAGAGGAAAGAGAGGATGGTGCCGATGACGCTCAGCACGCTCTGCCCGTGTCGGCGCACACTGCCGCCGCCGAGCACGCTGTGGCTCACGCCGTAAGCGGCGTAGACGTCCAAGCCGAGGAGCATCCAGATGACGAGGCGCATCCAAGTGTCAGCAGGCAGGAAGAGCATCATGCCCACGCAGCACAGTATGCCGAGCACGGGAACGAGGGGCACAAACGGTGTGCGGAAGGCGCGGGTCGCCTCGGGCATCGTGCGGCGCACCACGATCACGCCGGCGCAGACGAGGGTGAAGGCGAAGAGTGTGCCGATGCTGGTCATCTCGCCTGCCACGCGTGCCGGCACGAAGGCGGCGAGCACGCTCACGAGCACCATAAAGAGCATGTTGCTACGTGCCGGCGTGTGGAAGCGCTTACTGATGTGGCTGAACACGGGCGGCAGCAGGCCGTCGCGGCTCATGCTGTAGAACACGCGGCTCTGCCCCATGAGCATCACCATGATTACGCTCGCATAGCCCAGCAAGATGGCGAGCACGATGCCTCGGTTGAGCCACGGGAAGTCGGGCACGATTGTGCCGTCGGGGCCGGGCGTGCCCATGTGCTGCACGGCGGTGGCAGCCGGAGCGATGCTTTCCATGCCGGCATATTCGCGGTAGTCCACCACGCCGACCATCACGAGCGAGAAGAGTATGTAGAGCACGGTGCAAAGGAGCAGCGAGCCGAGAATGCCGATGGGCATGTTGCGCCCAGGGTTAATCGTTTCCTGAGCGGCGGTGCTCACGGCATCGAAGCCTATGTAGGCGAAGAAGAGGATGGCGGCGCCGCGCAGCACTCCGCTCCAGCCGAAGTCGCCAAACGCGCCGGTGTTTTCGGGGATAAACGGCGTGAAGTTGTCGGTATTGATGTAGAAGAAGCCGATGCCGATGAACACGACTACCACCAGCAATTTCAGGAACACGATGAAGTCGTTGAAGCGCGAGCTGCCCTGCGTGCCGCCGGCAAGGATGAGCGAGAGGAGCACCACGATGGCTATGGCGGGCACGTTGATGATACCGCCCTCGGTGGGGCACGCCGTGAATGCTTCGGGCAGCGGCAGGCCGATGTCGTTCATCATCATGCAAAAATAGCGACTCCACGAAATGCTCACCGTAACGCCCGCCACGGCGTATTCGAGCACCAGGTCCCAACCGATAATCCACGCCACGAGCTCGCCCATCGTTACATACGAATACGTGTAGGCGCTGCCTGCCACGGGCAGCATGGAGGCAAACTCGGCGTAGCACAGGCCGGCAAAGGCGCACGCTACGGCGGCGATGAGGAAGGAGAGGCAAATGGCAGGGCCGGTGTGCTCGCCGGCCACCACGCCGGTCACGGAGAACAACCCCGCGCCGATTATCACGCCCACGCCGAGCGCAATAAGCGCGCCTGGCCCCAACACGCGGCGCATGCCGTCTTGGCCGCCCTGGACTTCAGACATCAGCCGCTCTATCGGTTTTTTGACTAATAAATCCATAAACAATCTATTTCAATACCATTTTGACCGCAAATATAGCAATTATATGCCATATTGCAATGCCTTACGGCAAATTTGATGATATTTTGAAAGGAAACGGGATGCGCGGACTTGTCCTCGCCTCTGCAAAATACCAAAAAGTGGGTATTGCGGCGGCGACGGCAACTCCGTACCTTTGCATCGTGATTCAAAAAATAAGGAGAAGAAAAATGAAGTAAGTATATTTTTAGATTGTTATGTCCATGTCTGTTCGCGGCAATCGCCATCCCGGCGGTTGCCGCGCGCTCTTTATATAATATATATACGCGCGCATGTATATATTTATTGTGTGCGCTGGCTGCCGCGCGAGTAGGGGCGGGGCGCAAAAAGCCCGAATACGGGTTGCTTGGAATATCGTGCTAAGGAGCGCGGAAACAAACTTGTTAAATCTTTGCCGAGTGATGCCGATATTATGAAATTGGCTTCTGAGCTCGCCCCGCTCAGAAGCAGCTTCATCGACCTGTGCCAGTCGGCCCCACGCGGCGGGCGTTTTGCCCAACGCCTCTACGGCGGAGCAACTGCTCTATCAGGCTTGAAGATTTCACGCTCTGCGCAGATACTTTTTCCGACAAGGCAGGGATTTTTTCCTTGCTGCTTGCAATTTTTCACGCTCATATAAGACAGTTTTTATTACAAACTTTGTAACAAGCGTTACAAACTTTCTAACACGTGTTACAAACTTTGTAACGCTTGTTACAAAGTTTGTAATAAAAAATATCTCCGTGATACTGAAAAATGTCTTATATAGAAGGAAAAATTGCCTGCGCAGACAGAAAAACTTTCACGCAAGGAAATTTAGCGGGCCATACGCAATAATTTGCGCCGAAACCTTGGAAATTCAAAATAACTTTGTAATTTTGCAGCGTCGTTCGAGGAGAATGACGATTTGTTTGTTCCATGGTGTAATGGTTAGCACTAGAGTTTTTGGTTCTCTCAGTCCCCGTTCGAGTCGGAGTGGAACAACATCTTAGGAAAAAGAGGTTCTGCGTGCCAAAACGCGGAACCTTTTTCCGTTTTTACGCCTCGGGCATGACAAATTGATAGTTTTGCACAAACTTAACAGGCTTTTCTTTGCACCCGATGAAGATAAATGCCTACTTTTGCAGTAAGAAAATTCATTTTTTTATCTACTAACCTATAAATTCAAAACAATTATGAAGAAACTTTTACTTTCTTTCCTCTCGTTCTTCGCTTGCTGCCTCGCATTGGTGGCGCAGACGAAGATCACGTGGACTGCCCAAAGCGATTGGACCGGCGTTGTAGAAAAAGCGCAGTCTATCAGCCTGACCTCTGGCGACTACACCATTACCGCAAGCAAGGAAGACGGCAGCAGCAGCCCCACGGTGAATGCAACCGCCCTTGACTTCAGGGCTTATGCAAAGAACTCTGTTAAAGTGGAAAGCAGCGCAGCCAACATTACTAAAATCGTGTTCTACATTTCTACCAACGGCAAAAAGCGTTGGACTGATGTAACGCCCGACAAAGGCACCGCAACGGTAAATCAAGACGCTTACACAACTACTTGGGAAGGCGATGCAAAAGACGTCACCTTTACGGTAGGAGACATTGCCACTTACGGCACTGAAAGCACCAAGGCTGGCCAATTCTGCATTGACAAACTCGTGATCTACAAAGCAGGCGAAGGCGGCGGCGAAACGACTGATCCCGATCCTACGCCCAACCCCGATGAAGACATCACGCTTTACTCCGAAACGTTCGGCACGAACCAAGGCGCATTTACCATTGACGACAAGGTGCTGCCCGAAGGCACGACTTTCATTTGGTCGTTTGCTTCTGGCTACGGCATGAAGGCTTCTGCCTATGTCAACAATACGAACTATGCCTCTGAAAGCTGGCTCGTTTCGCCTAAGTTCGACTGCACCAACGCTACGGCTCTGACGCTCTCGTTCAGCGAAGCCGCCAACTTCTTCAAAAGCGCTGAAAACGTATCTGCCTATACTTCCGTGAAAGTTAAGGAAGTGGGCACGGACATCTGGACCGACCTCACCCTCTCTGCACGCGCAAGCGGCACGGCCTGGACGTTTACAGACGGCATCACCGCCGACCTCTCCGCTTACGTGGGCAAGAAGATGCAGATTGCCTTCGTTTACACCAGCTCTGCCGAACTGGCAGGCACTTGGGAAGTGAAGAATTTCGAGTTGAAAGGCAAGGGCACGGTCACGGCCGAGTCGGAAGTGGTTATCCCCGAATACACCACGATTGCACAGCTGAAAAACGATGCCAAGGCCACGGCAACGGCTGTGACGTTCACCTTCACCGACCTCCTCGTAACGGGCACGGCTGGCACAAGCACCTATGTGACCGACGGCACTGACGGCATGCTGCTCTTCGGCACGGCCTCTCCCTACAAAGCCGGCGACAAGATCAGCGGCACTATTTCTGCCAACCTCGTTTCTTTCAAAAACCTCACCGAACTGAAAGACCTCGACCTCACGGGCGTGACCGTAACGAGCGAGGGCAACGAGGTGACGCCCGTTGCAGCAACAATCAACGAGCTGGTTGACAATCAGAAAAAATATGAAAACGTGCTCGTAACGCTCTCCGAAATGACATTTGTAAGCGATGCGCTCGACAACAAGAACATCGACCTTACCGACGGCGAAGAGTCTATCACGCTGCGCGACAACTTCAACGTGCTCACCGACTTCATCTTCGACACCACGAAGCAGTACAACGTAACGGCCATTGCCACAATCTACAACGAAAGCATCCAGCTCTACGCCCTTAGCGCAGACGACATCCAGATGATCACCAACCTCGTAGATCCCGAAACGGCATGGGCCGCCGACACGGTTGCCGTGATGCCCGGACAGGAAGAATACGAATACGCCCTGGGAACCAACTATGAAGGCACCATTTCTTACTCTTCAAGCGACGAAACGGTTGCCACTATCGATGCCGAAGGCGACATCACGTTCGTTGGCTACGGTCACACTGTCATCACTGCCGAAACGCCCGAAACGGACGAGTACCTCGCCAGCAAGGCCTCGTTCGACCTCTTCTTCATCGAGGGTGAAGGCACGCTCGCTAAGCCTTACACGACTGCCGACGTGCAGTATTTCTGCGATAAGGTTGAAGGCAAGGCTTGGGTGAAGGGTGAAATCTCGGGCTTCTTCAACAACAACGCGTTCGTTGCAGGCACGGAAGGCGCAATTGCCAGCAACCTCGCCCTCTCCGCAGGCGACATCAACGTGCCTGTTGCCCTGCCCAACAATTCGCAGGTTCGCACCAACCTCAACCTCTTGGACAATGCCTCGAACCTCGGCAAGACGGTTTGGGTTTACGGTACGATTGAGAAATATTTCAAAGTTCCGGGCGTGAAGAACGTAACGGACTACAGCTGGGACGGCAAAGGTACGCTCACGGGCATCGATAGCCTCGAAGCCGCTCCTGCCAATACGAAAGCCGACGTGATTTACAGCATCGACGGCCGCCGCCTCGCTGCTCCCGCCAAGGGCTTCAACATCATCAACGGCAAGAAGGTGATCCGCTAAACAGCGAACCCATTAACCGATAAACAAACGACCTCGGGTTGCGCCGGCAATGCGCCGCGCAACCCGAGGTTTTTTTTGTGTGACGAGTAGGGGCGTTTTGTAAAACGCCCGCCGTGTGTATCGAATGGGTCTATAATTGGGGCGGGCTGTAAGCCCAAATGTTGCCCATAGCCCCGGGCAACGCCCGAGGGACGACGGTTTCATTGATTAAAGTGTTGCGCTCTGTAAGAGCAACCTGCTTTATGAGGGGCAACGCCCCGTGGCATTGCGTTTGGGGTTACGCGCTTGGAGCGCGTGGCATTTTTGCGCTGGCGCAAAAATGCCGAATGTAATGATCGCGGCAAACTTTCCCCCAGGGCGTTGCCCCGGGCTATGGGCAGCAATTGGGCTTACAGCCCGCCCCAACCATTATCCCATTCGGCGCAGGCATTTCGGCGCATCCAGCATGCACTTTGCAAAGCTAGTGCCACAGCCAACTTATTATAAACGCCCCTACTCACTCAAAACGGGAGGGGATTGAGCTTCGAGGGAATAGCCTTTGGGGAAGCGGAAGCGCACCGTGGTGCCCGACTGTCCGCCGGCGGCATTGACGAGTTCAAAGGAGGCAGGCTGGCGATTCTTTTCGTTCATCAAGGCGATGATTGCGCCGAGCATTCGCAAGCCCGAACCCGTGTCGCGTCCCGTGCGCTTCACGCCCGCAGCGCCGCAGCCGCAACCGTTGTCAGCCACGCTGATGACTATCGCGCCGTCTTCCTCGCCGATACAAACCTCAATAGTGTCCTCGGCCGAGGGCTGCGGAAAAGCGTGCTTCAAAGCATTCTCTACGGGAATTTCAAGGCACATGGAGGGCACGGGGCGAGAGCGGTCGATGCTTTCGTCAATCTTCCACACCACCGTAGGCGAGGGGTTGTGGGTATATTCGTGCAACTGCACATAATCCCGCACGAGGGCTATCTCGTCTTCCAGCGCAACGCATTCCTGCGCTGAGGCCATGAGGTTGCCGCGCAGCACGTCGATGAGCAAATCCGTAGTATCTGCCAACTCGGGATACTGGCGGATTTTGGGCACAAGCGTGCCGAGCACGTTGGAAATATAGTGCGGCGACAAGCGGTTGCGCACAATGCCCATGCGCAGATGCGCCACCACCTCGCGCTGCTGCTTGAAGCGGGTTTCCGCACGCCGCCGCCACCAAAGGAAGGCAAAGAGAAAGACCAGTGCAATAATGGCCACCGAGAGCAGCCCCACGACAATGGTGAAACGCTGCTGCGTGGCTTTCTTCTGATAGTCGGCAATGAGAAAACGCTGGCTGAGATAGGTGGTGTCGCGCTCGTAGCGCTGCTCCATTTCTATTACGTTGCTCACCATCTGGCGGTTGCGCACAGAGTCTGCATAGCTTTCTGCAAGACGGCCATATCTATATGCCTTTTCCCAGCGTCCGTGGTTGGCGAAATGCTCGGCGAGGCGGCGATAATGGAGCGAAATGTAGCGCGGCGGACAAAACTTGACGGCTTCATTTGCCGGTTCGATGGCGGGCGTTTCAAGCATGGCGGGGTGTTCTGCCATCTTCAAATCTTCGTTAAGGCTTTCCACGTAAAAGCGGACACCGGGGTCGACAAAAGCCATTTTCTTCAAGCGTCCCAAAGCGCGGTCTACGTAAGTGCGTGCCTCGGCAAGCCTGTTTTCTGCCAAACATACCTCCGTAAGGTTTGCCTCCACTTGGAGCAGCTGCAAGTCGTCCTTAAAGCCCGAAGCAAGTTCGTAGGAAACATCGAAGCTGCGGTGCGCCTCCTCATACCGGCGCTCGTAGTACATACAGTTGCCGCGCGTCATGTAGTAGAAGAGGCGCGTCTGAATCGGCTCTTGGTCGATGTAGCGCTCAGCGAGGTCGAGGAAGCGGCTCACTTCGCGAAAGTTGCCCAGCTCGAGGTAAGTTTGCGCCAGTCCAGCATACACTGCGCCGTAAATGTTTGGCACATTAAGCGAATCGGCAAGGAGCAGGGTGTAATGGTAATAATAGGCCGACTTGGGAATATCGCCCTTCTTCTGCGCCATGTCGGCAAGGTTGATGCATACGGGCAGCAGGCTCTTGGTCTTGCGGCTGCCATCCATATAATCGAACGCCTTAGCGAGGCACGCATACGCCGAATCGGGACGGCCGTAAAGCACCTCGCCCACAGCCCGGTGGTTCCACACCTGCCCGGCAAGGTCCGAATCGTTCGCCGCTGCCCAGCGCAGCACGCGGTCGCCCGCCTTGCCCAAGGCCAAGGTGTCGCCGAGGCGCTGCGCCGCCGTGGCGCGATAGAGCGCGAGGCGATAATAAGCGGAACTGTCCGTCACCTGCCGCTGCATGTCGGCATAGAGAGAGTCCGCCTTGCGCGGGTCGGTGAAAAGAATGTCGGCCGTCTGGTGTAGCAAACTATCGGTAAGGGCACGATCCTCAGAAGAATCGTGCCCTTTATGGCATGCCGCCAAGGACATCAGCAGCAAAGCAAAAGAAGCGATACTGTGAAATTTCATAATATATTAGATGTGTGTTTACTATTCATTACTCTGCCTAAACTCCGACGGCGAAATGCCGGTGGCATTCTTGAAATATTTGCCCAAGAAGCTTTGGCTGGAAAAGTTCATGTTGTCGGCAATCTCCTTCACAGAGTACGACGTGTTGCGCAGGAGCGACTTGAGTTCCATCAGCACGAAACTCGTAATCCAATAGCTGGCGGTGCGGCCGCTCACGTTCTTCACCACCTCCGAGAGGTGCTTGGGCGTGACGCCGATCTGCTGGCTGTACCACGCCACGTTGCGCTCGCGGCGGAAATTATCCGAAAGCAGGCGCATAAAGCGGTCGAAAATAATGTAGGAACGGTTTTTGCCCTCTTTTGCAACATCGGGCAGGCGCGAGCCGAGCAGGTTGCAGATATCGAAATAGAAAGCCTTGTTGAGCGAGAGGATAAAATCGCGCAGGAAACGGTGGCCGCGGCTGTTCGTCAGGCGTTTAATCAGAATGCCGTAGCAGTCGAACAGCCATTTCTGCTCCGCCTCGTCGAGGTGCAGCACGGGGTGCTCCATGAGGAACAGCAGATAGGGCCAGAGATGTTTCAGCCCCACGATGCTATCCTTCGAAAACTGCTGCGAAATAAGCATCATCTTTCCCTCGAAATCCTCCGAAGCGCGGCAATCCTTAAACCTTTGGTTGCCGAAACTAATCAGCAGGTCGCCCGGCCGCAATTCGTAGGCTTTGGCATTGAGCGAGAATTCGGCGCTGCCTTTACTGCAAAACACGTAAACGATAAAACCCAGCTGCAAGGTTTGCTCCGAAAACAGCCCCGCGGTCAGCTGGTCCACAACAAGCACGTCCTCCGACAGGCCGCAATCAATCAGGCTGCCCGTCTGCCGCGCCGCCAAATCCGAAAGGTTGAAACGAGAATTAAAGCTTTTCATCTTATATATATAAAGTATGTGCAATCATCGTGTGCGCTTCAAAAAGTCGCACACAAGCGCAAAGTTGCCTCTTTTTTTACGAAACAAGCAGCATTTTCCCCTCTTTTTTCAACTTTCACGTAAAAAAATGCCCTTTGCCCTTTGCCGCAAAGAAAATTATCTCTACTTTTGCATCGCAAAACAGCACGGTGCCATAGCTCAGTTGGTAGAGCAAAGGACTGAAAATCCTTGTGTCCCCGGTTCGATTCCTGGTGGCACCACAGAAATCCGAAAATAAGTCGCTGATATTCAGTGACTTATTTCATTTTAAGACCCTCGGCTTGTCCGAAATATGCCCGAAAATCTTTTGTCTTATTAACATTTTATATCTTAATTTACAGAGCCTCCTCCCAGTTTGGGTTCTTCACCGTCGGATTCTTCGGACTTTCGGACAAAAATAGTCACAATTTAATATAAATCTCTGAAGTTATAATAATCCGAGTACTTCGAATGCAAATCCACAAACAATTCGCGGACTTGACAGCGCATTCTTTCAAGATTTTCTATAGATATAGGTTCTCCCATTCGATTTAACTGATTAATACATATATCATCAATATTTCTTTTGGTGCTTAAAGTCTCATCAAATACACTCTCTGCTGAGAGTAATTGAAACGGCGAGTGTCCATTTTCATCACGAATCTCATTTTGCAGAGCTGTCATAGCCCCGAAGACATCCAATAAATTACAGAACTTCTCATAAAAAGATAGGAAACCCTCGTATAATTCATCTGGATACATTTCTCTGGTGGTGCATATGAAAGCTCTATAAGGTGCCCTCTCCTCTATATTTATATTTGAAATCATAGCTATACTGCTGCACATAGCCATTACGATAAATAATAAATGACCAAGAGCAATATTGATAGGACGGATTAAATCATAAAAATCTTTCCATTCAACTATTTCACCGGAAAAAAGAGCAATTCCATCATCAGAGCCATGCGCTTCTATGTGAATTGTTAGTATGTCCCCTTCTTCCAATTTTGAAAGAATCTGAGATAAAGCTACCTCAAAGTCATTCTTATCAACCACATTAATCAACTCACAGAATATATTACCGTCCATAATAGACTTGTATCGTAATAAATCCTCGTAAAGCTGTTTGCCTGTTTGGAGTTGCCCCTTGGGAATTGATTGAATAACAATGATACCCCATCTCTTAATTTCTGTATTACTACTGGTGCGATAAAATCGCGTTAGTTTAGAGATCATCAAATAAAGAGCGTTCTTTGACATTTTGGTTTGAATTGATTGACGAGTCCTGTTTGGTAAGTAAAGACCGCAGGTCGGTTCTTTCCATTGCAGAGATTCGAATCAAGGTTGCCACTTCGGTTATTGAATAAGGGCATTCATAATCCGCCTTTATTCTCGCTACCATCAGGTAGGATATGATAGCAGTCCAAAGATGAATCTTAACAGCGTTTTCGGAATATCCCCAAAGGTTCTTGACCGTGATGTTCTGTTTAATCCATTTGAAGAATACTTCTATATCCCAACGGTGTCGATACAAATTGGCTATTTCTGCTGCACTGACTTCGAAGTTGTTGGATATAAATTCTACAATCGTATCATTTTCAGGGTCATAAATCCGTACAAATCTTGCAAAATTGTTCTTAAACAAGAACAAAATATGGACGCGCCCGTCTAAATTGCGCCTTTACAAACTAAACTCATTATGCTAAAATGATCGGTTTAAAAATTTCGTCTCCCCTTTGCGGAAAAGTATGGTATAATAGCCGCACAGCGGCCATGATACCGGCAGGCGGCGGCCTGGCCGCGGCGCTTTCTCGACATTGCGGAAGAAGGGCGGTGCGCCTTATGCTCCATCATGTGCGTTCTCTGGGCCTGAGCGGCGTTTCCGGCTACGAGGCCACCGCCGAGTGCGACCTGTCCGGCGGCCTGCCCGCCTTTGATATCGTGGGCCTGCCCGACGCGGCGGTGAAGGAGGCCCGGGAGCGGGTCCGCGCCGCCATCAAAAACTGCGGCTTCTCCTTTCCCGTCTCCCGCATCACCGTGAATCTGGCTCCCGCCGACCGGCGGAAGGCGGGCACGGTGTACGACCTGCCCATCCTGGTGGGCATCCTGGCCGCCGGGGAGCAGATCCGGCCGCCCGCGCCCGACGCGGCCTTTGTGGGAGAGCTGTCCCTGTCCGGCTCCCTGCGGCCGGTGACCGGTATGCTGCCCATGGCGCTGGCCGCCGGGCGCGCCGGCGTGCGCGCCCTCTATGTCCCGGCCGCCTCCGCCGCCGAGGCCACCCTGGCGGGCGGGGCGGCGGTCTATCCGGTGGAGAACGTGGGGCAGCTGGTGGCCCATCTGAAGGGCGAGGTTCTCCTCTCTCCGGCGCAGCCCTGGGTCCCCCCCGCCCCGCTTGCCGGCTGCCCCGACTTTGCCGACGTGAAGGGGCAGGAAACGGTCAAGCGGGCGCTGGAGGTCGCCGCGGCGGGCGGGCATAATATCGCCATGGTGGGGCCGCCGGGCGCGGGCAAATCCATGCTGGCCAAGCGGCTTCCCTCCATCCTGCCCGACATGACCCGCCGGGAGGCGCTGGAGGCCACCCAGGTCCACTCGGTGCTGGGGCTGACCAGCGCCGAGGCGCCGCTGCTCCTGCGCCGGCCCTTCCGCAGTCCCCACCACACCATCTCCGACGTAGCCCTCATTG
>SFFY01000001.1 GCA_004556745.1 Bacteroidales bacterium | reverse complement strand
CAGCGGTGCCAGCTGACAGTCGAACACGCGCGGCGACGCGCCGCCGTCCTCCTCCTGCATCCAGCCCTTCACCGCCCCGCGCAGCCACGTGCGGAACACCCTGCCCCACAGCGCGTCGTCCGACACCCGCGCCGCCAGTTCCCCGATGCGGTCTATGCCGTCCCATGCCGGCAGTTCCGCGAGATACCCGCGCAGCGGATTGAACAAAGGCACCTCGTCCGAGAAGAGATAACTGTCGATCTTGCTTCTGAAGCAGAGCGGAAACACCTCCTGCACGCGGTTCACCATCGAGTTGTGCATCCGTTCGGTGAGCGGCTCAAACGCCTCATCGCCCCTGTCTGCGGGCTTCGCCTCGAGATTGTTGCTCAGCGCGTTGTGGCGCACGTCCCAATGCTCGGAGATAATAGCATGAATATCCCCCAGCGTAGGCACGCCCGTCGCAGCCGCCGCCTCTCGCTTAACTGCAACCGCCCGCTTATCTGCAACAGCGCGTCTGCGCACTCGTCTTCTTTCGGCAGCCTCATATCCGCCAAGTTTTCTCATCAGCCTCCGCCCGCAGTACCGTGCATAGGCTCCGCCAAGTTCCGCCAATGCGGATAGAATTGGAAATTCCATAATTTTATTTTTTATATAATTTGAATTGGTTTGCCTGTTGGGTGAATTGGATAAAAACCATTAAAAACAGCTTGTTCTGTGTGGGCCATTGATAGGCAGTAGGGGCGTTTTGCAAAACGCCCGCCGTGTGCGCCGCAGGGCATCAGTCTATAAGGCAATCATTAACCGGGCGTTCTGCAGAACGCCCCTACTGGCTGCGGTCGGTTCCCTCCCGCCCCACACAGAACAAGGAAAAAACCGGGAAAAACCCGTTTACAATGAAGTACCCAGTCATGTCTATATCCACGTCATCAAGGTCTCACGTGTTTTTACAGGTTTTTATCTAAATCAATACGCATAAGCCACACGTCTTTTCGTATGCAAAGTTATCCCCCCGCGCACCCCGTTTCCAACAGAAACACCCAAAAACAACTCCTGTTTTTTTTCTCCTTAAAAGTTGTTCTTTTAAGCAAGAAAGTCGTTTCTTCCTCCTTGATCTTCATCGCCCCGCGCCCGCGGTGCGACCGCCCCGCGCCCAAGACGCGCTCGCCCCACGGGCGTGACGCGACCGCACCGCGCCCGAGAACCGATGACTGATTGCGTGATAGTAATCCCTAACTCCTTTTCGTCTACAAATTTATCCCCCCGCGCACCCCGTTTCCAACAAAAACACTCAAAAACCTCTTCCGTTTTTTCCTCCTTGAAAGTTGTTTTTTTAAGCAAGAAAGTTGTTTTTATCCCCTTTATCGTTATTGCCCCACAACTGTGGTGTACCTTCCCCACAATTGTGGTGAAGCCGCCCCACAATTGTGGTGTGCCTTCCCCGCAATTGTGGGGAAGTAAATATGTCCTTTGAAAAAACAAAAACAAAGGGCAGAGAGAAAAGTAAAATATAGTCTGCGAATAAATCCTCCTCCAGTCCCAAACCCTTCAGCAATGAAAGGTTTGCGCGCCCAACCGTTCAGTGGTAAGTCGCTTATAAACAAAGATATAGTGAAATAAATGAATGGTTGAAAGGTTTGCGAGGGGAAAAATTTGCGTAAGGAATTGTACTTGTCACGGAGGACAGTTGGCAAAATAAAAAACTGCGACGAGATGTCGCAGTTTTAGTAATGATGAGAATTTCTCCTTCTCAGAATCATGTGGTTTATTAGTTCTGAATCACTACGGCGTCCTGCGCCGGGGTGTAGGCAATGGAGTAAGTCTCGAGGTTGCTGCCCCGGTCGCCTTCAATGATGATGCCATTGTTAGAAAGGTCGTAAAGGCGGTTGCATTGCGGGCAGCGGGCATAGGGCAGGGTGAGGTCGAGCGTGAGGCGCTTGGTGAGCGCGGAGACGTCGTAGCACGTGGGACAGGCGAGGTCGTAGGCCACGATGCGCGTCTGCCCGTTCATGTCCACGCCGGGCGGCATGCCGACGATGAAGCCGGCAATGAACTGCGGCTGGCCGTAGGCATCGAGCGCGGTGCGCGGATAGGAAGTGCTCTTGCCGTCGGGCGCGGTGAATATATAATATTGTGCCGAGAATGTGATGGTGCAGAACACGCCGGGACTAGTAAGCGCCGCAAGCAACTGCGGCGCACCAGTGACGGGGGAAAAGCGCATGAAAGCGCGATAGTTTGAGCGTTCGCTCTCTGCCTTGTCGCACGAGGTTGCCAGCAGCAGCGCGGCGAGCAACAGGGAGGTGAAAAGACTTTTTTTCAGCATCTTTTTTTTGAAAAATCAGGCGAGCGGTGCGGGGGTATGCAAATACGAGGCGGGCGTATGCAAAACGCCCCTACACGGCGGCAAGTATGTCGGCAAGTCCGTTGGCGGCCTGTTGCAGCGGCTTCGACACCATGCCTTTCATAAAGAAATTCACCTCTGCGCCAATCGTGACGCGCAGCTTTGCCTCGCCCTCGCCATGCGGCAGGAGCTGTATCCACACATTGATAGGAATAGGCGTGCCCTCGCCGGCAAACTTGATGCACTTGGGTTCGTCGCGCTCAATGATGCGCAGCGTGATTTTCCCAAGGGGCGAGCCGATGGAGAGCGTGTCGCGGTCGAAGGTCATGGTTTGCAGCTGCTCTTTTGCCTGCGCTATCTGCTCGGGCGTGAGCTGCGCCGCCATTTTCTCCTGCACGGCGGGGTCTTCGAGCTTTTCGCGCAAAGTTTCAAGGTTGCGCAGGTCGGAATAGCGCGCATAAAGCGCATCAACGGGTTGGCTTACGTATTTAACGTCGCTTTCAAATTTTGTCATGGGTTAATTGCATTTTGTTTTCAATGAAATATATCCGTATCGGGTCACTACGAGGAAGCAAATAAGCGGCAGGGCGAACGACACGTTAACTGCCGGGTGGTTGAGGATTGTGCCAAAGTCGATGACAGCACCTTGCAGCGGCGGCATGAGTGCGCCACCCACGATGGCCATTACCAAAAAGGCTGCTCCGAGGGCTGTGTCTTGGGCATCAACATCTTCAAGGGCTATGCCATAAATGGTGGGGAACATGAGCGACATGAATGCGCTGATGGCCACAAGGCAATACAGGCCGGCGATGCCGTCAATCAAGATGGTGCCGAGGGTGCACAGCGAGGCGCCGATGCCGAATATCATGAGCAGGCGGCGCGAATTGACGTAGCGCATCAGCCCCGTGGCCACGAAGCGGCCGCAGAGGGCGAGGCTCATGGCGAAGATGTTGTAGTTTTGCGCCGTGGCCTTGTTGATGCCGAGGCGGTCGGCATATTGAATGATAAAAGTCCACACCATGATTTGTGCCGCCACATAAAACATCTGCGCCAGCACGCCCTCGCGGTAGTGGCGGTTGTGCCAGAGGCGGCGCAGCGAATGAGAGGCGGGTGCTGACGCTCCTTGCTCACCCGTGCCGGCAACGGCGGGCATCTTTTTGAGCGCAACGAAGAGGAAGACGATCAGCACCACGATGCCGAGTGCCACGTAAGGGTCGCGGATTACGGCGAGGTCGTGCAGGCGAATGCCAGCCTTTTCGCTTTCGGAGAGCGTGCCGAAGATGATTTCACCCGCAGCGTTGCGGCGGTCTGACCACAGCGCGGGGAGCACGATGAGCGAGGCGACAGCCATACCCGAAAGCGAGCCTACGGGGTTGAAGGCCTGCGCGAGGTTGAGGCGGCGCGTGGAGGTTTCCTTGCTGCCGAGCGAAAGGATAAAGGGGTTGGCCGTCGTTTCGAGGAAAGCCAGGCCGAAGGTGAGGATATAGAGCGAGAAGCAGAAGAACGTGAAGTTCTGAAACTCGGCAGCAGGAATAAAGAGAAACGCCCCTGTGGCGTAAAGTCCCAGTCCCAGCAGAATGCCGCTCTTGTAGCTGTAACGCCTGATGAAGAGGGCGGCGGGAATGGCCATTGTGGCGTAGCCGCCGTAGAAGGCAAACTGTATCATCGAGGCCTTGGCGGCTGAAAGTTCCATGACGGTTTGGAACGCCGCCACCATCGGGTTGGTGATGTCGTTGGCAAAGCCCCAGAGGGCAAAGAGCGTGGTGACGATGATGAAGGTGGCGAGATATTTTTTCTCGACAAGTTTCTGTTTCATGAGCGATGCGGTTTGTGTATCTGTTTACTCATATAAATAAAACATACGTTCCATCAGCTGCCATTTCTCTGCCGACGAAAGTCCTTGCTTCACGAGTTGGAACTCAGCCATATAGTCTTCCCACTCGGCTTGGCGCGGCAGTGTGGCGAGGCGTGCCATTGCCGTGTCCCAATCGAAGTCGAGGGGCGTTTCCACAATCATAAAGAGGCGCGTGCCGAGGATGTAGAGTTCCATTTCGAGGATACCCACTTGGCGTATGCCATTGAGGATTTCGCGCCAAGCGTGCTCGCGGCTGTGGCGGCGGCGGTACTCTTTGATGAGATCGGGATTGTCACGCAGTTCGAGCGTCTGGCAATAGCGTTTCACGGGCTGGCGATATTCTTTGACGCGATAACCCGTTTGAGGTGTTTCTTGCATGATTATTGTTTCTTATATAAGTAGACGAGTAGACAAGTAAACGAGTAAACGAGACAGAAATGTCTCGCAAATTATATTTATATGAGTGACTTGTCTTGTTTACTCGTTTACTTGTTTACTCGTTTACTAAAATATTGGTAAAAACGTGCGCAGTTCTACGCTATTGCGCACCACATCGCGCACGGCTTCAAGATTGTCGAGCCTGCCGTCTGCCATGGCCTGCACAAGTATGTTGCCCATTGCCGTGGCTTCCACGGGACCGGCAACGACGGGTATGCCGAGGGCGTTGGCGGTGAGTTGGTTGAGCAAATCGTTTTGAGAGCCGCCGCCAATGACGTGCAGCACTTCAATGGGTGCGGGCAGGCATTTGTTGAGGGTGCCAACGGCTTCGGCGTAGGTGCGTGCCAGCGATTGCAGTACGCAGCGCGTCAGGCCGGCTTTCGTTGCGGGCACGGCCATGCCCTTTGCAGCGAGGTGGCTGCGCACGGCGCGCTCCATGCTGTCGGGGTTCATGAACTCGGGCGCATCGGGATTGATGTAGGCTTCCGTCTGTGCCTCGGCTGCTGCCGCCAGCAGCGGATCGTATTGCTGCGGTTCGCCCTGCTGCGCCCATTCTGCCATGAGGCGTTGCAATATCCATAGCCCCGTGATGTTTTTCAGGAAACGTATGCGGCCGCCCACGCCGCCCTCGTTGGTGAAGCCGCCCCAGCGTGCCTCCTCTGTGAGGATAGGTTCGTCCACCTCCGCGCCAAGCAGCGACCATGTTCCGGAACTTAGGAACGCGGCGTTGCTGCCTGGGCGCAACGGCGTGGCGGCTACGGCCGATGCCGTGTCGTGCGAGCCGACGCTCACCACCTGCACACCGTGAAGTCCCGTTTCGTTGGCTATGTCTTCGAGCAACTGTCCGCGCCCCGCACCCGGCATAACGGGCGCATCGGGGAAGAGCCGCGCCAGCCCCAAGCGCTCCAAAAGCGGATAGTTCCACGTGCGCTGCTTTGCGTCGAGCAGTTCAGAGGTTGAGGCGATGCAATATTCCTGCGCCCTGCGCCCTGTGAGGTAATAGGCGAAGAGGTCGGGCATGAAGAGCAGCGTGTCTGCTCCGGCAAGCCACGGCGAACCTTCGCGCTGCATGCTCATCAGTTGGAACAGCGTGTTGATTTCCATCACCTGGATGCCGCTTTCGGCATAATGCTCCTCGGGCGTGCAGGTTTGGAAAAACAGTTCGGGCATACCTTTGGTGCGGCTGTCGCGATAGCACACAGGATTACCCATAAGGTTGCCCTGCTTATCGATCAGCCCGAAGTCCACTCCCCACGTGTCTATGCCGATGCTCTTGACGGGCAGGCCTTCGGCGGCTGCGCGGCGCAGACCGTCTTTCAAGTCTTGGAAAAGCGCGGGAAGATCCCAAAACACGTGCTTGCCCAGGCGCACCTGGCGGTTTTGGAAGCGATGTATTTCCTTTGTCTCTAAGCGTCCGCCGTCAATCCACCCGGCAATGACGCGTCCGCTGCCGCCGCCGAAGTCGGCTGCTAAATATACCGGGTTTGCCATGGTTAAGGTTGCTTTTTCCCTAAAACGTAGGTTTCGAGGTCGTCAATCTCCGCGTCAGTGAGCACGTTGTGCCTGCCGCCGTTTTGCTTGATAATGCGGCAAGCCATCTCGAAGAACATGGCACGCTCGAATACCTCGTCGAAGTCCTTGCCGCACACCACTTGCCCGTGCTTGAGCATCAGGGCAGAGTTGTGGTCTTTGAGGGCGGCGATAACGGCCTGCGCCAGTTCGGGCGAACCGGGACGGAAGTAGGGAATAATGGGTATTTCGCGCCCCACGTGGCAAGGCACTTCGGCCGTCACGTTGAAGTTCTCGGGTATTTCGTTGGAGCAGGCAATGGCTGTGGCAAAGGGCGACTGGAAGTGGAGCACCACGTCGCAGTCGTGACGCTCGCGCAGCACGCCGAGATGGAACACGCTCTCCATCGAGGGCTTCACGCCGTTGAGCGTCTCGCCGGTAGCAAGATTGAGCCGCGCCACGCGGTCGGTCGTCAACTCGGGCACCCAAGACCCCGTGCCCGAAACGAGCACCTCCTCGCCCACGCGCCACGACAGGTTGCCGCTGCTGCATATCGTAAGCCCGGCATCGCCTACGCGGCGTGCTTGGCGCACAAATTCTTCAAAATGATATTTGGAAATCATGAAATATTGATTTTTAGTGTACTATATTTTAGTAGACAAGTAAACAAGTTTACGAGTAGACGAGACAAGTTACTCATAGAAATTTTGTGTTGCAAAACAAACCTGTCTTGTTTACTTGTCTACTTGTTTACTAAAAACCTCGTTTACTCATTATTTATATATAGGCCCGTAATTTTGGCAGGCACGATAGTCTGCGCCTTCCTTGTCCATGCCGAAAGCGTTCCACGCCGCCGGACGGAAGAGTTTGTCTTCTTCCACGTTGTGCATGCACACGGGAATGCGGAGCATGGAAGCCAGTGTGATGAGGTCTTCGCCGATGTGACCGTAAGAGATGGCACCGTGGTTCGCGCCCCAAGCGTTCATCACGGAATAAACATCGCGGAAGGCGGGGCGGTCGCAGAGGCGCGGCACAAACCATGTGGTGGGCCACGTGGGGTCGGTGCGCATATTCAGACGCTTGTGTATCTCGGGGTCGATTTCCACAGTCCAACCTTCTGCCAACTGCAACACAGGACCAAGGCCTTTCACCAAGTTGAGGCGCATCATCGTAACAGGCATACCGCCCTCCGAGAGGAAGTTGGAAGAGAAGCCGCCGCCTCGGAAGTAGTCGCGGTCGGCGGGATACCACGTGGTGGCTTTCAAGCAGGCGTCGATGTCGGCATCCGTCATCTCCCAATGCGGCTTCATCACAGGCTGTCCCTCAACATTCTTCGATGCGCCCGTGCCGTCGAGCGTGGTGGCGCCGGAGTTGATGAGGTGGATAATGCCGCCGGCGGCGCGGCCTTTGAGTTCCAGTCCCGTCACGCGCTTCACGGCCTCGGGACTCCAATAGGTGCGCACGTCGCTGAATATCTGTGCGCGCCCTGTGAGCAGGTGGCCGAAAAGCATAGCCACACCGTTGAGCGCATCGTTCTCGGTGGCAAGCGTGAGCGGCTCGCGGCGACCGTTCCAGTCGAACGACGTGTTGAGCAGTGCTTCGGGGAAGTCGCCGTTGGGGTAGAAGTCCGTCCACTGGCGCTGCCCTTGGAAGCCCGCGGCGATGGCGTTGTGTCCGAGTGCCTCCTCCTTGAATCCGAGTCCTTTGAGTTTCGGATTGCCCAGCATGAGGTCGCGCATGATGAGCGTCATCTTCACCACAAATTCCCAGTCGCTGTCCTTCTGTTCGCGCGTCTTGCGCTTTTCTGGGCGGTTCTTAAAGTCGTCGCCTTCGTTGGGCATGCAGTGCTGCTTCGTCCAGGCATAGGCGCGGGCATATTCTTCGGGGTCGTAGATACCCTCAGTCATGCGGCGGATAATTTCCGTGAGGTCGATGCTCTCGTTGCGCATGCCGAGATATTCCTGGAAGAAGTCGGGATTGACGATAGATCCGGCGATACCCATCGAGACGCTGCCCATCGAGAGATACGACTTGCCGCGCATCGTGGCTACGGCCTGCGCGGCGCGGGCGAAGCGCAATATCTTCTCTGCCACGTCAGTGGGAATGGAGTTGTCGTCCAAGTCCTGCACGTTGTGCCCGTAAATGCCGAATGCCGGCAAACCTTTCTGGGCGTGGGCGGCAAGCACGGCGGCGAGGTACACGGCACCGGGGCGCTCTGTGCCGTTGAAGCCCCACACGGCCTTGGGCCAATGCGGGTTCATGTCCATGGTCTCTGCACCGTAGCACCAGCAGGAGGTCACCGTGATCGTGGCACCCACGCCGGCGCGTTCGAACTTCTCGGCGCAGGCTGCGCTTTCCGCAACCCGACCGATTGTGCCGTCGGCAATGACGCACTCCACAGGCGAGCCGTCGCCGTTTCTGAGATTTGAGGAAATAAGGTCTGCCACGGCCTTTGCCAATGCCATGGTCTTTTCTTCAAGGCTTTCGCGCACGCCGCCCTGCCGTCCGTCGATGGTGGGGCGTATGCCAATTTTGGGATATGTGTTCACAGTATTAGATTTTAAGGTCTTATTTCATCCAATTTGCCGGGTCTTTGCGCCAGGCGGCGAGCATAGGCACGTGGCTCTGCTCGATGTAGCCCGTTTGCAGCGCGGTTTCCACCACGGCCTCGTAGTTGGTGAGCGTGGTCAGCGTTACGCCGGCGGCAGCAAAGGCTTCCTCTGCAACGGGGAAGCCGTAAGTATAGGCTGCCACCATGCCGAGCACTTCACAACCGTGCTGACGCAGAGCCTCAACGGCTTTGAGCGAACTGCCGCCCGTAGAGATGAGGTCTTCTACCACCACCACCTTCATGCCCGGCTGCAAATCTCCTTCGATAAGGTTGGCCATGCCGTGGTCTTTGGGTTTGGAGCGCACATAGGCAAACGGCAGGGCGAGTTCGTCCGCCACAAGAGCGCCTTGCGCTATTGCGCCCGTTGCCACGCCGGCAATGGCGTCGGCTTCGGGATACAGTTCTGCCACGATACGGCTCAGTTGGAGTTTCACGAAGGTGCGCAGCGCGGGAAAAGCGAGCGTCTTGCGGTTGTCGCAATAGAAAGGCGATTTCCAGCCGCTTGCCCACGTGAAGGGTTGTTCGGGCTGCAACTTGATGGCTTTGACTCTCAGGAGTTTTTCAGCAAAGATTTTTTCAACGGTACTCATATTTATATGGGTTTATATTTGGAATAAAAATAAGTTGCTTATGTCACACTGCCACAAATGTACGTATTTCTACGCAGCAAGGCAACTTTTGCACCGAATTATAATGACGGAAACCGAGCGCTGCAAGTTTTGAGGACTTGGCTTTTGCGTCATTTGCGCATTTTCTTACTAAAAACTTGGCAGTTAAGCGGGAAAGGCGTAAATTTGCACCCGCTATCAAGCAAAACCAATATTTTAACAACTTAATTCTTTCACACACAATGTACTTGGATTCTGAAAAGAAGAAAGAGATCTTTGGCAAGTACGGACAGTCTAACACCGACACGGGTTCCGTTGAGAGCCAGGTGGCTTTGTTTTCTTACCGTATTGCCCATTTGACGGACCACATGAGAGCCAACCGTAAAGATCATACCACAGAACGCTCTCTCGTTAAGCTCGTAGGTAAGCGCCGCGCTTTGCTCAACTACCTCAAGAGCCGCGACATCGAACGCTACCGCAACATCGTCAAGGCGCTCGGTCTGCGTAAGTAAAAAAATCTCTTTCAAAAAAAGACAAATCCCCGCCGTGCCAAGCGCAGCGGGGATTTTTGATATTGCCCCTACTCGTTTACTTGTTTACTTCGTGATTTTCGGCTGCGCTCGGCAGTAGGGGCGTTTTGCAAAACGCCCGCCCAAGTTCGGCTCTGCGCTCGCTTGCACGAAAATCTCCTCGTTTACTTGTTTACTCGTCTACTAATTACATGAAGAAATTATTTATCGAAACTTACGGCTGCCAGATGAACGTGGCGGATAGCGAGGTGGTGGCCTCCGTGATGAAGATGGCGGGCTATGAAACGACTGACAGCCTCGAAGATGCCAATGCCGTGTTTCTCAACACCTGCTCCGTGCGCGATAACGCCGAGCAGAAAATCATTCACCGCCTCGAAGCCCTCAACGCCCTGCGCCGAAAGGGCCGTAAACTCATTATCGGCGTGCTGGGGTGCATGGCAGAACGCGTGAAGGAACAACTGCTTACGGACTACGGCGCTGACCTCGTGGCAGGTCCCGACGCTTACCTCTCCCTGCCCGACCTCGCAGCGCAGGCCGAACTGGGGCAGAAGGCCATCAACATTGAACTTTCCACCACCGAGACCTATCGCGACATTATCCCGCAAAGGCTCTGCGGGCCGCAGATTTCCGGCTTCGTAAGCATCATGCGCGGCTGCAACAACTTTTGCCACTACTGCATCGTGCCTTACACCCGAGGCCGCGAACGCTCGCGCGACGTGGAGAGCATTCTCGCCGAAGTGCGCGATCTCGCCGCACGCGGCTACAAAGAGGTCACCCTGCTCGGGCAGAACGTGAATAGTTACCGTGGACGGCACAACGGCACGGAGGAAGTGGACTTTGCAGCTTTGCTGCGCCTCGTGGCGCGCGCCGTGCCCGAGATGCGCATCCGCTTCTCCACCAGCCACCCGAAGGATATGGGCGACGAAACGCTCCGCGTCATCGCCGAAGAGCCCAACGTGTGCCGCCACATACACCTGCCCGTGCAGAGCGGTAGCAACCGCATCTTGAAACTGATGAACCGCAAGTACACGCGCGAATGGTATTTGGAGCGCGTGGCAGCCATCCGCCGCATCGTGCCCGACTGCGGCCTCTCTACCGACATCTTTGCCGGCTATTGCAGCGAGACGGAGGAGGACCACGCCCTCTCGCTTTCGCTCATGCGCGAATGCGGCTACGACTCCGCTTTCATGTTCAAATATTCCGAGCGCCCCGGCACCTACGCTGCCCGCCATCTCCCCGACGACGTGCCGGAGGAGGTCAAAGTGCGCCGCCTCGAAGAACTCATTGCGCTGCAAAACGAACTTTCTGCAGAAAGCAACCGCCGCTGCATCGGCCACACTTATGAAGTGCTGATAGAAGGCACGTCGAAACGCTCGCGCGAACAACTCTTCGGCCGTACGGAGCAAAACAAAGTGGTGGTGTTCGACCGAGGCACGCTGCGCCCGGGGCAATATGCCACGGTGCGCATCACGGACGCATCTTCTGCCACGCTCAAAGGCGAAGTCCTGTAAGGGCGTTTTGAGAATGCCCGAATAATACCGTGCCGCTTTTCCTAAAAAAACACAAATCGGACTTATCTGCGCAGAAAAAGGCTTTTATCTTACGTAAAACGTATGAAAAAAGCAGTAATTTTGCATAAGATAGGCTGCGGCTCGGCAATTTAAACAAGTTTTATTGCGCTCGCCTTGCACTATCTTTGCAAAAGATAGGCTGCGGCTCGGCATAAACGCCAAGTAAACTTGGACTTTTTGCGCTCGCCTTGCACTATCTTTGCATAAGACTTTTTATTCCTAAACCTATCTAATACTTTAACAATAATGGATAACTCAAACGAAAAACCCTATGTTATCGGTCTTGACATGGGCGGCACAAACTCCGTGTTCGGAATTGTAGACCAGAGAGGCACGATTAAGGCGCAAG
This sequence comes from Bacteroidales bacterium, assembly GCA_004556745.1. Classification (GTDB taxonomy): domain Bacteria; phylum Bacteroidota; class Bacteroidia; order Bacteroidales; family Bacteroidaceae; genus Alloprevotella. The sequence goes on along the minus strand of SFFY01000001.1, from coordinate 121,516 downwards.
TGGTCATCAGCACGAAAGCCTATCCCGACATCAACGACTATGTGAAAGCTGGCGTGGAAGCTTTGCAGCCCGCGCTCGACCTCGTGGGCGGCATCAGCCAAATCCGAGGCATGGGCATCGGCGCGCCTAACGGCAACTTTTACAACGGTACAATCGAATACGCTGCCAACCTCGCTTGGGAGGGCATCGTGCCCATCGCTCAGCTCTTCCAGGATGCGCTCGGCGTGCCCACGCGCGTTACCAACGATGCCAATGCCGCTGCAATGGGCGAAATGACCTACGGCGTGGCACGCGGTATGAAGAACTTCATCATGATTACGCTCGGCACGGGCGTAGGCTCAGGCATCGTGGTAGATGGAAATATCGTGTACGGCAGCGACGGCTTCGCCGGCGAACTGGGCCACTTCGTAATCGACCATACAGAGAACGGCCGTCCCTGCGGCTGCGGGCGCAGCGGTTGCCTCGAAACCTATTGCTCTGCCACGGGCGTGGCACGCACGGCGCGCGAAATACTTTCGAAGCGCCCCGAAGACAGCCCCTTGCGTCAGCTCGACCCCGATAAAATCACTTCTTACGACGTGTTCAAAGCTGCCGAGCAGGGCGACCCCATCGCGCTCGACATCTTCAACTTCACGGGCAAGGTGCTCGGCACGTCGTGCGCCGACTTCGTGACGTTCAACTCCCCCGAAGCCATCATCTTCTTCGGCGGCCTCACCAAGGCGGGCGACTACCTGATGAAGCCTCTGCGCGAAGCCTTCGAGAAGAATACACTCAACATTTTCCAAGGCAAAACCAAACTGCTCATCTCCTCGCTCAACGGCAGCGAAGCCGCCGTGCTTGGCGCCAGCGCACTCGGTTGGGAATAAACATCTATTATAACATAAACTTGAAATAGTGAGGGCAGGGTACTTGCGTGTGTACCCTGCCCTCGCTGTGCGAAGATGCTTTTTGCGCTTACGGTTTGGTTATCTTGAAACCCAATTTCAGGATAAGTTTTATAGTTTCAATCGACGTGTTGCGGTCGTAGGCTTTTTCTGTTTCACTCAACTCTTCGTAGGGCACCAGGCAGGGGTGCTTCTTTTGGGCGTCGTTTCGCTCAGAGCCATAGGTCCAGCCGTCTTTCATGCGACCGAGCGACCACACTTCGTGTACGTTTTTAGCAATATCCTCGGCTAACTTGTCCAATTCTTTCGGCAGTTCAATATCTTTAGTATCGATGGGCTGCGGTGTGTAGGGAGTATGTTTCATTTTAGTGGGATATTTTGTCATATTAAAAGAGAGTTATTTCCCCTCAATTCTATCACAGGTCACCGCAACGACTAATCTGTCGTAAGCCTTGAATTTGTCCTCGCCCTCGTTGTTGTTAAGTTTCGATAATTCTTGCCAGGGTATCATGCACGCGTGTTGCATGGTGGTCTCGTTGTGCGATTGGCCGGTGGCAAAGTATTCGCTGGCTTCCATCGGCACGTATCCGAGGCAGACGTGTGCCGCCCACCAACGCAGATGCTCGCATTGGGCCACTTTATCCACAGCGGCGTTGTACTCGCTCTTTTCTTCCCAACCCTGGTTGTAGAAATCCTTATGCTGCCTCTCCTTGCACTCATTTAATGTTGTTTTCAAACCTTCAGGTAGAACATAGTTGCCATCTTCATTTATTTCAGAAAGCAGCATGAGCTTCGTATAGCGATGATAGGCATTGGCGAGATTTTGGGAGTTGCTTCTGATTTTGTTGTATAATATCTCGAGCTTTGTAGACTCCTTTTTCTTTCCTTTTTGATCCTTCGCTTTTTCCTGCTCGTCTTTGGGTTGCATGAGTTGGTACATTGCATAGTATGCAGCGTCAAACTTCTTTGCCTCTTTCTGCATCTTGTCTTCAAACATGTCCTTCCTGTACAGTTTTGAGGTTTTGCCGAAGACATGGATGTGGGGATAAAGCCTTGCAACTTCCTCAAGTTTCAATTCGTTTTTCTTTTCATACGAGCGTACGAAGATGTCGAAATGCTCCGTCCTTCCTTTTTTGCCTGCAAGGTGGGCCAGCAGGACGGCGAGGCGCATGTTTTGGTCGTCGTTGCCAAGGGCAATGACAATGAAATTGAGTTCTTCGATGAGTTGTTCCATTTTGTCCCAAAAGCCGGTATGGAAAGGGTTTTCTTCCATAAACTCGATGCTGCCCAGATCGCCAAGGCTACCGGCGCAGGTTTTCAGGGCGGGACATTCCAGATAGAAAAGCGTTCGTACAGTCTCTATTTCTTTGTCTACAATATAGCCTCTGAAACCGGAAGCCCAGCCGTGGGGCGTTTCGTGAGTGGGCAACTGTCCCATTTCATACAGGAACTTGAAGGCTTCCTTGCCCGTGTCGCCAAAGCCGATGACCATGCAAGAGAAGGGCGTTTTTGCCACGTGCTTCTCATGGTCGATATCGACGTAGTTTATCGGGTGGTGTTTATATTTAGGCGTTTTCACGTCCTGGCAGAATGAAATTTCTTTCTTCTCGTCACTTCCCACCTTATTCTTGATGTAGTTGATAGACAGATAGGCATTGTCCACGATTTGCAGCAGATTTGTGTCACCGTCGGCGGGGAAAACCGACTCGTAAATATTGTTCATGGCTTCTCTGCGTGCCTGGCAATACACCTTGATTTCCTTCTTTTCCTTCTTTTCCTTCTTTTCATGATCCTTATCCCTGCCTTGGAAGATTTTACAAATCGTCCGTCTGACCACGCCCTTTGAATAGTGTGTCTTGTCCTTGCCTTCCAAGATTTTACAAATCGCCACTGCGATATTCACGTTCTCATTTATATTCTCCGAAAGCACAAAGACATTCACCTTCTTGGCTCTTTCATAGAGCATGTCTACTTTTTCGATGCCAATGTCTCTGAATTTCTTAGCATTGTTGGAGTCCGACAGGTCTATGAGGCCGAATATCATTGAAGCATGGATTTCGCGCATCTTGTTGACGATTTCGCGCTTTAACTCAGAAGAAAACGTCTCTAATATTCTGCCGAAACTAATTCTGCCCGAGTCGATACTTTCTTGCCTGTTATTGTTGACGAAGAGCGTGAAAAGTTCTTTGGCAGTCGACTTTTTATGCCAGTCCCCAGCCAAAGTATAAGACAACTCGTTGTAGCCGATAAAGACATTCAGCTCTTTTATCTCCTTCCTTAACAGCTTATAGTTGATAAGCATGTTCAGTTTTGAAGAAAAGCGAACGCCAAAATAGCTAATGGCAACATATCCCGAAAAGGCGATGGCCAAGGCATGTATCGTGCTGAAGAGCGTCATGTAAAGGTGGTTTGCCCTACATGCCGGGTTCACGCCGATCAGGTCGGACTTAGAGATAAACATCTCCAGCGACGACATGCAGGAGCGCAGCGTAAGCGCCCAAATATTATGCTCGCAACCGCCGTAATTAAAGCCAATAAAATAGATCCAGCAACCTGCGAGGAAAATGAAGAACCCGACAGACGACTTTACTTTGAAAGTTATCTTTTTCAGTTGCGTGATGAGAAAAATACCGACAACAAACAGGATGATGAATAAAAGGATGGCCCACAACACATCCAAGAAGTTCCAAACAATAGATACGTTCTCCTTGGATAAATTCTTATCGCTGAGAATCTGCCCGAAATTGCCGAATATATTTTTAAAAAAATCAAGAGCCTTTTCCATAGTCGTTTCGTTTTACAAGATCAAACCCCAATTTCTTCACCAGTTTCAGCGTCTGCATAGCCATTTCGCGGTCGTAGAGTTTTTCGCTTTCCGGCAAGTTGCAATAGGGCACCATGTCGGGCGTTTCTTTCTTTGCGTCGTTGCGCTGCGGCCCGTAGGTCCAGCCTTGTTCGGTGCGGTTCTTTGCCCAAATTTCATGGGCGTTCTCGGCAATAGCCTCTTGCAGTTCTACTAAATCGGCAGAGAGAACCACGTCGTCAAGCCCGATAGGATAAGGTTCATAAATGAATTTATCCGTAGTGTTGATGACAACCAGATAATTGTTGGAGCGCTCCCAGGCTTTTACAAACGCCGGGATACCATATACGGTCAAATCCTCTTCTGTATAAGGGTTAAACAGCGTTATCTCGTTTGCCGCCGCCGAAAGGGAACTAATTGCAACGGCATGGTTGGGCGTTTGGTTTTCGCTGTCTGTCGGCAGTCCGTCAAGCCAGTCGTTGTCCACCACCGCTATCAGTTGGTTGCCCTTTTCCAGAAGCCTTTCGATGTCATCTATCGTCGAGGCGTAGCGTCGGCTCACCGATAGATTGTTTTTCTCCAAAAGCCTTCCGATATTATAGAGGGGCACACCTTTTTCTTTCAGCCAGCAATTCCTATAAGCCTCGTCGAGCAATGATTTGTGGGTGGCTTCGATGCCCAGCTGATGCAACACGAACTCTTCGCATTCGATGTCGCAAAGATAATTCTCCTTTTGCTGCGCCGCCATGGCCGCCATAGGGATAACCTCGGGCGCGTCTATGCTGTTTGCCAAATCCTTATCCACCTCATCAGAAATGCGGATAATTTCTTGTAGTTCCTCATCGTTTCGGGCAGCGTGCAGCACCGACATCGTGTCTTCGGCTGACGTGTTGCCATCCAGAAAGGCCGCCATGAGTTCGTCTGATATTATCATATTGTCAATTTTTGCTCGTTTACTTTCCTTACCGCTTTCGTGCATAATGCCACGTATCTTTGCGTGCCACCTTACAGAGTGCCTTGATAGCCCTGCACTTGATGTTATACAGATTGTCCACCGTGACCGACAAGCGGCGGGCCACTTCCTCGGGCTCGCGTTCTTCTACCATCAATAGCTGAAGGACGAGGGCGTACCGCTGATTTTTCATTTGGCTCAGCAGAGCGTCCAAATCCATCTTTGCTTGAGAACTTTCAGCAGTTTGGCTTTCGGTATTGCTATTATTATGAGGCTCTTTACCCTCGGGGTCTATCACAATGCCTTGCTGTTTCAACAGCAGGCAATGCCTGATTGCCATGGTTTTCAGCCATTGATACAGCGTGCTTTGATACTGAAACTGCCGCAATTTCTTGGCATCGTCCTTCATGAGAAGGATGTATATTTCGTTGATGATTTCATCATATTCCACAACCTGCCCCTCAAAAACCCGCCTGATGACGCTCATAAGCAACGGGCGGCAATCCTTAAAAAAGAACTGCTCCGTCACGCTCGCCTCGCGGGCTATTAGGGACGATACTATTTCTTGGTCGGTCATAAAAGAGTAGTGGCGTTTTATTAAGATAGGCTGCGGCTTGGCAGTAGGGGCGTTCTTCAGAACGCCCGCCCAAGCTTGATTCTGCGCTCGTTTGCAAAGTTAAAATCATTAAATGAAAATCAGAAAAGAAATGGGGACTTGACAATTTGCGCTTAATATGACGACAACATAGACAACGGGGCGTATTTTATACGCCCGCTCGCAGCGCTGGAAGACAACTGTAAGTTGTCAAGAGTTGTCCCTGTTGTCGTCATATTAAATGGCAGCACAGAAAAAAAGTTGTCAAGAGTTGTCTAAGTTGTCGTAAAAAAAGAACGTTTTCGTTAAGCCAGATGAGCAAAGTTGAGTTTACTCGAACTTTGCCATGGCAAGAAAACGACTGTTGAAAACGAACCATTAACGCGGGCGTTCTGCAGAACGCCCCTACTTTTATCAAAAAAGCCCCGCACTGCCCTGATTGAGGCGTGCGAGGCTTTTTATCAATAGAGTCCTAATATTCGATTATTAGAGCTTCGGGCCGGCGGCTACGAGTGCCTTACCAGCGGCGTTGCCTTCGAACTTAGCGAAGTTCTTGATGAAGCGGGCGGCGAGGTCCTTAGCCTTCTCTTCCCACTTGCAGGCGCAGTCGTAAGTGTCGCGGGGGTCGAGGATAGCGGGGTCTACGCCGGGGAGTGCCGTGGGCACTACGAAGTCGAAGTAAGGAATGGTCTTCGTGGGTGCCTTGTCGATGCTGCCGTCGAGGATAGCGTCGATGATGCCGCGCGTGTCGCGGATAGAGATGCGCTTGCCCGTGCCGTTCCAGCCGGTGTTCACGAGGTAAGCCTTGGCACCTACTTTCTCCATCTTCTTAACGAGCTCTTCGCCATACTTCGTGGGGTGCAGGCTGAGGAAGGCTGCGCCGAAGCAGGCAGAGAAGGTGGGCGTGGGCTCGGTGATGCCGCGTTCCGTGCCGGCGAGCTTAGCGGTGAAGCCGCTGAGGAAGTAGTACTGCGTCTGCTCGGGGTTGAGGATAGACACGGGAGGCAGCACGCCGAATGCGTCGGCAGAGAGGAAGATCACCTGATGGGCGTGCGGGCCCTTGGAAACGGGAGCCACGCGGTTTACGATGTGCTCGATGGGGTAAGACACGCGGGTGTTCTCGGTAACGCTCTTGTCGGCGAAATCGATCTTGCCGTTAGCGTCCACCGTAACGTTCTCCAAGAGGGCGTCGCGGCGGATAGCGTTGAAGATATCGGGTTCGCTCTCCTTGTCGAGGTTGATAACTTTAGCGTAGCAGCCGCCTTCGTAGTTGAACACGCCTTCGTCGTCCCAACCGTGCTCGTCGTCGCCGATGAGCAGACGCTTCGGGTCGGTAGAAAGTGTGGTCTTGCCCGTGCCGGAGAGGCCGAAGAAGATAGCGGAGTCCGTGCCTTCCTTGTTGGTGTTGGCGGAGCAGTGCATGGAGGCGATGCCGCGGAGCGGGTTGAGGTAGTTCATGATGGAGAACATGCCCTTCTTCATTTCGCCGCCGTACCACGTGTTGATGATTACCTGTTCCTTAGAGGTGAGGTTGAACACAACGGCGGTTTCAGAGTTGAGACCGAGTTCCTTGTAGTTTTCAACCTTTGCCTTAGAGGCGTTGAACACCACGAAGTCGGGTTCTCCGAAATCGGAAAGCTCCTTCACCGTGGGACGGATAAACATGTTGGTCACGAAATGAGCCTGCCAAGCCACTTCCATGATGAAGCGCACTTTGAGGCGGGTTGCTTCGTTGGCGCCGCAGAAGGCATCCACCACGTAGAGCTTCTTGTTGGAGAGTTCGGCGGTGGCGAGCTTCTTGAGCTCTGCCCAAGTGGCTTCGCTCACGGGCTTGTTGTCGTTCTTGTATTCTTCAGAAGTCCACCAAACGGTGTCTTTGCTCACGCTGTCCATCACAAAGAACTTGTCTTTGGGCGAGCGGCCGGTGTAAACGCCGGTCATCACGTTGACTGCGCCGAGCTCTGTTTCCTGACCTTTGTCGAAGCCTTCCAGGCCTGCTTTCGTTTCTTCTTCAAAAAGCACTTCGTAGGAAGGGTTGTGCAGCACTTCGGTTGCACCGGTAATACCGTACTTGCTAAGATCTAATGTTGCCATAAAAATATATAAGTTAGAGGTTGTTTGTTGCGGTAAGAGATTTGCGGCGTGCCGCATTATCTTATATGCGAGGCAAAATTACGAAAAACTTTTTGCACTAAAAATTTTTGCCCCCCAAGTTTTGTTATTTATGTATAATATAAATGAGTAGTAGATGCGTTATGCAGAACGTCCGCCCCAAACAGTCAAGACAAAAACCGTCCGCTTCGCGCGCGTGCGCGTTACGCATTTTTTCTCCCTAAAAACCTTTCAACCCTTCATCTTGATAGTTATTCGTCTGTACGTTAGGCGTTTGCGAATGAACGGTTTGCGCTTCAAACCCGTCATTCAACCCTTCACAACCCTTCATCGCGGGCGCAAAGCCAACAACGCGCGATTTACTTCCCGCGCAGGCGGCAAACGCCATCACGTGAGAAAACGTCAGGCTCACCTAAGATATTTTTCATTATCTCCGAGCAAAATCTTCCTTTCTGCCTGATATTTTTCACTATCTGCGCAGAAAAAGTTTGTTACAAAGTTTGTAACGCTTGTTACAAAGTTTCTAACACATGTTACAAAGTTTGTAATACGTGTTACAAAGTTTGTAATACGTGTTACAAAGTTTGTAACAAAAACTATCTTATAGGAAAGAAAAAAATATCAAGGAGAAAGGGGAAAATAATTCCTTGAAAATAAAAAATATCAAGGAGAAAGCGCAAACGGCCACGGCAGCAAATCTACCGTGGCACGTATATGGCAATAAGGCTTTGCATTAGATTTCTGCGTAAATACGCAAAAATCTATTGTAAAAGGGGGCAAAACAGCTGCTTTTGCATTAGAAAAATGCGTATTTACGCAAAAATCTAATGCAAGGCTATAAGACGACTATGCACGGGGCAGACACAAAAAAAAGATTGCCTACGCCATCGCGGGGTAGGCAATCTTTTGTCGGGGGCGAACTATTTAAATATTGCGCGCAAAACGGGCGGGGCGGGCGTTCTGCAGAACGCCCCTACTCTACCTTGATGACCGATGCGCCGTCGGCGGCTTTCGGCACGAGGCGGATTTGTGGCGTGATTTGAGCGCGTATCTGTTCGGTGTGGCTGATAACGCCGACCTTGCGGCCTTCGGAATGCTCGAGATTGGCAAGGGCTTCCATCACGGTGTCGAGTGAGTCGCGGTCGAGATTGCCGAAGCCCTCGTCGATGAAGAGGCTGCCGATGCGCAGGTTACCCGACGAAAGGGAGGCGAGGGCAAGGGCGAGGGCAAGGCTCACCACGAAGGTCTCGCCGCCCGAAAGGGAGTGCACGTAGCGCGGGCGATCGAACATATAGTGGTCCACGACTATGGGCGTGAGGCTGCCCCCGAGCGTTTGCAGCGAATAGCGCGGGCAGAGGGCGGAGAGGTGATGGTTGGCCTGCGCCACGAGGAAGCGGAAGGTGTAAGCCTGCGCCGTTTCGCGGAAACGCTTGCCGTCGCTGCTGCCGATGAGTTGGTTGAGGCGTGCCCAGTGCGCGGCGTTGTCCTCCGCCTCAGCGAGGGCGGCGGAAAGGGTGGCGGCACGCTGCTCGCAGTTGCGGTGGGAGAGGAGGCGCGAGCGGATGAGGGTGCTTTCCTCGCGGCAACTTTCCAATTTGGCTTCCATTTCGCCCTTGGCGGCGGCGAGCGCCTCGCGGCTTTCGTCGGGCTGGTCTTCGCGCGGCTTCCACGGCTCGGCTTGCAGGGCGAGGAGGCGGGCGCGGGCTTCTTCGAGGCGGTGGCCGGCAAGGGCAAGGCGGCCTCGGCAACCGGCGATGCGCTCGCGCAGGGCTTTGCGGTCGGTCTCGGCGGTGAAGAGGCGGGCGAGTTCGTCGGAAGTGACGGGCGGGTGCTCCGTGTTGAACCGCGCTATCCAGAGGTCGAGGGCCTGCGACTTTTCGCGGTGCGTCTGCTGGCATTTGTCGCGCTCTTCGGCAAGTCCCCGCAGGCGTGCCTCGGCAGCCTGCAGCCCCATTAGGGCTTCCTCGCTTTGCTTACGGGCGGCGGCTTCTGCGGCGCGTGCTTCCTCGACGCGGGCATTGAGGGCTGCGAGTTCGCTCTCAGGCGTGGCCTCGCCAAAAAGGCGGAACATCTCGCTCTGCTTGGCATGCAGCTGCTCGGAGGCCGCACCGATGCGCTCGCGGCAGTCGGCGCACCGCTTCTGGGCTTCCGCCTCGTTCTCGCGGGCATTCTTGAGTTCGTCGCGCAGGGCAGCCTCGCGGCGGGCGGCATCTTCGAGGGCGGCACAGGTGTCGGTCCAGTCGCCGTGGAGGGCAGAGAGGCGCAGGCGGAAATTGTCGGGGCTCTTCTTCCAGTCGGCAAACCAGCCCGAGAGCGTCACCATGTCGCCGAGGTCGGCGTAGAGCGTGGCGCAGGAGCGGTCGGAGAGGAAGATGGCCGCCTGAAGGTCGTCGGCGGCAGCGGCGGCGATTTTCAGTTCCGTGCGGCAGCTGTCGATTTGCTGGCGGCTGTCGGCCATTTGCGCCTCGAGCGCGGCTATTTGCTCGTTGAGGCTGTTGATGTGGCTTTGGTGGAAGTTGTAGGCCTCCAAGTCTTTCTCGGCTTCTTTTAGTTCGCGTCCCGCGCCTTCTGCCAGGAGGCGTATGGTGGTGAGGCGTGCCTCGTGGTTCACAGTTTGCGAGGCATCGGCAAAGGTCTGGTCGATGGCGGCGTAGGCATGCCATTCTTCCAGGTCGGCCTCGAGGCGTTTCTGCCTTTCCTTGAAAAATCCTTGCTCGGCTTGCAGGCGCACCTCTTCCGAGAGGAGCCGTCCGCGCAGTTCTTCCACCTGCCCGCGCTTGGCGGCCAGCGAGGCGGAGAGGGCGTTGTATTCCTGCTCGAGGCTGGAAAGCAGGTCGCCCAGTTCGCGCTCCGTCTCGGTGTGGTAAGGGTGATGGGTCGCGCCGCACACGGGACAGGCCGTGCCCTCTACGAGCTGCTTGCGGAGCCGCTTGATGTTTTCTGTCTGGCTAAGGGTGTAGGCGGTGCGGATGCGGTCGTAGGCACTCTCTTCGGCAGCCAGTTCTTGGGCGGCGGCGGCGAGTTCAGTCTTTTGGTTGCGTATGGCGGCGGCAATGCGGCGCATGAGCGCGTTCTTCTCTTCTATTTCGGCATATCCGTCGGCGATGTGCCGCCACAGCTTTTCGGCGCGTTGCAGTCCGCCGAGCTTGTTTTTCAGTTCTATGGCGCGCTGCTGCAGTTCCGTGCTGTCGTGCCCGTGGTTGCTCTGCCGGTGAATGAGGAGTTCGCTTTTCAGGGCGTTCATCTTGGCCTGGCTTTCCTGCAAGTTGCTTTCGCCGGCTGCGAGGCGGCCTTTGAGCATCTGCTGGCGGCTGGCGAGGGCAGCGTGCTTGGCGTGCTGCTCGCTGTTGCGGGCGGTTTCGGCCTGGAGCATGGTGAGTTTGTCTTTCACCAAGTCGAACTTATCGAACATCATGCGGTGCACGGCGAGTTCCTGAACGTGGCTCTGCCGCAGGTTCTTCTCCTGCTCCGTCGCTTTGAGGGTCTGTTCCTTTGCCTCGCGCTGCTGGCGCTTTTCGCCGGCAAGGGCTTGGCTATTTTCCATTTGCTTCCTGAGGTCGGCAAGCTGCGCCTCTGCCATTTTTATTTCGCCGGCAAGGGCATTGCCCCTGCTGATGAGCGGCTGGCGGATGCGGAGGAACTGCTCCGCATCGTCGGTAGCCTCGCGGGCGGTGTCGAGACGGCGGGCGGCGGCATCGGCCGACTCCTTGGCGGCGGCGAGGTTGCGGGTGCTTTCCGCCTCGCGCTGCTGCATGGCGGCGAGGTCGTCCTGCCTCATTCTGATTTCCTGGAAAAGGGGCTGAATGGGCGAGAGTTCGTCGTAGCGCGAGAGTTCCAGTTCGTCGCCGCGCAGTGCCGCCAGTTCCTTGTGGGCGCGGTCGCGCTCCTGCTCCTTCTGCGCCACCTCCTGCTCGGCAAGTGCCGTGTCGGCATACCATTGCAGCTGCTGCGCAGTCTTTTCCAACGCCGTCCCCGTTTGCCCGATTAAGGTATTCAAAAGTCTTTGGCGTTCTTCGAGTTCGGCAAGTTCTTCGGGTTCGAGGCGGTCGTGGAGCATACCCTCCATCTTATTTTTCAGAGCCTCTACGTCGGCCTGCGCCTCGGCGTTGAGTTCGTAAACCTTTTTAGAGATGCGGCCGTAGATATCGGTGCCCGTGAGTTTTTCGAGCAAGGCCGACTTGTCGTCGCGGCGGGCTTTGAGAAAATTGGCAAAACTGTTTTGCGCCAGCAGCACAGTGCGCGTGAACTGCGCGTAGTCCAAGCCCACGGCATCGCGCACGGCATCGTCGATCTCACGCTCGCCGAACGTTTGCTTTTTGGGCGAGAGGCGGCGCAGGGAACGCTCCACGCGGTCGTAGGTGCCCGTGCGTTTCAGGCGCACCGACCAGCGAGCCTCATAGCGCGCGCCGTCGGGCGTGGCGAAAATGAGGGTGGCACTGCCGTGCTTCTGTCCGCGCCGCAGTATGCCGCGCACATCGCCTGCCTGGATAGATTGCCCTTTGTCGTCGCTCGTTTCGAGTTCGTCCTTCCTTATCCGTTCGGCATCGTCGAAACGCGGGGCGCGGTTGTAGAGCGCGAGGCAGATGGCATCGAGTATGGTGCTTTTGCCCGCTCCCGTGTCGCCCGTAATGGCAAAAAGGCCGGCGGAGCGCAGCGGCTCGGCAGTGAAATCTATGGTTTGCTCGCCGGAAATAGAGGCGAGGTTTTCTATGATGATTTTTTCAATATTCATCTTTCAGAATAGTCAAAGCGTTTTCTGTGCCTCTGCCTCCGCCTTGCGAAATCTCTCGAGCAGGGCATCGGGCAGGTCGCTTTTGTAAAGATTGGCAAAGGTGCGGCGCAGCATCTCTTCGGGCTTGATGTCGGCGAGCGTTTCCCTGAGGGCGGCCTCGCTTTCGGTTTCGGCGGCAACGTTGCTTTCGGGCTGCAGGCGCAGCATACGGCAGAAGTGCGCCGCCTTGCTTTGCAACGCCTCGGTGATGGTGTGCATGATGGTCGGTTCGGGCTGCCGTTCCTCAACCTTAATTTCCAGATAAGGCCATGCCGCAGCGTCGTTGCCGTTTTGCCGATCGGGCAGGGCGGCGATGGCATCGAGCACCTCCGACACCGTGGCGGCACGCCCCTTGGCAGGAATCGTTACCACCTGACGCAAGGGCGTGTAGTCGAGGCACGTGACGGTCGTTTCGCCTTCAGCGGAAATCTCCACGAGGTTCACGCCCCGGCGATAATATTTTTCAGAAAAAGAAAGGGGAATGGGGCTGCCGGCATAGTACGCCGCGCCCTCGCCCACGGACTGCGCCTTGTGGATATGCCCCAAGGCGGCGTAGGCGATGCCTTTGCCCAAAACGTCGGCCGGCACGCAGTCCTGACCGCCCACGACGAGGCGTTCGGAATGCTCCTCGGCGCAAATCTCTGCCCCCGTGGCGTAGAAATGAGCCAGCGCAATGGCAGGAAGGCCGGCAAAATCGCTTTTGCGGTGGTGCTTGCGGATGTTGGAGAAATAAAGGGAAAGTCCCTCGGCTGCCGACATACCGGCGGGGTAGTCGCACGAGCGCAAGAAGGGCAGCGCGTAGCACACGCACACGGCTTCGGAATTGTGGCGCGTGGAAAGGGGCAGAAGAAAATGTCCGAAGTCGGGCTGGTCGTGCTCTGTGCGCGGCACCGTGCCCCTTATATATATATTGTGTGGTTTGAACAGGGCGGCGGGAGCTTCGAGGCGCGGCGCGGAATCGTGGTTGCCTGCAATGGCCACTATTTGCAGGCCGGGCAGGCGGCGCGTGGCTTCAGCGAAAAAGTCGTAAAGCATCTGCTCGGCCGCAGCCGGGGGATTAGCGGTGTCGAAAATGTCACCCGCAATGAGCAGGGCATCGGGCTGCTGCTGGCAAAGCACGCCGAGCAGCCAGTCCAGGAAATGCCGATGCTCCTCGGTGCGCTCATGCCCGTGGAACTTGTTGCCGAGATGCCAGTCGGCTGTATGGATAAATTTCATTTTCCCTTATCGTTTGTTATTAGTTACGAGTAGACAAGTAAACAAGTAGACGAGATAGATTGCTTACTTGATTACGCCATTCGGCGCACACGGCGGGCGTTTTGCAAAACGCCCCTACTTTCTTAATTGGGAAAATGCGAGGGCGTACATCCTGATTTGCTTCACCATAGCCAGCAGGCCGTTGCTGCGCGTGGGGCTGAGGTGTTCTGTCAAACCGATTTGGGGAATGAAGTAAAGGTCGGCATCGAGGATTTCCTGCGGCGTATGATCCGTAACTACGCGGATAAGCAGCGACACGATGCCTTTCACAATCAGCGCGTCGCTCTCGGCGCGGAATTGCAACTTTCCTTCGCGTTCGTCGCACACGAGCCACACGCGGCTCTGGCAACCGTCTATCAGGTTCTGCTCCGTTTTGAGTGCGGCGGGCAGCGGTTCTTGCTCCTCGCCCATAGTGATGAGCAGCTGGTACTTATCCATCCAGTCGTCGAACTCTGCGAACTCCTCGATAATCTCGTCTTGTATTTCGTTGATGGTCATATTATTCTTATTCGTTATTTTCTTCAGAAATAAGTTGCACTAATGTTTGCCCCACGGCCTGGAGCGTTTCGGTGGAAATGTTTTCGGGCGTGTCGTGCACGGTGTGCCACGTTGCGCCGAAGCTGTGCGCCCCGTCTACAAAGGGAATGATGTCAATGGTGGGAATGCCGGCAATCTCGTTCATCGGCACATGGTCGTCCTGCGCCCAACCGCCTTCCTGCTGCAAGAAATATTTGTCTGCGCCTGCCAGTGCGGCGGCTTCCCAGGTGCGCAGCACGATGTCGCGGGCATAGCGCAGCGAAACGCCTTCGTAGCAGAAGCGGGCGTCCTTGCCGCCCACCATGTCGAGCAAGATGCCATAGCGTGCGGCGTAGCCCTCGCGGTGCGGGTGGCTGGCCCAATAGCGCGAACCCATGCACCAGTCCGTGCCGTCGTCGGGTCCTTCTTCCCAATAAGGCGCACCGTAGTCTTCGGAATCGAAGCAAATGAAGTCAATGCCCACGCGCGGATTGAGCTGCTCTAAAAGGCGTGCCACTTCAAGCATCACGCCCACACCGCTCGCGCCGTCGTTGGCAGCCATCACGGGTTCGCGGTGGCGCGTGCTGTCGGGGTCGGCATCGGCCCACGGACGGCTTTCCCAGTGCGTGCAGATGATGATGCGGTCGGTCAGGTCGGGACGATAGGCGGCGATAATGTTGCGCGTCTGGAGCACGTTGCCGTCCCATGCCGTAAGGTTGGCTTGTTGTTCCGTGACCTCCAGCCCCAGGGCCTTAAACCTTGCCGCGATGTAGTCGCCGCAGCGGCGATGGGCTTCCGAGTTGGGAACGCGCGGCCCGAAGTCGCATTGTGCCTTGATGGAGGCAAAGGCCGAGTCGGCCATGAAGCGCACGCTGGTGATGCGCGCCGAGTCGATGGGGTCGGTCGCCGTGGCTTGCGAGCTGCCCGCGTTTTTGCAGCTGCTTATGAAGAGGCTTGCCGCCATGAGGGCGCAAGCGGGGAGAAAGTTATTCAGTGACATGAGATTGATAAAGGGATAGATTATTTATAAAGATTATAGAGCCTATTATGTAGATAGTGGCTTTATTCTTCGGCTGCCGCTTGTGCCTGTCGCATCACGCGAAGGAAGTTTCCGCCCCATATCTTTTCGAGATCTTCGTGGTCGATGCCTTCTGCTTGGAGCGCCTCGGTGAGTTTTATCAGACTCGATGCCGAGTCCAGGCTGCGCACGCCGCCGTCGCCGTCGAAGTCTGTGCCGATTCCCACGTGGTCGATGCCTGCCACACTCACGGCATGGAGGATATGCCGTACCGCGTCGTCGATGCTTGCCACGGCATCGCCCTCAACAAGAAAGCCGTTGTAGAACGTGATTTGCGCCACGCCGCCCTTTTCTGCCAGGGCACGCAACTGGTCGTCCGTGAGATTGCGCGGGTGATTGCACAGGGCGCGGCACGAGGAGTGGGAGCATACGATGGGCACGCGGCTCTCGCGCAGCGCATCGTAGAACGACGTTTCTGCGGCGTGCGAGAGGTCGACCATCATGCCCGTGCGGTTCATCTCGCGCACCGCCTTGCGCCCAAAGTCGCTCAGTCCGCCGTGCGTCTGCTGCGAGCGGCGTGCGGAGTCGCAGAGGTCGTTGTCGCCGTTGTGGCAGAGCGTCATGTAGACGATGCCCATTTTGCGGAAATGCTCTATGAGACTGAGGTCGCGCCCTATGGCGTAGCCGTTTTCTATACCACGCATAATCGACTTAATGCCGCGCCGCTTGTTGGCCGCCAGTTCGTAGGGCGTGCGTGCCAAAGCCACGCCCCCTGTGCGCCCCACGCGCTCCTCGAGTTCGCCGAGCAGCCGTTCCGCCATGCGCGTGGCGTCGGCGCGCCCCTCGTCCGTGAGCGGGCCTTGCGGGATATACGCCACCATGATGCTGGCATCGAGGCGGCCTTCCGTCATCTTATGAAAATCCACCAGCAGTTGCGGGTCGCGGCGGTCGAGGCGCACGCCTTTGTCGAAGAACATCGGCGTGTCGCAGTGCGAGTCGAGCGTCAGGCTGCTTTGGTGGAAGGCTTTTGCCTTGCGGAACGCCTCCGCCTGCGCTGTGAGGTGGCGGAAGAGGGGCATCATGCTTTCATCGCCGGCGGCGAGGAAACATTCCGGATGCCACTGCACGCCCACGATGCTGCCCGTTTCGTTTTCCACGGCCTCAACCACGCCGTCCTTCGCCCAAGCCGTTGCCGTGAGGCAAGGACCGGCGTCGGCCACCGCCTGATGGTGGAAAGAATTGACGGCAAACTCTTCGCCCAAGAGCCGGCGCACCAGCGAGCCTTCCTTAGCCTGCACGGTGTGTGTGGGCACGCCGCGCTCTGCCTGCTGCGAATGCTTGATGAGCGGTGCGATGTTTGCGGACGACAAGTCTTGGATCATCTTTCCGCCGAGCGCGGCGGCGAGCATCTGAATGCCCCGGCAAATGCCGAGCATGGGTATCTGCCGGTCGCGGGCAAGGCGTATGAGAAACATTTCGAAGCGGTCGCGGCGGGCGTTGATGCCGCCCAAGCCGGGCACGGGCTCTTCGCCCACGTAGAGCGGGTTAAGGTCTGCGCCGCCCGAGAGCAAGATGCCATCGAGGCGTTCGAGCAGGCTGATGGCCTGCTCGGGTTGCGTCATGGTAGGCGGTAGCACCACGGGCACGCCGCCTGCCGCCACGATGCTCTCGTAGTAGCCCTCGGCAAGCTCGCAGCCCTTGTCGCCAAAGTTGCCGGCAATGCCAATGAGCGGGCGTGCTTCAAAATTTGGGAAATGGTCTGTGGCGCGGCGATAGTCTGCGCCGTCGAATGGTGCGGTCATTATTTTGAATTTTCTTTTTTACTTCTTCTTCTCCCGTTTCGGGAACCACCCTTTCCTCACGCGCTCCTTCTGCTCGAAGAGTTCGAGGATGGTCCAAAGCGACGAGAAGCCGGTAACGCCGAGCAAGGCACTCGTCAAAGTGCTTTCCACAAACAGCGCACCGGCGATGCAGCCCAGTCCGAGGAGCAGGAAAATCCACCAGGGACGCGTGCCGAAATAATATTCCGTCTTAATGACGATGGGGTGGAACACTCCGATAATCAGGAACGTTGCCAACCCGATGAGCGGGCCTTCAATGTTCATATTCTATAGATGTTTTCTCGCCATGGCAGAGTATTCAAGCGAGCTTGAACTCTGCTCATTTGGCTTACCGAAAACATTCATTTTTCAAAAACGAGCAAACGAGCAGAGGCATCGCTGCCTCCACTCGTCCGACTTGGTTGTTACACAAATGTTTTATTTTTCATTTTGCATCACGGGCACGCTCCTGCTGATGCTTTGCTCGAGCGAGATGAGCGTCTCGGTGGAGATTACGCCCGATATTTCCTGAATGCGGTTGTTGAGCAGGTCCATGAGGTGCTCGTTGTCGCGCGAATAGAGCTTTACGAGCATCGTGTAAGGGCCGGTTGTGAAGTGGCACTCCACGATTTCGGGAATCTTGTCCAGTTCTGCTGCCACGCGCTTGTACATCGACCCTCTTTCGAGCTTGATGCCCACGTAGGTGCAGGTGCTGTAGCCGATGCTCTTGGGGCAAACCGTATAGCCCGAGCCGGTAATCACGCCGGCCTCGATGAGGCGCTGCACGCGCTGGTGGATGGCGGCGCGGGACACGCCGCACACGGCTGCCACGTCCTTAAACGGAATGCGGGCGTTGACCGAAATGATGCCGAGGATTTTCAAATCCAATGCGTCAATATTTTCCATGATTTGAGAGATGCTTTTACATGTATTATTATTGAGCGCAAAGGTACTCAAAAAAAACAATGTGACAAGAAAACCCCGCTTTTTTCGTATGATAGTCTACAAAAACTTCCCTTTTTTAGTGTTTTTGGCATTTTATGCATAAGTAAACGGCGACAGTCCAGCAAAGCCCGAGCATTTCCCCGAACCTATTTCGCAGTATCTCCTTGAAAGATTTTCGGCTTTGCGCAGATATTTTTTACGGAATGGGCAGATGTTTTTTATCATCCTATAAGGAAATTTTTGTTACAAACTTTGTAACGCATATTACAAACTTTCTAACATGTGTTACAAACTTTGTAATATGTATTAGAAACTTTGTAACAAATTTTTTCTTATAGGACGGGAAAAATTGTCTTAGCATCTGGCGAAATTTTGCTTTTATGACCGCAAAATTTTTCTCCGTACCAGCACTGCGTGTCTGCGCAGATGATTTTGAATAGTTCCTTGAGGCCTTGCACTAATTTTGGAGAAATCAGGCTGAGGCTCGGAAGAGCAAATCTGCAAAAAAGTCTTTTTGCGTTTTGCTCTTCGTTCGCCTTGCACTAATTTTATAGAAATTAGGCTGCGGCTCGGAAAAGCAAAGAAATAGCCTCAAATAAAAGCCTGCGGCTTTCATTTTCCGCTTTTTTCTTTGCTCTTCGCTCGCCTTGCACTAATTTTGCAGGCTGAAACATAAAACATTAGATAAAATGAGTTTACAATGCGGCATCGTGGGACTGCCCAACGTGGGCAAGTCCACCTTGTTCAACTGCCTGAGCAACGCTAAGGCACAATCGGCCAACTTCCCTTTTTGCACCATTGAACCCAACGTGGGCGTGATTACCGTGCCCGACGAACGGCTCACGAAACTCGCCGAACTGGTACACCCGGGGCGCATCGTGCCGACCACCGTGGAAATCGTAGACATTGCAGGTCTCGTGAAAGGCGCATCGAAGGGCGAAGGCCTCGGCAACCAATTCCTCGGAAATATCCGCGAAACGGACGCCATTATCCATGTGCTGCGCTGCTTCGACGACGACAATGTGGTGCATGTGGACGGCAGCGTGGATCCCGTGCGCGACAAGGAAATCATTGACACGGAACTTCAACTGAAAGACCTCGAAACCATCGACAACCGCCTGCGCAAGGTGGAGAAAATAGCCCAAGTGGGCGGCGACAAGAACGCAAAGCTGGAATACGACGTGCTGTGCGCCTACCGCGAAGCCCTGCTGCAAGGTAAGTCGGCCCGCACCGTGCAATTTGAAAGCAAAGACGAGGAGAAAGCCGCACGCGGACTGTTTCTGCTCACCTCGAAGCCGGTGCTCTATGTGTGCAATGTGGACGAGGCTTCCGCCAAGGCGGGCAACAAGTATGTCGAGGCCGTGAAAAATGCCGTGGCAGAGGAAAACGCCGAGGTGCTCGTGCTGGCTGCCCAGACCGAAGCCGACATCGCCGAACTCGAAAGCTATGAGGAGCGGCAAATGTTTCTCGAAGACGTAGGTTTGGAAGAAAGCGGCTGCAACCGCCTCATCAAGGCTGCCTACAAGATGCTCGAACTCGAAACCTTCATCACCGCCGGCGAAATGGAGGTGAAGGCGTGGACCTACCGCAAGGGCTGGAAAGCACCGCAGTGTGCCGGTGTGATCCATACGGATTTTGAAAAGGGCTTTATCCGCGCCGAGGTCATCAAATATGATGACTATATTAAATATGGTTCGGAAGCCGCCGTGCGCGATGCCGGATTGTTGCACGTGGAAGGCAAGGAATATGTGGTGCAGGACGGCGACATCATGCACTTCCGCTTTAATGTTTAAGTCTTTCTTATTCATTTACTCGCCTACTTGCTTACTCGTCAACTTGTCTACTTGTTTACAATAAAACAAAAGGCTCATGATTTTTTGGAATCCCGATGAGGTGGCTCTTACCTTAGGGCCGCTGACTTTCCGCTGGTATGCCGTGTGTTGGTGCATCGGTTTGGCTTTGGCATATCTCCTGGCACAATGGCTTTATAAAAAGCAGAATATACCGCAGGAAAAGTTTGAACCCCTCTTTTTCTATGTGTTTGTGGGCACGCTTCTGGGTGCGCGCCTTGGCCACTGCCTGTTTTACGAGCCGGGCTACTTTCTCTCTCACCCCATTGAGATGTTCCTCCCCATCAGGCAGGACGCTGCGGGCGGCTGGCACTTCACCGGCTACGCCGGCCTTGCCTCCCACGGCGGCACCATAGGCATCATCATCGCCCTGTGGCTGTATGTGCGGCGCACGGGTGTCAATATCATGCGCGTTGTGGACACGATGGGACTGGTGGTGCCCGTAACGGCCTGTGCCATAAGGATAGGCAACCTCATGAACTCGGAAATCGTGGGCAAGTTTACGGGTAGCGACTACGGTTTCGTGTTTTTGCAAAACCATGAGCAATTGCCCCGTCATCCGGCACAGCTGTACGAGGCAATCGCTTATTTTGTGTTCCTTTGGATTGGGCTTTGGCTCTTCCGCCGCTACCCGAAGCGCATGGGCACGGGCTTCTTCTTCGGTTTCTGCCTCACAAGCATCTTTACTTTCCGCTTTTTCATCGAGTTCCTGAAAGACGTGCAGGAACAATGGGAACTGGAAATGGTTTCTGCCATAGGCTTAAACCAAGGCCAGCTGTTAAGCATTCCTTTTATCATCATCGGCCTCTATGCTTTATTGGGCGGAAAATGGTGTAAAAAGCTTGGAGAAACACAAAAAGCCTAAAAACGTGCGGTTTTATAAGTATCTTATAAGCAAAAAGGCGTAACTTTGCAGAAAATAGGCTGCGGTTTATCTATCGCTTCCTAACCCCTTATAAAATTCTATATACAATATTATATATATAACAATGAACAGCAAATCTTTCTTGATGACTGCACTGGCTTCCACCTTGGTGCTTAGCTCTTGCAGCAAACTCGGCGAACTCTCTGCCGACAATTTTACCGTTACTCCTTCGCCTCTCGAAGAAATCAGCGGCAAAGTGCCCGTCACTATCAACGGCCGTTTCCCCGAGAAATACATGAAGAAAAAAGCCGTCGTAACCGTTACGCCCGTGATTCGCTACGAGAACGGACAGGCCACGGGGCAGGCTGCAACGTTCCAAGGTGAAAAAGTACAGGGCAACAATCAGGAAATCTCCTACAAAGTTGGCGGCAACTACACCATGCGCAACACGTTCAACTACGTGCCTGCCATGCAGAAGAGCGAACTTTACCTGACCTTCGATGCCAAAATTGGCAAAAAGACGTTCAATGTACCTGAGGTGAAGGTGGCAGACGGCGTTATCGCCACGGCCACGCTGCTCAGCAATGCCATTGGCTCTGCAAACACAGCCAACGCCACGGATGCTTACCAGTATGCCATTGCACAGACCAAGCAGGCGCAAATCAAATACCTCATACAGCAGGCTAAGGTGCGCACCAGCGAATTGAAGACAACCTCTGTGCAAGAGTTCCTCCAAACGCTGCGCGACATCAAGAACGACCAAAAGGGCTACATGCTCGACGGCATTGAGGTTTCGGCTTATGCTTCGCCCGATGGCGGCTTGAAGCTCAACACGGCCTTGGCAGAAAATCGCGGCAAGTCGTCTTCCGATTTCCTCAAAGGCGAACTGAAAAAGATGAATTTCGATGCCGACGTGCAGTCGTCTTACACCGCTGAGGACTGGGACGGCTTCCAGCAACTCGTTGCCGCTTCTAACATTCAGGACAAGGACGTTATCCTGCGCGTGCTCTCTATGTACAGCGACCCCGAAGAGCGCGAACAGCAGATTAAGAACATCTCCGTTGCCTTCAAAGAACTGGCCGACGAGGTGCTTCCCGAACTGCGCCGCGCACGCCTTACGGTGAACTATCAGATTATCGGCCGTTCGGACGATGAAATTCAGGAACAGTTCAAGACAGACGCAAAGCAGCTTTCTGTTGAAGAACTCCTTTATTCTGCAACGCTCACCGAAAGCACCGCCGAGCAGAAGACCATTTACGAAACCACGGCTAAGCTCTACCCCAACGACTACCGCGCTTTCAACAACCTCGCATCGCTCGCTTACAAGGCAGGCGACCTCGCAGCTGCAGAGAACTATGTGCAGAAGGCTCTGCAACTCAACCCCTCTGCCACGGAAGCCAATGCCAACAAGGCACTTATCGCTATGGCGCAGGGCAAAGCAGAAGAAGCACAGACCTATCTGGCCAAAGCCACGACCTCCAAGAACTACAACGAACTCCTTGGCAACTTGCAGGTGGCTGCCGGCAACTATGCTCAGTCCGCACAAAGCCTGAAAGGCGTAAGCACCAACTCGGCCGCCCTTGCGCAAATTCTCAACAAGAATTACACGGAAGCTGCCCAGACCCTTGCTGAAATCAAGAGCCCGGATGCCACGACCGACTATCTGAAAGCAGTGCTTTCAGCACGCACCGGCCAGGAAGCCACCGCTATCCAGAGCCTCCGCAATGCGTTTGCCAAGGACGCTTCGCTCAAAGAACGTGCAAAGCGCGACCTTGAGTTCTTGTCGCTCTTCAACAACGGCACTTTCCAGAGCCTTGTGAAATAAACCAATCGTAATATTACCGAATAAAAAAGGAGAATGGCGGCTAAGCTTTGAAAGCAATGCCCATTCTCCTTTTTGTTATTATAAATAAGGAATGAGAAACGTATTTGGCACACTTAGGCTGCTTGCGGTTGCAATAATCGGAGCGGCCGCGCTCGCGGCCTGCGGCCCGGACAAGGACACGATGCGCTTTGAGGGGAAACTGCAAAATATCCGCCAGGCAGAGTTTTATATTTACAGCGAAGAAAATCCCGCCGCTGGCTTCGACACGATACACATCAGCAACGGAAAGTTCGAGTATGAAAAGAAGATCGACCGTCCCTCTGTGCTTACGCTCCTCTATCCGAACTTTTCCAAAACCTATATCGTGGCAGAGCCGGGCGCAACCATAAAGATGAAAGGCGACGCCGCAAAAATCGGCGAGGCTGAAATCACGGGCAACGAGGACAACAAGCGGCTCACGGAGTTCAGGCAGCGCATGTTCTCGCAGCCCGCCGCCAACCTGAGACCCGCTGCCGCGCAGTTTATCCGCGACAATGCAGTCACGCTTTCGGCCACGGCTATCTTTCTGCAAGTGTTTGCCGAATTGCGGCAGCCCGACCAACGTTACACCGCCGAATTACTTCAAATCCTTAAAAGCGCACAGCCGCAGGCGCAGATACTCAAAGACTTGGAACGGCGTTTGTTGCCTTTGTCGAAAGCCGCCGAAGGGCAGTCAATGCCTTCGTTCAGCCTAACCGCCGCTTCTGGTACAACGATTACCGACAATGATTGCCGCCGCAGCCCCCTGTTGCTCGTCTTTTGGGCTTCGTGGAACTACGACAGCTATTCCCTGCTGCGCCAAGCCGCTTCCTTGCAAAAGCGTTTCGCGCCAAAGTTGCAGGTGGTGACATTATCGTTTGACACAGACAAAGCCGCCGCTGCGCGTCAAATTAAAGACGCTGCGCCCGACCTCCCCCTCGTCTGCGACGGCAAGGGTTTCAGCTCGCCGCACGCAGAAACCTTTGCTGTCAACAACATACCCGGCACGATGCTCATCGATGCCAAAGGAAAAATCATCGCGCGCGACCTGACAGGCAAGCAGCTGGACGACCGCGTGCAAGCATTATTCTAAAAATCTCTTCCCTCAACCGTGTTAGTTAAAGTCAATACCGCCGCAGTCAATGCCCTGACGGCAATACCCGTATCCTTAGAAGTAACTACCGAGAAGGCACCGCAATACATGTTTTTTATGGTTGGCCTGCCCGACAGCGTTGTCCGCGAAAGCCGCACCCGTGTGGAGGAAGCCATAAAAAGCAGCGGCTTCCACCTGCCTCCGTTGACAAAGATTGTGGTGAATTTCGCTCCCGCCGATGTGCGCAAAGAAGGCAGCGGCTACGACCTGCCGCTTGCGCTGGGCATTCTCGCTGCCAACAAATTGATACAACCCGAAAAACTTGAAAATATCATATTTGTCGGAGAATTGGGGCTTGACGGCAGTCTCCGCCCCATCAAAGGCGCATTGCCCATAGCCATTAAGGCGCGTGCTATGGGGTACAAAGCGTTGATTGTGCCCAAAGAAAACGTACGCGAAGCCGCCGTGGTGAACAAATTAACTGTCTATGGCGCGGAAACGCTGGCGCAAGTGGTTGATTTCATAAATGGAACGCAGACCCTGCAGCCGACTATTGTGAACACGCGCGAAGAGTTCTTTGCCGCCCAAACCGACTATCCGCTCGACTTCTCGGACGTGAAAGGGCAGGAGGGCGTGAAGCGCGCTTTTGAAGTGGCCGCCGCAGGAGGACACAATATTATTTTAGTTGGGGCGCCTGGCTGCGGTAAGAGTATGATGGCGAAGCGCCTGCCTTCCATATTGCCGCAGCTCACGCTTTCCGAAAGCCTCGAAACCACGCAGATTTATTCTGTGGCCGGACTGCTCGAAAGCGGCACGTCGCTCATCACGCGCCGCCCTTTCCGCTCTCCTCAC
This sequence comes from Bacteroidales bacterium, assembly GCA_004556745.1. Lineage (GTDB taxonomy): Bacteria > Bacteroidota > Bacteroidia > Bacteroidales > Bacteroidaceae > Alloprevotella. Next base: position 97,340 of record SFFY01000001.1, on the reverse strand, counting down.
CACACGATTTCAGACGTTGCACTGATAGGCGGCGGCTCTACATTCCGTCCCGGAGAAATCAGCCTTGCTCACAACGGCGTGCTCTTTCTCGACGAGTTGCCTGAGTTTTCGCGCACAGCGCTCGAAACGATGCGCCAGCCGCTCGAAGACCGCCAAATCTCCATTTCGCGTGCCAAGTACAACGCCACCCTGCCTTGCTCCTTCATGCTCGTTGCCTCCATGAACCCTTGCCCTTGCGGTTACTATGGCGACCCGACCCATAAATGTATGTGCGACCCTTGGCAGATACAGCGATATATGAACAAGATCAGCGGTCCGCTGCTCGACCGCATCGATATACAGTGCGAGATGACCTCAATCCCGTTTTCAGAACTTTCTAAGGCGGCACCTGGCGAACCGAGCGCGGTCATTCGCGAGCGCGTCGTTGCCGCCCGCAAAATACAGGAAGAGCGTTTCAAAGAGTTCAAGGGCATACATTGCAACGCGCAGATGACTGAGAAGATGATCCAGGAGTACGTTGCCCCCGACGAAGAGTCCCTCCGCGCCCTGCGTGATGCTATGGAACGCTTCTCGCTCTCCGCCCGCGCTTATAGCCGTATCCTCAAAGTGGCTCGCACCATTGCCGACCTCGACGGTAGCCCGCAAGTAAAATATCCCCACGTCGCTGAAGCGGTAAGTTATAGAAACCTCGATAGAAGCGATTGGGCGGAAAGAGGATGTTAATCCAACGTTTGATGCAATCTCGGCAGAAAAATATCTTTCAAATATTATTTTGTTATCAAAAATAATGTTTACATTTGCATTGTGATACAAGAAAATATAATTTACAAAGCAAAAAGTAAGCAAAAGAAGAAAGATTATGTGTGGAATAGCCTGCATATTCAATATTAAGCAGCAGAACGAAAGCCTGCGCCGCAAGGCATTGGAGATGAGTAAGAAGATTAGGCACCGCGGCCCCGACTGGAGCGGTATTTACGTGGGAAAGTCGGCCATTCTCTGCCACGAGCGCCTGTCTATCGTTGACCCGCAAAGCGGCGGACAGCCGCTCTTCTCGCCCGACCGTAAGCAAATTCTTGCCGTGAACGGCGAAATATACAACCACCGCGACCTGCGCAAACATTTCGCCGACTCCTACCCCTTTGCCACGGGCTCGGACTGCGAAGCGGTGCTGGCGCTCTACAAAGAGAAGGGATTTGACTTCCTCGAAGACCTCAACGGCATCTATGCCTTCGCGCTCTACGACGAGGCAAACGATGACTATCTCATTGCACGCGACCCTATCGGCGTGATACCTTTATATATAGGCCGCGACAAAGAGGGACTGGTCTACGTGGCTTCGGAACTGAAAGCCCTCGAAGGCTTCTGCGACGAGTACGAGCCCTTCCTGCCCGGGCATTATCTGCGAGGCAGCGAGGGCGTGATGCGGCGTTGGTACAAGCGCGACTGGGAAGAATATGATAAAGTGAAAAGCAACGAAGCCTCAGCCCAGCAGTTGCGCGAGGCGCTCGAAGCCGCCGTGCACAGGCAACTGATGTGCGACGTGCCCTACGGCGTGCTGCTCTCGGGCGGCTTGGACTCTTCCATTATTTCCGCCGTGGCGAAGAAATATGCCGCGCGGCGCGTGGAAACAGAGGACGCGGGGGAGGCTTGGTGGCCGCAGCTCCACTCTTTCGCCGTGGGGCTGAAAGGTGCGCCCGACTTGGCTAAGGCGCGCGAGGTTGCCGACTTTATCGGCACCGTGCACCACGAAATAAATTATACCATTCAGGAAGGCCTCGATGCCGTGCGCGATGTAATCTATTACATAGAAACCTACGATGTTACCACCGTGCGCGCCTCCACGCCGATGTATCTGCTGGCACGGGTCATCAAGTCGATGGGCATCAAGATGGTGCTTTCGGGCGAAGGCGCGGACGAGATTTTCGGCGGTTACCTTTACTTCCACAAAGCCCCCGATGCGCGGGCGTTCCACGAAGAGACGGTGCGCAAAATCGGCAAGCTGCATCTATACGACTGCCTGCGTGCCAACAAGAGCCTTTCGGCCTGGGGTGTGGAGGGCCGCGTGCCGTTTCTCGACAAGGAGTTTATGGACGTGGCTATGCGCTTGAACCCAGAGGCGAAGATGTGCCCCGGGCAGACGATAGAGAAGAAGATATTGCGCGAGGCGTTTGCCGGCTATTTGCCTGAAAGCGTGGCATGGCGGCAAAAGGAGCAATTCTCCGACGGCGTGGGCTACTCGTGGATCGACACGCTGAAAGCCGTTACGGCGGCTGCCGTGAGCGATGAGCAGATGGCGCACGCGGCAGAGCGTTTCCCGATTAATCCGCCTATGAACAAGGAGGAATATTACTATCGCTCCATATTCGAGGAATATTTCCCGAGCGAGAGTGCCGCGCGGAGCGTGCCCAGTGTGCCGAGCGTGGCTTGCAGCACCGCCGAAGCCCTACGCTGGGACGCGGCGTTTGCCAAACTCAACGACCCGAGCGGTCGCGCCGTTGCCGGCGTTCATGAAGAGGCTTACTAAACTATATATATGTTATTTTGGTTGAACGAGAGGCCGCCTCGCAGCATTGCGAAGCGGCCTCTATCAGTAGTATGCGAGCATCTTGGCTCTCTATTATCTTATTCGGCAGTTGCGAGGGGCGAGGCTTGCGTGTAGGTGCGTGCGGCAAGTTCTTTGTCGAGCATATACATGCCGTACTTGTTGCCCTCTACGGCCTCGGCTGCAGCGATGAGTTCGCGGGCATTCTCTTCTTCTTCAACCTGCTCGTCGATGAACCATGTGAAGCGGTTGATGGAGGCGAAGTCGCGGTCGTCGTTGGCAATGGCGGCGAGGTTGTTGATGAGTGCCGTCACCTTCTTCTCGTGCTCGAGGGTCTGTTTGAACATATCTGCCACGCTTTCCCAAGTTTCGGGCACGGCGTCAATGGGCTGGAGCACCACCTTGGCATCGCGCGAGTTGAGGTAGTTCATGAAAATGCGTGCGTGGTCCTGCTCCTCGCGGAACTGCACGTGGTACCAGTTGGCAACGCCCTTATAGCCCTTGGCTTCTGCGTCCATTGACATAGCGAGATAAAGGTAAGCCGACCAAAGTTCGGCATTGATTTGTGCGTTTACCGCATCGTGAAGTTGTTTGCTAAGCATTTTTTTAGTTGATTAATATGTTGGACAATAAAAAGAATTATTGCAAATCTATGCGCTGCGGTGCGGCTTGCTCGTAACCCGGTGAGTCTACGGCGCGGCAGCGTATATAGTTTTCTTCCTTGTCGTTGGGATGATAGGCGGGGAAATCGTTGTTGCGCTTCACCGTGTTGCGGCGCACTGTGATGCCGTCCACGGAGTGTGCGTAGATGAGCGGCTTGTCGAAAGTTTCAAACACGTTGTCCTCGATGAGGATGGCATCGCGCTTGCCCCCGTGGAAATAGCCCTTCTGGATATTGATGCGCGGAATTTCTGGATAGATGGAAATCACGGCGTTGGTAAACTGGAACTGGTTGGTGAGGGCATTGAGGAAGCGGTTCTTGCGGATTATCAAGTCGCGCACCGCACCCGACTCGTACCAGCCGTTGCAGTCGCCGCACAGCAGCACGGCGGTGCCAGAGGTGTGGTCGAAGAAGTTGCGTTCGCAGACGGTGCGGCGCGGCGAACTGAAGAGTGCGCCGCGGGCGCGGTTGTTGCGCACGGTGCAGCGGCGGAAGACAACTTCGGGCGTGGCGGAGAGGTTCTCAACGCCGTAGGTTTCGTCGGTGCATACCTCACGCGGCACGTCGTTCTTGAAACGGATCACGAACTCCTTTACGCCGTGGTTGGTCGGCTGGTCAGCGGGCTTGATGCTCTCAATCACATTCTCATCGCCCTTTACGTCCATGCACACAGCGCGGACAAACGACACGGTGTCGCCCGGCTGTCCCCAGCCGAAGCCCCAAGCCTGCCCGTGCTCGTAACTGCAACGCAGCGTGCGGCGGTCGATGATTTCTTTTACTTTCAGATAAATGCCGTGCACGTTGATGGCATCGTCCATCATGCTCTCAAACATGCCTTTTTCCACTGAAATCAGCCCGCGGCACTGCGAGAAGTGCGTGGCGTCGGCTTGCGTGGTGAAGTAGCGGGGGTCGGACTTGCCCCGGAGGCAGACTGAGAATTTCTGGAGCGTGATGTCGGTGCAGAGTTGCGCCAAAAGTCCCATGCCCTCGGCATAGTGTACCTGCACATTGCGCAGCGTGGTCTGCATGCAACTATCGAGGAACACGCCCGGCGCGGGACGGGCGTAAGTGCGCAGGGCTACCACCGTGCCCTCGGGCAGACGCTCGTCGCGCCAGTTGGGAGCAAGATATGTGCCGTCGGCCTGCGCCTGCACGCCGTTGAGGTCGATGCCGAGGTCGGAGGTGCGGTAAACCATGTGGCGCGTCTCGGGATTGAAGGCGATGCCTGTGCCGTAGTTGAACTGCCAGCCTTCGCCTTTGGCAAAGAACTTGCCGCCGTCAACGCCGCAGTCCACCCACGGAGCGGGGCGGAACGCGATGCCGCCCTCGGGGCTGTTGGCCACTACCTGCACCTGCGTGATGTGGGGCTTGGCGAAGTCGATGGAGAAGTTACGCAGCACCGTATTCTTGCAGTGCACCAGCGCGAGCGGCAGCATGCGGCCGTGGCACACGAAGGAGGCCCCGCCGCCGTCGAGCGTGAGGTTTTCCCATTCCGCCAAGTCGATGGCCACGTGCTTGGGATTGTCTTGGTCGTGGTTGGAAATATAATAGGTGCGCACGGCTGCGCCTTGCGGGTGAAAGTTGTACGTGCCTTTTTTGAAGCGGAGCGTCACGCAGTCGCCGGGCTGCACCTGCGCCTTGATGTCGGCAAGCGCTTTCTGCAACGTTTCTGACAGGTTTTCCGTGCCAGGCGTCACGCCGTAGTCCGCCATGCGAAACGTGCGTTTCCTTGCCTGCGCAGCGGCGAAGAGCATTACGAATGAAAGCAAGAAAAGGGAAAGGCGTTTCATAAAGGATATGATGAGAATTTTATCAAATAAAATTTATTTAGGTTCTTCCGCCTCAACGCGCACAATGCCTCCCGTTACGGGCGAAAGCGTCACGCGGGTGGTGTATTTCTTATTGAAGAGGTCGCCACCGAGATGCTCCACGCGCCCGAACTGGGCGATGGGCAGCGTTTGCGAAAGCAGTTCCGCGTTGTCGGCGCAGAGTTTCACCTCCGCGCGGCCGGGCACCATGTAGCGCAAGTCGTCGACCTCCTTCTTTGCCTTGGCTTTCGGGTCAATGACCTCTGCGGGCAGCGTTTTCAGGTCGGTCACGCTGACGCGATAGGGCTTGCCGGCAAGGTCGTCCGCGTCCACAAAGCCCAAGTGGCGCGAGAAGCGGAACAGAATGCTGTCGGCCGCCTCGCCGGTAGGTACAAAGTCGAACGTCGCCACGTGCGTCTCCTCGCGCATCGTGCCGGCGAAGAGTTGCAAGAGCGCGGTTTCTTGCGTTTCGAGGCTGTTGAGCATCAGTTTGAGTTGCTCGCCGTCCTTCGGCATAAAGTCGGCCTGCCCTTTGGTGAGCAGCGAGCGGTTTTCGCGGATATCGTAAATCTCGGCCGCCGTGAGTTCCGCCATTTTCGTGAGGTTGCCTGCCGAGAGTATTTCTTCTGTTTTATACTTTGCGCCGTTCAGGTTGTTGTCCGTGCCGGGAATGACGGCCGCCATGGGCAGCGGCTCTTCCTCCGGCGCGTCCTTGTTCACGGCCAGCAGCCGTCCGTCGTCGGCCAGTGCCGCGAGGGGCGCGCTCGTCTTGGGCACGAGGCGAATGGTGTAGGCTTTGCTCTTGTCTGCCACACCGTAAGGAGTCATTTCCACGGTTTTGATTTCCCACTCGTCGCGCTCTGCCTGCACGGCATCTTTCAGGCGCAGGAAGCGTTCGGCATAGAGGCAATATTCGCCCGGCGTGTAGTGGCGGCGCACCGCCGTGACGGTGAAGCGCAGTGCGGTTTTAGGCAAGAAATAAGTGATGCCGTTGTCGGTGATGCCCGGCGTATAATTGCGCACCTCGGTCTGAGCGGCGAGGCAGCCCGAGAGCGCGGAGGCGAGGAATAGTGCGAAGATTTTTTTCATGCGTATATAAAGATATTTAGTAGACGAGTTTACGAGTAAACGAGTAGACGAGACAGGAAAGTCTTGCTCATCTTTATATTTTGTAACTTGTCTTGTTTACTTGTCTACTCGTTTACTTGTTCACTAATATTAAAACTCAATCGGCCCGAACTGCGGCAGGTTTTCTCCGCCGTGCAGGGCGCGGAAGGCTTTGGGCAGATAGTCGATGAGGTCGGAAGCCGTCACGCTCTCCTGCCCCAAGTCGGTGGCGGCGAGGTCGCCGGCGAGTCCGTGCAGGAACACTGCCAGGCGGCAGGCGGCGAAAGTTTCGTAACCCTCCGCCAGCAACGCTGCGAGCATGCCCGTAAGCACGTCGCCGCTGCCCGCCGTGGCGAGCGCATTGTTGCCCGTGGGGTTGAAGTACACCTTGCCCTGCGGTGTGCATACGGCCGTGTAACGGTTTTTCAGAATCATGAAGAAACCGTGCGTCACCGCCATTTCCTTCGCCTCTTCAAGCGCGGCGAAGTGGTCGGTGCTGTGCAGGCCGAGGCGGCTCATCTCGCCGAGGTGGGGCGTGAACACCGTGCCCTTGGGGATTTGCCTAATCCAACTGCGGTGGTCGGCAAGAATGTTGATGCCGTCGGCATCGATGACGAGCGGCACGGCGGCGTGCCCCGTCTGCTGTATGAACGCCAGCGCGGTGCGCTTGTCCGTGCCTATGGCAGGGCCGAGGGCTATGGCGCTGAACGTGTCGGAGAGGTTGGGCGTTGTGAAGATTGCGTCGTCGGCATCGTGGCTGAGCAAGGCTTCGGGCACGGAGATCTGCAGCAGGTCGTTGTTGCGCTTCGGCGTGTGTATGGTCACCTTGCCCACGCCGCTTTTCAGGCAGGCCTTTGCCGAGAGAATGGCTGCACCCGCCATGCCGTAGCGGCCGCACACAAGCAGGGCGTGGCCGAACGTGCCTTTATGCCCGAAGGCAGGACGCTCTTGCAGCATCTGCCTCACGTCGGCCGCTTCGGTGAAGAAGTAGGGCGTGTCGAGCGCGGCGGCCTTTTGGGCGGAAAGTCCGATGTCGAGCACCTTGATGCGGCCGCAATAGATATTGTTCTCGGCAATGAGCATTGCCGGTTTGAGGTGCTGGAAGGTGAGCGTTAGGTGCGCCTGAATAATGTTGCTCGGAATGTTTTGCGCATTGTCCTCCGACATCAGTCCCGAGGGCATATCTATCGCCACCACCTGCGCCGGCGCGGCATTGATAAACTTGATGAGGGTGGCAAAGCCGCCCGTTGCGGGACGGTCGAGTCCTGTGCCGAAGAGCGCGTCCACCACGAGCATCTCTTCCGTGAGCGCGGGGGCTTCAAACTGCGAGGTTACCTCGGTAAATTCCACGCCCTCCGTTTCCAAGATGCGCTTTTTGTTTTCGGCGCAATCGTTGCTCAGGTGGTCGCCCGTATTGAAGAGGTATGCCTTCACCGCATATCCGCGCCCTGCGAGCAGGCGAGCCACGGCCAGTCCGTCGCCGCCGTTGTTGCCCGGTCCGGCAAACACCACGACAGGCGTTCCCTTTGCGGGCCACTCCATCGCAATGGCTTCCGTCGCACGTTCAGCGGCGCGTTCCATGAGTTGGAGCGACGTGATGTTTTGTTCGCGAATGGTGGAAGCATCAAGTTCCTTCATTCGGCTTGCTGCAAATATCTTCATTTTGGAAAGGCTATATATAATATTGTATGGCGCGGGCGATACGCTTTGGGCGGGCGTTTTGCAAAACGCCCCTACTTAAAACGGCCACCAGCCTTTGCGCTTCGGCTTTTCCGCCGGCATATTCATTTCCTCGCGCAGTAGTTGTTCGTAACTGATGCGGCGCGTGATAATTTGGTAGATGCTGCCCCAGTCGGGCAGGCCGCCCACGTTGCGGTCGTCGATAAACATCTGCACCTTGAGTTTTCGGCAGAAGTTATCGCTGTTCATGCAGTTGGCATCTTCATCGAAATTGCTGTTCACGGAATAGAAGCGCACGCCGCGCTCCTCGCACCACGCCACCGCCTCGTCGAGCAACTCGCCCGTGCGCACGCTCCAAAGCACGAGTTTGTGCCCGTCCTCCATGAGTTGTTTCAGCGTGGCTACGGCAAAAGGTATTTCTTTCCCGATTGCGGGATATTTGTGTTCCACAATCGTTCCGTCAAAGTCTACTGCTATTACCATATTGTTATGTTTTGAGTAGACGAGTAAACAAGTAGACGAGTAAACGAGACAGAGATGTCTTGCAAATTATTTTTTGATGAGTAACTTGTCTTGTTTACTCGTACACTCGTTTACTTGTTTACTAATTTCATATTCTTCATTATTAAAATCTCGCCGCGCCGCGCAGTTCCCGTGCGCCGCCGTCCGGCAAGGTCGTAGATAGGCTGTACCGCGCCGTGGTTTTCTTTATTATAAATGGCGGGAGGCAATGCCGCTGCCGCGTTGCGCTCAAAGCGAATGATGAGTTGCGGGCCGGCAGGCTCGAACAGCGAGAGATAGCAGCGAAACGGTGCAAGCGTGCTGCCTGCCGCCGCATGGGCAAAAGTGCTGCCGTCTGCTGTCAGCAGATAAATGCTTTCGTTCTCGTCTGCCACAGCCATTTGCCGATAGTTTGTGCCCCAAATGCCTTGGTACAGATAGCCAAGCGTGGACGCAACGGTGCACGCCCTGCTACTGAACGTCACCGTGAGCCGTCCGTCCGTCGAAGCCGTGCCAACGGTGCGCAGGATATGCGCCGCACCGCCAGCAATCGTTTCCGTCTCGCCGAAAGCCAGTGCAGCGCCGTCCATGCCCAAGGCCTTTCCCGCTTCAAACAGTCCTTGCCCCTCTACTGCATCGGCATCGAAAGGCAGGCAGAGCGTTTGCCAGTTGCCGTCGGCAATCAGGCGTTGCGTATAGCGCAACTGACCCGTGCTCACGGCGAAGGGGAAGGGAATAAAGAGCGGAGCGCCGTCGGTGAGTTCAAAGGAGTGCAGCAGCCGCGCCTCGCCGTTCCCGGCGCGTGCCACAGTAAACTGCCACGCCTCCGGCACGCGGCTGGCATCTTCGCTGCGCACATAGATGAGCAGGTTGGGCTCCGTGGGCGTATGGCGAAAGGCGGTCGCGCCCTCTGGCAGACTGATGCCCGTGAGGTCGAGACACGTCACGCCGCCGAGGTCTATGGTTGCCAGTTCGTCGGCCGTCAAAGGCTCCGAGATTTTCAGATAGCCCGTCCACTCCGTGCCTGTCAGCCCTCCGTCGCCCGACACCGAGCCGCGCGAACCCTTTGCGCTGCCGCCATCGGTGGCTTGCAGCGCGGCGCAAAGGCAAAAGAGCAGGAAGAGCGTACCGAAGTGCCGTAGCATTTTTACTGTTTTGGGACTAATGTTATGCCCGTCCCTATTTACCTTCGGCAAGTTTGAGGAGATATTGCCCGTACTGGTTCTTCGCCATAGGCTGTGCCGTTTGGCGCACCTGCTCGGGCGTAATCCAGCCTTGTTGCAGGGCGATGCCTTCAAGGCAGCCCACTTTCAGACCCGTGCGCTTTTCGATGACTTCGATAAAGGTAGAAGCCTCGCTCAGGCTGTCGTGCGTACCCGTGTCGAGCCATGCGAACCCGATGCCGAGTGTCTGCACCATCAGTTCGCCAGCGGCAAGGAACTCCTGATTCACCGTGGTGATTTCCAACTCTCCGCGTGCCGAGGGCTTGATGCTCTTGGCCACCTGCACCACCTTGTTGGGATAGAAGTACAGGCCCACAACAGCGTAGTTGCTCTTCGGCTGCGCCGGCTTTTCCTCAATACTCATGCAACGCCCTTCTGCGTCGAATTCCACCACGCCGTAGCGCTCGGGGTCGTTCACGCGATAGCCGAACACGGTGGCCTTGGCGTCTTCCTCCGCCGTCTTCACTGCTGCACGCAGAATGTGGCGGAAATTGCTGCCGTGGAAGATGTTGTCGCCCAGCACGAGGCAAACGCTGTCATCGCCGATAAACTTTTCGCCGATGATAAAGGCCTGTGCCAGTCCGTCGGGCGAGGGTTGCTCGGCATATTCGAAGTGCACGCCGTAGTCGCTGCCGTCGCCCAGCAGGCGGCGGAAGCCGGGGAGGTCTTGCGGCGTGGAGATAATGAGGATTTCACGAATGCCGGCAAGCATCAGCACCGAAATGGGGTAGTACACCATCGGTTTGTCGAAAATGGGAATAAGTTGTTTGCTGATGCCTTTGGTGATGGGGTAGAGGCGCGTGCCGCTGCCGCCGGCGAGGACAATTCCTTTCATAGTTATGGATTTTATGCGTTTTTAGGTCTATGAGATTATAATGCACAATATGCTATATCTTTGCAAAAGTAGGCTTTTTTTGCGTATTTCCCTATTTTCTTACTTAAAACTTTGTTTTTCCCCTTCCAAAGCCCGCTAAAAAAGCCCGCCGTACCGTGAAAACGATGCGGCGGGGATTTTATCTGCCTTTCTGTCAAGATGACCTTTTCTTGATAACCTTTGCCGGATTGCCAACGGCCACGCAGTCGGATGGTATATCTTTCACAACCACGCTCCCTGCTCCAATGGTTACATTATTTCCAATAGTAACACCTGGCAGAATTGTCGTGCTTCCTCCTATCCAGCAGTTGTCACCAATGGTAACAGGGCGTGCCCATTCTATCCGGGTGTTTCTTTCAATAGGGTCTGTCGGGTGGCAGGCGGTGTAAATGCTTACATTTGGTCCTATAAAGCAATCGTCGCCAATGGTCACCATTGCTTCGTCCAGTACCGTCCAGTTGAAGTTGGCAAAGAAACGCTTGCCCACTCGGATATGTTTGCCGTAGTCACAGAAGAAAGGTTGGTTGATGAATGTGTCTTCATCGCACGAGCCAAGTATCTCGTGGAGTTTTTTATTACGTTCTTTTATGAGCGATGGACGTATATGATTGTATTCCCAGCAAAGGTCTTTACAAGCATTTAGTTCTTTCAGCAAACTTTCGTCTATTGCATTGTAAGCCTCACCTCTCAACATCTTTTCATATTCTATATTCATAAATGTATTTTGAAAATTTGTATTTCTGTCATTTTACACAAAAGCCTATTGGGGTTGTATTTTGTTTCAAGATATTCGGCTGCGCTCGGAAGATTTTCCGAACGCAGCCGAATATCATGGAAACGATGCACGGGCATAGGGATGTAAATACGGGCGTTTCAGGCCTTCCAAAGTCCGTGCAGATTGCAATAGGCGCGGGCGGCTTTTACCTTCGCCTTGGTGCAGAAGAATGCCTCGGGCTTGTCGCCGGGCTGCAAATGGTGGCGCATGATGCCCTCGTGGGTTTCGAGTTCAATCCACTCTATGAAATGTTCGGGCTGCATGGGGTGCTCTGCGCTTCCCACGCGTACCAGCACGCCTTCGGGGGTGCTGACCAAGAAGGGCACGTGCTTCTCGTGCGAAGCATCGGTTGTGTTCTCCGTGAGGAGGGTCATCGGTTTGCCGCAGCACACCAGTGTGCCGCCGGCGGCGTGCACCACTTCCACCACATTGCCGCAGATGGCGCACTTGTAGATTTCGTTGTTCTGTGTCATGGCTCTAAATGTTTTTGTGGTTAATCTGTTTGGCAAATCTACTGACTATCAGCGAAACTTGCCACAATCTTATGATTATTTTTGCGTTTTTAGTCCCCTTTATCACTTCAATCGCGGCAGGCGGCCGCCGTTGCGGCAACAACTGTCTGCGCAGGTCGCCGCGATTATCCCCGAGTTATTTTTCACTATCCCCAAGCAATTTTTTATTTGCTGCCTGATATTTTTCATTTTCTGCTAAGAAATTTTTTGTTACAAAGTTTGTAACGCTTGTTAGAAACTTTGTAACACATATTACAAAGTTTGTAATACATGTTACAAAATTTGTAATAAACTTTTTCTGCGCAGATAGTGAAAACTTGCAAGGGGGAAGGAAAAACTATCCCCGAGCAAATGAAAAATAGTTCGGGGATAGTTTGGACTGCGTTATATGACGGTCTGAACGACATTATAAGATAGTCTGTGCCCTTTGGCAAGATAGTCCGATGCAAAAAGGACGGGCTTTGGTGGCTGACAAAAAAAATCGCCCCGAAAGCCGAAACTTTCGGGGCGATGGCATATTAATATTGCGCTTTGTAGGCAAAGTTATTCGCGTTCTTCACGGCGGGGGCGGCGTTCGCGGTTGTCGCCCTCGCGACGCGGACGGCGGGCGGGACGCTCTTCCCAACCCTCGGGCTTCTCTTCGAGCACGCGGTGGGAAAGGCGGAACTTGCCGGTCTTCTCGTCAATCTCAAGAAGTTTCACCTGAATGGTGTCGCCTTCGTGAATGCCGGCTTCCTCTACGTTTTCGAGGCGCTTCCAGGCAATCTCGCTGATGTGGAGCAGGCCTTCCTTGCCCGGCATGAACTCTACGAAGCAGCCGTAAGGCATGATGCTCACAACTTTTGCGTCGTAAACCTCGCCCACTTCGGGAATGGCCACGATGGCACGGATCTTGGCAACGGCTGCGTCGATGCTCTCTTTGTTGGGAGCCGATACCTGCACCTTGCCCACGCCGTCTTCTTCGTCGATGGTGATGGTTGCGCCGGTGTCTTCCTGCATGCCCTGGATAATCTTGCCGCCCGGGCCAATAACGGCGCCGATGAACTCTTTGGGAATTTCGAAGGCAACGATGCGGGGCACGTGGGGCTTGTAGTCGGCACGCGGCTCGGAGATGGTCTTCATCATCTCACCGAGGATATGCTCGCGACCGGCCTTGGCCTGCGCAAGCGCCTTTTCGAGGATTTCGTAAGAGAGGCCGTCGCACTTGATGTCCATCTGCGTGGCGGTGAGACCTTTGAGCGTACCCGTCGTCTTGAAGTCCATGTCGCCGAGGTGGTCCTCATCGCCGAGGATATCGGAGAGCACGGCGTATTTGTCTTCGCCGGGATTCTTGATCAAGCCCATTGCGATGCCGCTCACGGGTGCCTTGATGGGTACACCGGCGTCCATAAGGGCGAGCGTGCCGGCGCAAACGGTGGCCATAGAACTGGAACCGTTGGACTCGAGGATATCGCTCACGATGCGCACCGTGTAGGGGAAGTCCTTGGGGAGTTGTCCTTTGAGGCCGCGCCAAGCGAGGTGACCGTGGCCGATTTCGCGGCGGCCAACGCCGCGCTGTGCCTTTGCCTCGCCGGTGGAGAAGGGCGGGAAGTTGTAGTGCAGGAGGAAGCGCATGTAACTCTTGTCGAGCACGTCGTCCACCATCTTCTCGTCGAGTTTTGTGCCGAGTGTGCAGGTAGAGAGGCTCTGCGTTTCGCCGCGGGTGAAGATAGAAGAACCGTGAGGGCCGGGCAGAGGGTCAACCTCGCACCAGATGGGACGGATATCCGTGGTCTTGCGGCCGTCGAGGCGGATGCCTTCGTCGAGAATGCAGCGGCGCATGGCGTCCTTCTCTACATCGTGGTAGTATTTGTCGATCAGGCCATTCTTCTCTTCGAGTTCTTCGGGCGTGAGGTCAGCGTGGGCGGCGGCATAGGTTTCCTTGAAGTTTTCTCGGATAGCCTCGAAAGCGTCCATGCGGGCGTGCTTTTCGAGGCCCTGCTTCGTCACCTCGTAGCAAGGTTGATAGCAAGTGTCCTTCACCTGCTGGCGCAGTTCCTCATCGTTCACCTCGTGGCAATATTCGCGCTTCACGTCGGTGCCGAGTTCTTTGGAAAGTTCTTTTTGGAGGCGGCACATGGGCTTGATGGCCTCGTGGGCGGCTTTGAGCGCTTCGAGGAGTGCGCTTTCGGGCACTTCGTCCATTTCGCCTTCCACCATCATGATGTTTTCTTCCGTTGCGCCGACCATGAGGTCCATGTCGGCCTTTTCGAGTTGTTCGAAGGTGGGGTTGATGACATATTCGCCGTTGATGCGAGCCACGCGGCACTCCGAGATAGGTCCTTCAAAGGGAATGTCGGAGCAGGCGAGGGCGGCGGAGGCGGCGAAACCGGCGAGTGCATCGGGCATGTCCACGCCGTCGGCCGAGAAGAGCGTGATGTTCACGAACACTTCTGCATGATAGTCGGAGGGGAACAGGGGGCGCAGGGCGCGGTCGACGAGGCGCGACGTAAGGATTTCGTAGTCGGAGGCGCGGCCCTCACGCTTCGTGAAACCGCCGGGGAAACGGCCGGCAGCCGAATACTTTTCTTTGTAGTCACATTGCAAAGGCATGAAGTCCGTTCCGGGAACAGCGTCCTTTGCACCGCAAACAGTGGCCAGGAGCATGGTGTTGTTCATGCGCAGCATAACGGCTCCATCGGCTTGTTTGGCAAGCTTGCCTGTCTCGATGCTGATGGTGCGTCCATCGGGCAGAGACACGGTTTTGGTAATCACGTTCATCTAAATGTTGGTTTTATAAAGTGTAAAAAAGTGGTATTCTGATAAATAAACCGCGCAAAATTACTTATTTTTTTTGAGGCAAAGAGTTTTTCTTATAGGAAAAAGCAATTTCCGGCACACAAACAGGCACAAAACCTCTGCCGCAAACGCGCGTTTGTTAGTAAACGAGTATACTTGTCTACTCGTCTACTAGTCTACTAAAATCGTTTGTTTTTTACGACAACTTAGACAACTTTTGACAACGTATTTCGAGATTCTCGGCTGCGCTACCGTTTTAATGTGACGACAACAGGGACAACTTCTGACAACTTTCAGTTGTCTTCCAGCGCATGCGAGGCGGGCGTATAAAATACGCCCCGTTGTCTATGTTGTCGTCATATTAAGCGCATAATTGTCAGACTCGGAGTTGTCTCTTGTTGTCTAAGTTGTCGTAAAAATAAAAACGTTGATATAAAAAAGTGCGCCCCGAAATTATCGGGGCGCACCATATTTTTTTGTTAATTGCGATTAGTCGAGGTTGGCAAGTTTGTTTTCAGAACCAAGCACTTCGACAATCTTGTGCTCATACTGCTTCTGCATGTTGTCGCGGGCGGGGCCGAGGTACTTGCGGGGATCGAATTCGCCCGGCTTTTCGGCGAACACCTGACGGATAGCAGCGGTCATGGCCAAGCGGCTGTCGGAGTCGATGTTGATTTTGCAAACTGCGCTGGCTGCGGCCTTGCGGAGCTGCTCTTCGGGAATGCCGACTGCGTTGGGGAGTTTGCCGCCGTACTTGTTGATGGTGTCAACTTCTTCCTGGGGAACGCTGGAAGAACCGTGGAGCACGATGGGGAAGCCGGGGAGCTCTTTCATTACGGCGTCGAGCACGTCGAATGCCAAGGGAGGAGGCACGAGGCGACCCGTCTGGGGGTCTACGGTGCACTGCTCGGGCGTGAACTTGTAAGCGCCGTGGCTTGTGCCGATAGAGATAGCGAGGCTGTCGCAACCGGTGCGGGTGGCGAAGTCTACAACTTCTTCGGGCTTCGTGTAGTGGCTTTCTGCGTGAGAAACTTCGTCCTCAACGCCTGCCAATACGCCGAGTTCGCCTTCTACGGTTACATCGAACTGGTGAGCGTAGTCAACCACCTTCTTCGTGAGGGCAACATTCTCTTCGTAGGGGAGGCCAGAGCCGTCAATCATCACAGAGCTGAAGCCCATGTCGATGCAGCTTTTGCAAGTTTCGAAAGAGTCGCCGTGGTCGAGGTGGAGCACGATTTCAGGATGCTTGCAGCCAAGTTCCTTAGCGTATTCAACGGCACCTTCGGCCATATAACGAAGCAGTGTTTGGTTGGCGTAAGCGCGTGCGCCTTTGGACACCTGAAGGATCACGGGGCTCTTCTTTGCAGAAGCGGCCTTGATGATAGCCTGCAGCTGTTCCATGTTGTTGAAGTTGAAAGCGGGGATAGCGTAGCCGCCCTTGATGGCGCGTGCGAACATTTCGCGCGTGTTCACCAAACCTAAGTCTTTGTAGTTAATCATAAAGATAAAAAATTAGGGATATTAAAAAGTTTTTTCGTTTGCCTTGCAAATTTACCTATTTCTAAGTTTCTCCGCACAAAATGCGATGTTTTTTTTACTTTCCCCCGCGTTTTAGATAGCAGGAAACGGGGTAATGGTCGGAAGCCACGGCCGCGCGGTCGACAGTGCAGGCATAGGGTTTCCATTCTTCGGAGCAGAAGATATGGTCGATGCGCACGTACATGGCATTGCGGTTGAACGTGCGCCCGATGCCGTTGGCTGTGGCGCGGTAGGCATCCGTCATGCGGCTGCAAAAGAGATGATGGGCGTAAGAAATAGGCGTGTCGTTGAAGTCGCCGCACACGATGAACGTTTTTCCGTCTCTGCCCACGCTGTCAATAAATTCAATCATCTCGTCAGCCTGGCGGGCACGCTTTACGGCAGCGTCTGCCAGTTTGGCTAGGATTTGCTTGGAACGCCCGCTGAGCGCGTTTTCAAGGCTATCGGTCTCCTTTATCAAATTCTGGTAATGGCTGCGCTCTTCGGAGGAAAGGTGATTGCTTTCGAGGTGGGCGTTGAGCACCACTATGGTGTCGCCCGGAGCCGAAAGCAGCCAAAACGCGCCGCAACCGTTGCCGCTGCCGCTGCAAACTACCTGCTTGCGCGTGATTTTGAGGCGGGAGAAACAGCAAAGTATATTGCCATTCGCATTGACGGTGTCGGCGTAATAGCCTTTGGAGGGCATGAATTTTCCAAAGACATCGTCGTAACCGCTACCGCCGCTGCCCACTTCCTGACAGCAAATGATATCGGCGCGGCTGTCTACAAGGTAAGCCGGAATAACGTAATGCCCGTCGGCATCTTTCTCCCAGCCGGCAAATCCCATCACGTTGTAAGTAAGCACTTTGATGCAGCCTTTGGGCGGCGGCGAGGTGAGATTGACGGGACAATAGTCGCGCACGCTGCCTATGCAGGCCACGATGCCCACAAAGGCAATCCACGCCCGGCGCGGCGCGAGCAGCAGACTGAGCACGAAGCAAAGGAGCACGAAACCGAGCAGCAGGGGGAAGGCAAGTTCTAAGAGCTGCACCCACTTGAAGAGGGCGGGGTGTAGATAGATGCCTGCCGCCGAAGCCCAAAGCAGCAGCACCGCGCACCACGACAGGAACGACATGATGCCGGCGAAGAAGGAAGGCTTTTTGTCTGCTTGCTTGGCCATTTAGAAATTATTTTCTGCTCAATCTGAATAGTTCGCGCTTTTCGTCCTCCGTGAGGTTTTCATAGCCCGACTTCTTTATTTTTTCAAGGATTTCGTCCATACGCGCTTCGCGCCGCTGCTCCTCGGCGTGGCGGTTCATGTTGTACTCATAGTCGCTCTGCCGCGTGGCGGTGTGCCGCGCATTGCCGGGACGCGCGGGGCGGTTTTTCTGGAAAATATTTCCCCACCAATCCTTGACGCGCTGCGCGAGCGAGGGCTTTTGCGGCGCAGTGCCCCAACTGTTTTGCCAAGCCGCCTGCCGCCGCTCATTCGCCCGCCGCCAGTAGCGCAGCAGGAGGAAACCGAAGAGCATGCCGCCGAGGTGGGCAAAGTGCGCGATGTTGTCGTTGGAGGCGTAGGCTGAATACAGTTCGATGGCAGCATAGCCCGCCACGAAATATTTCGCCTTGATGGGAATGGGTGGTATGAGCAGCACGATGCGCTCGTTGGGGTAGAGCATGCCGAAGGCGAGCAGTACGCCGTAGCACGCACCCGATGCGCCGATGGTGGTCCAGCGGTTCAGGAAGAGGTCCATGGGTATCGGTGCGCCGATTCCGTCGCCCACAAACTCGTAGCCGTTCATTCCCTCCATATAATACTCTCCCAACTGCCACAACTCCTGGCACAGGCCGGCGCCGATGCCGCAAATGAGATAGTACGTGAGGAAACGCCTGCTGCCGAGCGAGCGCTCTATGATGCCGCCGAACATCCACAGGGAGAACATATTGAAGAACAGATGGCTGAAACTGCCATGCAGGAACATATACGTCAGGAGCTGGAACAGGTAGAAGTCGCTCGCCTTGGCAAAGTGCAGGCCGAAGAGTGCCACGAGGTCAATGCCGCTGCGCTCGAAGAGGAGCTGCAGCAGGTAGCAGATGACGTTGATGAGCAGCAGGCTGCGCGTGAAGGGTGGTATTTGTTTGAACATTTTATTTTTTACTCAAAATTTTTCCTATCATTCTCAATGAGCGCGAGGAGTTTGTCCACGGCTTCCGCCTCGGGGATATTCATTTCCACACACTCCTTGCCGCGATAGAGACTGATGCGCCCGCGCGCCGCGCCGACATAGCCGTAGTCGGCATCGGCCATCTCGCCCGGACCATTGACGATGCAGCCCATAACGGCGATTTTCAGTCCCGTGAGGTGCGCCGTGGCGGCCTTCACGCGGCGCAACGTGCCTTGCAGGTCGTAGAGCGTGCGTCCGCAGCCCGGGCAACTGATGTATTCCGTCTTTGTGGTGCGGGCGCGCACGGCCTGCAAGATACCGAAAGCCGTATCGTCGGCCACCGCCTCGCTGAGCGGCTCTCCGCCCTGCGGTGTCTGCGCAAACAGGAAGAGGCCGTCGCACAGCCCGTCGAAGAGCAGCGCGCCCGTATCGGCGGCGGCTTGCAGGCGGAAGGCATCGGCATCGTCCGCCCCCAAAGCGTAATGCTCGAAGAATACTACGGGATTGGCCACGCCCTCGCGCCAGAGTTCATGCACCAAGGCCCGCTGCTCGCCGAGGCGGTTGGCGTGGGCCGACTGGGCGATTACCACCATCTCGGGATGCAGGCGCAGGCAGGCAAGCACCTCTTCGTTGAGTTGCAGATAGTTCAAAAACACAAACTTCACGGCAGCGGGGCACGCTCCCACGAGCATGAGCAAATCGGCGGGGTAGGCGGGGTAGGTGTCTGCCTCGCCGTGCCATGCCGCCGCGTCCACAATGTAGCCCGCGCCCGGCACGCGCTTCTCGTGCGGTGGCAGAGCGGTGCCGCAATAGATGTAGTCGGGAGCCGTATGCCCCACGGCGCGCTCATTGCGCGTCTGCGCCCCGATAACCACCGGCGCGTTAGTGCCGCCAATGTTGCCCACGGCACGAGTCGGGCGGCGGGAAGGACGGAGATAGTCGAAGTCGGGCGCAGCCTTGCCCGGTATGAAGGGATGACCGCCGCGCTGCGTTACATATTTTGCCAAATGATACGCCACGGGGATTTCGCACTCGGGATTTTCCGAAAGGCTTACGCGCAGCGTGTCGCCAATGCCGTCGGCCAGCAGTGCGCCGATACCCGCCGCGCTCTTGATGCGCCCGTCCTCGCCCTCGCCGGCTTCCGTCACGCCCAGATGCAGCGGGAAGTCCATGCCCTCGTCGGCCATGGCCTTGCACAGCAGGCGCACGGAGCGCACCATGACCACGGTGTTGGAGGCTTTTATCGACACCACCGCGTCCTTGAAGTCCTCGCGCACGCAAACGCGCAGAAACTCCATGCAGCTCTCCACGATGCCCTCAGGCGTGTCGCCGTAGCGGCTCATGATGCGGTCGGACAGCGAGCCGTGGTTCACGCCGATGCGCAGTGCCGTGCCGTGGGCGCGGCAGATGCCGAGCAGTTTCACAAATCGTTCTTCTAGTCGCCGCAGTTCCTCGGCGTAAGCCTCGTCGGTGTATTCGATATGCTTGAACTTCCGGGCAGGATCTACGTAGTTGCCAGGATTGATGCGCACTTTCTCCACAATCTCTGCCGCCACGTCTGCCACGTTGGGGTTGAAATGTATGTCCGCCACGAGCGGCGTGCTGATGCCTTCGCGGCGGAGTGCTTCCTTAATCTCGCGCAACGCCTCCGCTTCGCGCGTGCCCTGTGCCGTGAGGCGCACGTAGTCTGCGCCCGCCTCGATGATGGTGCGGCACTGTGCGGCAGATGCCGCCGCGTCGGCGGTCGGCGTGGTGGTCATGCTCTGAATGCGCAGCGGTTGGTCGCCGCCGAGCGGGCAGTTGCCGATACGCACCTCGTGCGACTTTCGCGGCGCGTAGTTAAACAGATTGGGCAGCCCGTCCTTCCAGTCGTAAAGTTCGGGAGGGAGCGCGGCGTTGATAGGGTCTGATGCCATCGTTTTATTTTTCAATCAATTAGTTTTGAACTTATAGCTCACGCCGGCCAGTTCGGCATTGGCGCGCACGATTTTGTCTTTCAGCCCTTCTTTATAGGCTGCCAGTTTTTCGGCCAGCGCGTCGTCGGCCACGGCCAGCATCTGCGCGGCGAGAATGGCGGCATTGAGTGCGCCGTTCACACCCACCGTTGCCACGGGAATGCCGGGAGGCATCTGCACGATAGAGAGCAGCGCGTCGAGTCCGTCGAGCATACCCTTGACAGGCACGCCGATTACGGGCACGGTGCTCGAAGCGGCAATCACACCCGGCAGCGCGGCAGCCATGCCTGCGCCGGCAATGATGACGCGTATGCCGCGCGGCGCGGCGTTGCGTGCAAAGTCTTCCACCTCGGCGGGCGTGCGGTGTGCCGAGAGGGCATGGAGTTCGAAGGGAATTTCAAGTTCGTCGAAAAAGCGTGCCGCCTTTTCCATCACGGGCAGGTCTGACGTAGAGCCCATGATAATGCTGACCAATGGTTTCATCGTATATATTATTAATGTGTGTCTGAAAATGATTATCCGCCTACAAAATTACTAAAAGTATTTCATTTCATATAAGAGCGTGCCTATTATAACGCCTTTGCCACAAGCAATGCAACAATGCAAAAAAAACGGGAAGCAACGTGGGCGGCTTCATGCGTGCCTGCTGCTTCCCGCTTTTATGGTTTTATTTTTTCTTCTAGTTATGCCTCGTCGAAGAGAGAGGGTTGCCTGTCGCCTTCGGCAAGCGCTTCGCCCTCGGTGTCCTCGTCCAGTTCCTCGGGTTCAGGTTCGGGGAAGCGGGTGGGCTCTAATTCCTCCACGCGCTCAACGGCGCAGGTGGTGAGGCGCTTGCCCTTGGCCTTGAAGCCTTTGACGGCGATGTATTCCTCCACGTCTACGACCATGGGGTCGCGGAAGGCATCTGCGCCGCCATAGACGAGGCTGATGCGCGGATAGGCCTGGTCGGTGAGCAGCACGAGGCGCGAAGCTGGATTGTCGCCCAAGAAGTTCAGCGGACGCGTCTGCGCCGTGCGCTCAAAGCAGAAGCGCTTCACGTAGGCAAAGCCCTGCTGGTCGGCATCGAAGAGCACCGCGCTCCACACCTTGCTGGCATCGAACTTCTCCACGCGGAGAATACCCGTAGGCTCGTAGTGGTTGTTCACGTCGAAGGAGGTGGTGTAGAAATTGCCGTTTTCCAAAACCACGAGCACTTGGTCGTCCGAATGGAACTCGCCGAGATATTGCCCGCGCTCGTCGTAGTTGAGGCGTTGCACGTCGTGGTCGAACCACACCTTGCGCCCGCCGAGCGTGGAACCGCCGAGGGCTTTGAGCGAGATGTGGTGGACGGGGAGTTTCGTGAGCAGATTGCCCCGGCTCTGGCGGCCCTTGACAAGGATTTCGCCGAAGTCTTTCTCAAACGACACCCGCTTAAGCTTTGGGTTGGGGCGCAGCGTCACCTTGATAATCTCCGCCTCGCCGTTGCCGTTGGCCGTGAGGTAGAGCACCTCGGAGCCGGGCGTGCCGAGCGTGAGGTCGTATTCGCGGTCGTGGGTGATAGAGGTGACGTTGAAGCGCTTGAGGAACGTGCTGCCCGTCTTGCCGTCACGATAAACGGCATTGTAGATGGTGCGCTTGTCGTTGCGCTTGAACACGTCGATGTGTATGATGCTCAGTTTCTTGTTCTTTTCAGCCGTTGAGCGCGCCGTGCTGCCGATAAACACCTTGTCCTGCACGCGCGTTATTTTATAGGTGCCGTCGGAGTAGAAGATAATCACGTCGTCGATGGGCGAGCAGTTGGCCACGAACTCGTCCTTTTTCAGCCCCGTACCCATAAAGCCGTCGGTGCGGTTGATGTAGAGTTTCTCGTTGGCCTCGATGACCTTCGTGGCTTCGATGTTGTCGAAAGAGCGGATTTCCGTTTTGCGCGGGAACTGGTGCGCGTATTTATCCTTAATCAACTGATACCAGTTGGCAGTGACGCTCACCATATCGGCAAGGTCGCGGTCGATACGCGCCACCTCGTCCTTCATGCGAGCGATGAGTTCGTCGGCCTTGTCCTTGTTGAATTTCAGGATACGCGCCATGCGGATTTCCATAAGGCGGAGAATGTCGTCCTTCGTCACCTCGCGGATAAACTGCGGGTAGAACGGCGTGAGGCGCTCGTCGATATGTGCGCAGGCGGCATCCATATCTTTCGCGTTCTCAAAGGCCCGGTCCTTATAGATGCGCTCCTCGATGAATATCTTTTCCAAAGAGGCGAAGTGCAGGCTTTCCAGCAATTCGCCGCGGCGGATAAGCAGTTCCTTGCGCAGCAAGTCCTTGGTACTCTCCACGCTGCGGCGCAGCACATCGCTCACGGTGAGGAACTTGGGGCGCTTCTCGTCGATGACGCAGCAGTTGGGCGAGATAGAGACCTCGCAGTCGGTAAAGGCGTAAAGCGCGTCGATTGCCTTGTCGCTCGACGTGCCGGGCGTGAGGTGCACCAATATTTCCACGCCGGCGGCCGTGTTGTCGTCCACCTTGCGGATTTTGATTTTCCCCTTGTCGTTGGCTTTGAGAATGCTGTCAATCAGGCTCGTGGTGGTCTTACCGAAGGGAATTTCGCGGATAGCGAGCGTCTTGTTGTCGATTTTCTCAATCTTGGCGCGAACTTTCACGTTGCCGCCGCGCATACCGTCGTTGTAGCGCGACACGTCGATGCTGCCGCCCGTGAGGAAGTCGGGGTAGAGGCAGAACGGCTCGCCGTGCAGATAGCTGATGGCGGCATCGCAGAGCTCGCCGAAATTGTGCGGCAGGATTTTTGCCGAAAGCCCCACGGCAATGCCTTCCGCGCCCTGCGCCAGGAGTAGCGGGAACTTCACAGGGAGCGACACCGGCTCCTTGTTGCGCCCGTCGTAGGAGAGTTTCCACTCCGTGGTTTTGGGATTAAACAGTACGTCGAGGGCAAACTTGGAGAGCCTCGCCTCAATGTAGCGCGGCGCGGCGGCATCGTCACCCGTAAGGATATTGCCCCAGTTGCCCTGGCAGTCGATGAGCAGTTCCTTCTGCCCGAGCTGCACGAGCGCATCGCCGATAGAGGCATCGCCGTGCGGGTGGAACTGCATCGTGTGACCCACGATATTGGCCACCTTATTGTAGCGCCCGTCGTCGAGCCGCTTCATAGAGTGGAGTATGCGGCGCTGCACGGGTTTGAGACCGTCGCCGAGGTGCGGCACGGCACGCTCGAGGATAACGTAAGAGGCATAATCGAGAAACCAGTGCTGATACATGCCGGTCAGTTGCAGGTTTCCGTCGCTGTCTTTCACGTCGGACGGTTGGTAAGAAGAATGTGCTTGTTCTTGCGGATTTTCATTTGCGCCGTCTTGCGGCGTAAGGTTTGCATCTTCGCTCATGGAAAAGAAAAGGGGGGTTATTTGATGCAAAAATATAAAAAAAGCGATTATCTGCCGTGGAAAAGGAGGTTTGATTGCTTCTCGGCGGGCAAAAAAGGCGGGGAAAAGGGGCGGCGCACTTAATTCTTTGTGGGCGCGTTCTTGCAAACGTCCTGTATCACGAGGCCGGCGAGCGTCAGGCCGAATATGGCGGTGATGTGCATCAGCGAACCGTTGATTTGCGCCTTGCGGGCATCCAGCGCACCCAGCGAAGCGGCTTCGGGCGGCGTGCCGGCATTGGGCAGGAGCTCATCGCTGAAGACGCACTTGAACTTGCGGCGCGGCAGTTGCCCAGTGCGCTTGAAGCGGCGGCGCAAGGCCGCGCCCAGCGGGCAGCCCGCCACTTTCCAAAACTCGGCGACGCGAATGCGTGTCGGGTCCATTTTCAAGGCTGCGCCCATTGAGGAGAAGAAGCGCACGGGCAGAGAGGTGGCGTGAAGGATAAGCGCGGCTTTGTCGGCAAGCGCGTCGATGGCATCTATCACGTAGTCAAAACTTTCCAGTTGGAACTGCGCCGCCGTCTCGGGCGTGTAGACCGTTTTCAAGCCGATGATTTCCGCCTCGGGGCTGATGGTGCGCAGGCGGTCGCAGAGCACGTCGGTTTTGTATTGTCCCACGGTTTGGGTGGTGGCGGGCAGTTGACGGTTAATGTTGCTTGCGCTCACGCGGTCGGGGTCGACCATCGTGATGTGCCCCACGCCGGTGCGCACGAGGCTTTCGGCGCACCAGCTGCCCACGCCGCCCACGCCGAAGAGCAGCACGCGCGTCTCTTTCAGGCGTTGCAGCGCATCGGGGCCGAGGAGCAGCTGCGTGCGGTTGAATATTTCGCTATACATATAATATATATATAAGTAAGGGGCGTATCCGGGAAGAATACGCCCCCAATCTTTTTGGCTTTGTTATTTGATGACCTTGCGGCCGTTTACGATATAGATGCCACGGCGCGGCAGGGCGTTGAGGCGGCGACCTTGCAGGTCGTAGATGTCAAGCCGCTCCTCGTAGTTTTGACGCATAGTGTCGATGCCCGTGATGCCGTAGATCTGCTCGAGAAGCGTCGAGGCTTCGGCTTCAACCGACGGGTTCTCGAAAATCTGCCACGTGCTGCCGGCATCGCTGCTTGTCCAGATATTCACGGGCGTTGAGAGTTGCGGGCTGGCGCAGAGGAAATAATCGTCTTGCGTTGTGGTGTTGAAGGCGAAGCCGTTGGTAACGGGCGTAATGTTAATCGGCGTAGGCGTGGCGGTCAGGGAGCAGGGGCGACCGGTCACGGCATACTTCTGCGCGCCGGCGTTGCAGAGATAATATTGTCCTTCGACGTGGAAGATAAACCAGTTGTTGTTAGGCTGCGTCACGTCGACGGCGGCTGCGTAATCGGAAGAGTACATCGTTTCCCCTTCATTTGCCACTTTTGTAGCATCGCCCAGCCAAATGCTTGTAGCGCTTTGCGCGGGTTTGTAAATCAGGCGGCCAAGGCCGTAGGGGTTGTGCAGCACGTAGGCCGTGCCGTTGTTCAAGTCGGAGAGCGAAGATATTTTGGTCAATTCTCCCGTTTCGGTCGAGCCGCCACCTGTTCCGCCTCCGCCTGTTCCGCCGCCTCCGCTGCCCGACGCAGGCTGACCGTAAAGATGTATTTCGTTGATGAAGAGATGGTCGCCGTAGCCTTCGTTGAAGGTAAAGCGGAAATAGCGCCCCGTTGCCGTGGCGGGCAACACGGCCTGCGGGCGGAGCACGTTGGCCATAGACACATTGCTGCAAGCCGTGGTCCACGAATAGCCGTTGGCGGAAGTTTCAACAGTGACGGCGCGGGGGTTGTAACTCACGTTGTTCGTGCCATAGGAATAGCGTTTCGTGTAAAATTCCAAAGCTTTGAGGTCGTAGTTTTCGGGAGCTTTGACAACGACATAGTGCGGGAAGTTAACGACCGAAGCGTCCCATTGCGAATGCCAATAAGTGTCTTCGTCGCCGTCGAGCACCTGTGCGGCGCGGCCGTTGGTACCTTCGCCCGAGGTCTCTTGGTCGCTCCAGGCGGTTACCGTCCAGGAGGCGGGGTCAATCAGCTCCGCGCCGCCGAGTTCCATGCTGTATTCTATGCCCAGCGCCTTGTTGATAGCCTGCTGCACGCGGGCTTTGAGGTGGTCGAGGTTGATGTTGTTCACCACGCTGTTGTCGGTGTTGAGCGCCATACTGGTTGCGCCCTGTACCGTAGCGCCGTAGCCGCCGGAGGTCATGTAGAAGCAGCCTGCGTATTCGTTGGCCACGCCCTGTCCGTAGTCGTTGCGTGCTCCGGCAGAGGAGCCGCCGTCGGTGTGGGTATAGGAAGCCCGGTTGAGGTGGTACCAGGTATTATTGCTTGCGGAGTGTGCATAGCAGTTGCGGTAGTAGGCCTTGCGCAGTGTCTGGCCGTTGGCGGAGACATAGTTTTCGAGGAAGGAGTAGAAAGCCGAGGGCGAGAAGTTCTTGGTGGAACCCGCCATGCGGTGCGTGGCGAGATATTGCCATTCGCTTTCGCCTTCCAGTCTGTACCAAGCCGAAATGAGCATACTGTTATAGGTAATCGTTGCGCCGTTTTCGTTCAGCACTTTCTGTGAATAGGGTGTGGCGTTGCAGATGAACTGCACGAACTGTCCCGGTGCCCACAGCGTGCCCTGCTTGAACGCCTTGGTGCCCGTGCCCTCGTTGCCGAAGCGCCCAATGGTAACGCCCTCGCCCGAGTCGAAGGTGTTTGACTTTTTGTAATCGGGCAGGTTGGGGTCGGAGTCGGTGTCGCCATTGTCCCAAACGGAGAAAATCACGTCGCGCCGGCCGGAGTTCACCTGAATACCCATGTACATATTGGCCTGTCCGATACACATGGCGTACGTGCCCACGAAGCCGTGCCCCGAGGGTATCATCACCTCCTGATAGAGCCAGTCGCAGTTGCTCGACGGGGCAGACGCGGCGGAGTACCAAATATGCGTGGAGGGAGAGGAGAGGCTGTTGGCGAGATAGGCCGCCGTGCCGTTTTCTTTGTAGAATTTCCAGTTGCTCATCGAACCGAAGCGGCTGCCGGTATTAGAGAGCGTGAACTTGTACCAGCCCGCCGTGGGGAAATTTACGCCGGTGAAAGCCGTGGCATCGGCTTCCGACGAACTTTTTTTAAGCGAGATGTTGCCGCTGTAAATATTTGCGCCCGTTGCGGCGGAGGTGATGGTCAGCGCGAGCGTGCCGGGATAGATCACACTGCCCGAGCAGGCCGAGAGCGTGGCTTTGGCGTAGCCCGCCGGGAAATGGATGTACTGCACGCACGTGTAGCCCGAGGGCCAGGAGGTGAGTTTGCTCGTGTTGAGTTCGGCGTTCACGACCGAAGCCCCGTTTTGCTCGTAATAGCCCCGGCAGGCCGAGACGACGTCGGGCATGGACTGATAGTTTTGCGCCGACAATGTGCCCGGCAGCAGCACTGCGAGCGTCAGGAAGAAAACGAATAGTTTAGAATACATGTTATTTTGGGGGTTGAGATTTAAGGCTAAGAAAACCGCAATAACTAAAATCCGCCGCTAAGATACGTATTTTCTTATAATATAATACAAAGTCTGAAACGGTTTTTTTTGAAAAAAATCCCACATAACCCGCCGATAATCAAAATGCTACCACGCTTGCCAGTCCGCAAGCGAAGCCCACGGCCGCGCCCAGACCTACCTCGCCAAGGGTGTGCTGGCGCAAGATGAGCCGCGCGGTGCACACCATGCCGCAGAGCAGAATGGTGAGGCAGAGCCATGCGGTGGGGTCGAAGGGAATGATAAAGGAGAAGCCCATCAGTGCGCCCACCACGCCGCCCGACGCCGCCGCGTGGGTGCTTACTTTCAGGCGGCTGTTGAGCAGTCCGCACACCACCTGTATGGCCAGCGCGCCCACGATGATGCTCTGCGAGAAGCGCGGCATGTGAATGGCGTTCATCGTGTAGAGCAGGGCGGCGTAACTCGCTATGGAGAGCAGGTAGGGCACGAAGCGCCGCTCGCGCTTGCCGAGTTGGTGGCGCGTCCAGCCGTTGAACTTGCGGTAGAGGTAAATTGCGAAGCGCGGAATGAGAATGGTGAACACGTACACCATTGCCAGCAGCACGAGTTTCGTGGCAATGGGCAGCATGTTCAGATAACTGAACGCCAGCAACGGCACGAACGCCATTACGGGCAGATAAAAAGGCGAGAAGATGAGCGAAACCACCTGCGCCGTGAGCACAATCACGTAGTCCTTGCGCGTGGTGCGGGGCTCTGCCGGGACATTTTGGGACACAATATTATATATTAGTAGACGAGTTTTTTAGTAGACGAGTAAACGAGTAGATGAATTTATTATTTACGACAACTTAGACAACTTTTGACAACTTATTCGAGATTTTTGGCTGTGCAACCGTTTTAATATGACGACAACTGGGACAACAGGGACAACTTTCAGTTGTCTTTCTGCATGCGAGGCGGGCGTATAAAATACGCCCAGTTGTCTTTGTTGTCGTCATATTAAGCGCAAAATTGTCAGACTTGGAGTTGTCTATTGTTGTCTTTGTTGTCGTTTTTACTAAACTTGTTTACACAAAAACGAGTCGGGCTGTTATTCCTTGCGCAGCCTTGCCGGCGGCAGCCCCGCCGCGTCGCGATATTTCGCCACAGTGCGCCGTGCCACGGGGAAGCCTTCCTGTTTCAGCAGGGCGGCGAGGGCTTCGTCGGCGAGCGGGTGCTTCTTGTCCTCCGCCGCAATCAGTTCGCACAGCCGCGCCTTGATTTGCCGCGCGGAGAGTTCCTCGCCGTCGCCGCCGGTGAAGAGTTGGGAGAAGAAGAATTTGAGGGGATAAGTGCCGTAGACCGTCTGCACGTATTTGCTGCTCGTCACGCGCGAGGCCGTCGAAATGTCCACGCCCGCCCGCTCCGCCACTTCGCGCAGCGTCATGGGGCGCAGGAGCGTCTCGTCGTCGTCGGCCTTGAAAAAGTCCTGCTGCATCTCCGCTATGGCCTGCATCACGGTGAGCAGCGTCACGCGGCGGCGTTCCAGCAGGTTGAGGAAACTCTTGGCGGCCTCCACCTTCTTCCGCGCATACACGTAGGCGTCCTTCTGGCTGCGCGAGAGCGTGCCCTTTGCTTCGGCATATTGCTCAATGCTTTCCCGGAAGGCGCGGCTCACGTGCAGTTCGGGCACATCACCGCCGTTGAGCGTCACGCGCGGCGTGCCGTCGCTGTCGAGCGTCACGTAGAAGTCGGGCACTACGGTGGGTGCCGTCTCCCCCACCCCTGCCTCGTAGGCGGCCGCCGGGCGCGGGTTGAGATGCTGCAGCGTATGGCGCACGCGCTCGAAGGTGTCGTCGTCCATATTCAGCCGCTGCTTCACCAAGTCCCAATGGTGGTCGGCAAAGTCCTTGAAATATCTGTCCACCACGGCCAGCGCCAGCTTCGTGGTGGGCGTTTGCCTTTCGGGGTCGGTGAGTTGCAGGCGAAGACATTCTTTCAGGTCGCGCGCGCCAATGCCGCGCGGCTCGAACTGTTGCAACACGCGGAGCGCCTCTTCGAGTTCCTGCACCGCCACGTCTATGCCGTGCGTAAAACTCAGTTCGTCGGCAATCGCCTCCAGCGGCTTGCGCAGAAATCCGTCGTCGTCGAGCGAACCGATGAGATATTCCACCAGCGCCCCTTGCCTCTGCGAGAGATGATGCTCGCCCGCCTGCTGCCGCAGCGCCTCGAAAAACGAGATGCCGCCCGCCGCCTCCAAGCCTCGCCGCTCGCCGTCGGCATCGGCCCGCGCCTGCAAATAGTCGGGCACGTCGTCCGCCGTGAGATAGTCGGCCAGCAAGTCGCTCGTGGCGTCAGTTGCAGGGGCAGTGCCATCCTCGTCATAGCCGTCGCCGCCGTCAGAAGTGCCTGCTGCGCCGTCCTCCTGCTCGCGGTAAGCCTCGTCGCCGTCGTTTTCCTCCAAAGCCGCATTGTCGAGCATCTCGGCACGCACACGCTCCGCCAGTTCCGTAACGGGCAGTTCCACGAGCTTGGCCACCGCCACCTGTAGCGACGATTGCTGCTGCGTCTGTATGGCGGCTTGCGCCTGTTCAAGATGTTGTTTCGACATGGGATTAACGTCTATCTTATGCAAAAGTACGCTTTTTTGTGCATTTTATCGGCAAAACGCGCGTTTTCTTATAAGACCCGCGCCCCTCTTTCGCATAAAATCCCTATTTTTGCCATAAAGATAATTTTATCCTCCATAAATATATTCTACACATTATGGCACAAGCACCCGAGTTTAAGTATGCTCCGATGTTCCAGCCCGGCAAGGACGACACGGAGTACTATCTGTTTTCAAAAGACCACGTGAGCCTCGGCGAGTTCGAGGGACACCCCATTCTCAAAGTCGAGGCCGAGGGCATTTCCAAGATGATACGCCAGGCCTTCCGCGACGTATCGTTCCTCCTGCGCCGCGCCCACAACGAGCAAGTGGCGAAAATCCTCACCGACCCCGAGGCTTCCGACAACGACAAGTACGTAGCCCTCACCTTCCTGCGCAACGCCGAGGTAGCCGCCAAGGGACAGCTGCCCCTCTGCCAGGACACCGGCACGGCCATCGTGCACGGCGAGAAAGGACAGCAGGTGTGGACGGGCTTCTGCGACGAAGAGGCTATCTCGCGCGGCGTTTACGACACCTACACCACCGAAAACCTGCGCTACTCGCAAAACGCGCCGCTCACCATGTACGACGAGGTGAACACCAAGTGCAACCTCCCCGCGCAAATCGACATTGAGGCCACCGAAGGCATGGAGTACCATTTCCTCTGCGTCACCAAAGGCGGCGGATCGGCCAACAAAACCTATCTTTACCAGGAGACCAAGGCAATCCTCAACCCCGCCACGCTCGTGCCCTTCCTCGTGGGCAAGATGAAGACGCTCGGCACCGCCGCCTGCCCGCCCTACCACATCGCCTTCGTCATCGGCGGCACGTCGGCAGAGAAGAATCTGCTCACCGTGAAGCTCGCCTCCACGCACTACTACGACAACCTGCCCACCACGGGCGACGAAACGGGCCGCGCCTTCCGCGACGTAGCGCTTGAAAAGCAACTCCTCGACGAAGCCCACCGCATCGGGCTCGGCGCACAGTTCGGCGGCAAATACTTTGCCCACGATATCCGCGTCATCCGCCTGCCGCGCCACGGCGCAAGCTGCCCCGTTGGTCTCGGCGTGAGCTGCTCCGCCGACCGCAACATCAAGTGCAAAATCAACAAGGACGGACTTTGGATAGAGCGCATGGACGACAATCCCGGCAGCCTCATCCCCGCCGAGCTCCGCGCCGCAGGCGAGGGCAACGCCGTGAAGATTGACCTCAACCGCCCGATGCCCGAAGTGCTCGCCGAGTTGGCAAAATATCCCGTGGCCACGCGCCTTTCGCTCAACGGCACCATCATCGTAGGCCGCGACATCGCCCACGCCAAGCTCAAGGAACGCCTTGACAGGGGCGAAGCGCTGCCCGACTATATCAAGAATCACCCCATCTACTACGCAGGTCCTGCCAAGACCCCCGCAGGTATGGCGTGCGGCTCTATGGGCCCCACCACGGCAGGCCGCATGGACCCCTACGTAGACCTCTTCCAGAGCCACGGCGGCTCTATGGTGATGCTCGCCAAGGGCAACCGCTCGCAGGCCGTGACCGATGCCTGCCGGAAGCACGGCGGTTTCTATCTCGGATCCATTGGCGGCCCGGCCGCAATCCTTGCCCAAAACAACATCAAGAGCATCGAATGTGTGGAATATCCCGAGCTGGGCATGGAAGCCATCTGGAAAATCGAGGTGGAAGACTTCCCCGCCTTTATTCTTGTGGACAACAAGGGCAACGACTTCTTCCAGCAAATCAAGCCCCGCTGCGCGGGCTGCAAATAAGAGCTGCTACGGGGCACGCGCCCCGCGCGCTAAACACTACGACCCAGAGAGAGAGGGAAACGCTCCGCGCAGGGGCGCTCCCCTCTCTTGCGTTGGGGGGCAAAAAGAAAATGACCTTTTTATCATCATGAAAAACATTCTGACCATTATTACCCTGCTGCTCCTTTTTGCGGGCTGCTCAAGCTCCCGCGACGCCTTCGTAGGCACATGGGCTGTGTGCGACACGCTCTTTACCCCCGAGGGCTACGAAGATGCATATTATAAATACGAACTGCGCCTCGACTTTGCCCGCCCCGGCAGCGTGAAGTGCGACAGATTGGACCAGCCTGCCGACGGCGTGCTTTATGCCTATGAAGATATGGCTGTCTGCGTGGGAGAATCGTACGAACCTATTACGCTTGTTGAGGTGGCCGGCGACACGGCCTTCGTGGAATATATCCACGACGAAACAGGCGAGCGTTGGAGCGCAAAGCTCGCGCTAAATCCGGCCGACAAGTCGCTCACCTTTATAAAAGGCAAAATGTTAGAGCGCGGTCCCGGCTCACTCGATGAAAACGATACAACGGTATACGAGTCCGATTTTGAAGGCCAGGTGTTTTATTTTGAGCCCGACTCCGCCGTGCTTAAATTCATTGATGCCAACCCCGCAACCACGACCGTAGGCAACGACGCTGCCGACGGCGACGACGGCAGCGACGCCGGGGAAACGGCGGAAGAAGAGGCGGAGCCTGCTGGGGGAACAGGCGGCTATACGGAGGTGGAACTTGCCGACCGCACCATTTACGTGGCCGTCGACGAGGCTGGCAGTCCGCAACTGTTCTGCCGCTTCAAGAGCGGCGGTGAGCCCCTCAGCCTCACCGACGGCGACGGCGAGTCGCTCATCGGCATCGGCTTTGTGGAGGACATCTGGAAATGCAGCGACGGCAAGAGCGCACTCTATATCCTTTGCGAGCGCGGCACGGAGTTCATGACGCTTTCGCTCATGAAAATCACCGCTGACAACCGCGTTGAAACCATCGACAGCACCATGGGCATCACGCCCGGCAACCCTGTTGTCGGCGCAGAAAACATTACGGACGACATGATTCCCAAGATCTATACCGGCTGCGACGAGGTGACGGTGTACGAGCCCAAGGGCGAAGCCCCTGCACGCACCGCTGTTTACGATTTAGACGGGAATAAGATAAAGTAAAACCCTTATACGCATCGGTCAAACCGACTCGCCCAGCGCCCCTGCGCTTTGACAGCCGGCGGCACAACTTGGCGCGTTTTGGCAGAACGGCACAAAAAGCATATCTTTGCATCAGCGAAAAGAGGAAGAGCGCAGGCTTTTCCTCTTTTCGCATTTTTGGGGCAAACTATCTTATATGAGCGGAAAAATTGTCTTATATGACCGTGAAAATTATAAGCAAGGGCGGAAAAATTTGCTCCTTGATAATTTTCACGATGTGCTTTTAAGTGAAAACTTCCTTGATTTCCGTGTTTTTTTTCTCGGGGCAAATTTCCCTTTTCTTAATTATCCCTAAACTTTCGTGCCGCGCCGCCTTAACGATTGCAAATGCTCCAGTAACTCTCTGCGCAGGGCGTGGCGCGGCATTAAGAATATTTGTATTTTCCGGCTTCTGAACAAAAGGGGAAAAAGGACTCGTTAGCGAGTTTGTTTGTATAAAATAGCGCAAGGGACGCACCGCGCGGCGCGCCCCTTGCGCTATTGCTCCTAAACATTCGGCCGGGGGCCGTTGGCTTAGCTCAGCCCTATGATTTCGCCGTCAATATAATCGATGTGATTGGCCTGCGGGTCTTTGGGCAAGCCGGGCATACGCAGTATGTCGCCCGCTATGGCCACGATCATCTCTGCGCCCGCGTTGATCACTACGTCGCGAATCTGGAAATCGAAGCCCGAGGCCGCGCCGTAACGCTTGGCGTCGGCCGAGAAGGAGAACTGCGTCTTGGCGATGCAGACGGGGAAATGCGACATACCGCCCTCTTCTGCCAATTTGAGCCGCTTGAGGGCGGCGGGGGCGAAGGTGACGCCCGATGCGCCGTAAATGCCCCGCGCCACCTTTTCTATCTTGGTCTTCAAGGGGTCAGCGTCGGCGTAAGTGAACTGCAGGGGGCCGGAGGGGCGGCGCTCGATGGTGTCCGCCACGAGCCGCGCCATTTCTGCCGCGCCCGCGCCGCCGTCGCTATAAGCATAGTTGATGACGAAAGGCACGCCGAGCGTCTGTTCGCAATGGGCGCGCAGCAGGGCCATTTCTTCGTCGGTGTCGCCGGCAAAGTGGTTGAACACCACGAGCACCGTCTGCCCGAAACCTTGCAGGTTGCGCACGTGGCGGTCGAGGTTGGCAAGACCAGCGCGCAGCCCCTCTTCGTTGGGCTCTTTGATGCGGTCGAGGGGCACGCCGCCGTGCATTTTCAGTCCTTGCGCCGTGGCCACGATGACGGTGAGGTCGGGACGCAGTCCGCTCTTGCGGCAGAGGATATTATAGAACTTCTCTGCGCCGAGGTCGGCACCGAATCCTGCCTCCGTGATGGCGTATTCGGAGTGGGCCATTGCCATGCGCGTGGCGAGGAGAGAGTTGCAGCCGTGGGCGATGTTGGCGAAGGGGCCGCCGTGCACGATGGCGGGCGTGTTTTCAGTGGTCTGCACGAGGTTGGGCTGAATGGCGTCTTTGAGGAGCACCATGATGGAGCCTGCCACGCCGAGGTGTTTCACGGTGAAGGG
Source organism: Bacteroidales bacterium (assembly GCA_004556745.1). GTDB lineage: Bacteria > Bacteroidota > Bacteroidia > Bacteroidales > Bacteroidaceae > Alloprevotella. Next base: position 63,220 of record SFFY01000001.1, on the reverse strand, counting down.
CTTTCCCTCATAGGTGTAGCCGAGGAGTATGTTCTCGATGCGCCGGCGCAGGTCGTCCTCATCGGCTGCGAGGCAGAGGATGGCCATAAGTTCGGAGGCGGGGGTGATGTCGAAGCCAGCCTGCGTGGGCAGCCCGTTCGTTGAAGGTCCGAGCCCCGTGACGATGGAGCGCAGGGAGCGGTCGTTGACATCGAGCACGCGCCGCCACAGCACTTCTTTCAGCCCGAAGCCTTCGGCGCGGTGCTGGTAGAGATAGTTGTCGAGGAGGGCGGCAATCATGTTGTGGGCGGAGGTAATGGCGTGGAAGTCGCCCGTGAAGTGGAGGTTGATGCGTTCCATAGGCAGCACCTGTGCGTAGCCGCCGCCTGCCGCGCCGCCTTTCATGCCGAAGCAGGGTCCGAGCGAGGGCTCGCGCAGAGCCACGACGGCTTTACGGCCAATCTTGTTGAGTCCGAGGGCGAGGCCGATAGACACGGTGGTCTTGCCGATGCCTGCCTTGGTGGCGGTGATGGCGGTGACGAGGATAAGCTTGCCTGCCTTGCCGCCTGCCCGTTCTACGAGCGAGAGGGGGAGCTTGGCGATGTGCTTGCCGTAGTGCTCGATGTCGTCGGGGCTGATGCCCATAGCGGCCGCCACCTCTCCTATGGGCCTGAGGGGCGTGGCGTGTGCGATTTCGATGTCCTTTTTCATTATTATCTTATATGGTGTTTGCGATTTCGGTGCAAAGATAGTGCAAGGCGAGAGGAGAAAAAAGGAAGAACGCAAGTTTTTCGTTTTTTCGCCCGAGCCGCAGCCTATCTTATAAAAAGATAGGGAAAGGCGAGAGGAAAATGCCAAGTTTACTTGGAAATTTTGCCCACTATTTTTTTGCCCACGAATCACACGAATCTACACGAAGCGTTTTCAATGAATTTAATGGCGACCTGTTCGGTCGCACGAATCACACAAATGCAATCATGAATTGCCGAGTGCCGCAAAAAAGTATTGAATTCGTGAAAATTCGTGCGACCGAACAGGTCGCCTTAAACTTATAGGACACGAAAATTCGTGTAGATTCGTGTGATTCGTGGGCAAAATAAATTAATCCGTGGGCTATAAAATAGAAATAATACTTGGATGTTTTGCCGAGCCGCCGCCTATCTTTCAATACGCCCCTACTGCCCTGACTTGACTATTTGGTAGCAACGGGCGGCGTTTTGGGGCGCGTTTGGCACGGATTGGGGCAAAAAGGGTGTGCTTTTGAAAGTAAATAAAGCTGATTTTTTGCCAAAACAAAATAATTTTCTAACTTTGCCGCCCAGTAAATAGCGATAAATACATCAAATCAAAATAAAAATGAAGACTAAATTCAAGACTTTGTTCGCCCTGGCAGCCCTGCTGCTCGCCTCGGCAACGTCGGCATCGGCGCAACAGACAAGCACCGAAGGCAAAAACTATCCGCACATCTTCCTCGGACTGCAAGGCGGTGCAGAGATGACGCTCTTCAACGGCACTAACGAGGTGTCGCCCATCGGCGCGCTCGAAGTGGGCAGCTGGTACAACAGCAAGGTGGGACTGCGCGGCAAGGCCTATTTCTGGAAGAACAAATACGACAACGACGACATGCGCCAAACCTTCAAGTACACCAATACGAAGGTAAGCGTGGACTTCTTGCTCGACCTCACTAATCTCATCAAGGAAAACCGCAAGGTGAAGAATTTCAGCACCGTGTGGTTCGTCGGCGCAGGTATCAACATGAACTGGGCGAAGGACGTGGCATACGAGGTGACGGACGAATATCCCAACGGCTGGGCCAAGCAAATGCGCTGGGACGGCACGCGCCACAACGTGGGCTTCTCGGCCAACACGGGCTTCCGCTTCCAGTATGACATCTTGAAATGGCTCGGCGTGAACGTGGAAGTGGCCGGCCACTACAACGGCCACCATGCGAACAACTATGCCAACAACCTCGGCGACTGGCAGTTTACGGCGCTTGCCGGCGTGGTGTTCAACCTCGGACAGAAGAGCGGCGCAGGGAAGAAGAAAGCCGTAGTGCCCCCTACGCCCGTCCGCCCCACGCTGCCTGCAAAGAAGGCAGAGCCGAAACCCGCGCAAAAGCCCGCACAGAAGCCCGTCGCTAAAAAACCGGCTGAAACGAAGCCCGCTGCTCCCGCAAAGAGGTATCAGGAAACCGTGTTCTTCGGCAACGCGGTAAGTGAACTCACCGCCGAGGAAGATGCCAAGCTGAAAGAACTGGCGCAGTGGATGAACGAGAACCCGGGTACGTATATCTATCTCACGGGTTACGCCGACGCCACGACGGGCAACCCCGAACTCAATATGGAGATTTCCAAGAAGCGCGTCGAGGCGGTGGCCAATGTGCTCAAAGAGAAATACGGCATCAAAGAAGCCCGCATCCACACTTCCTATAAGGGCGACACGGTGCAGCCTTATTCTACACCCGATAGAAACCGCTGCGTGGTGCTTAGCACGAAGAAGTAATTGACATTATATGCTCAAATATATAAAAGCCTCGCTACGGCGGGGCTTTTTTCGTTTTGTTTATTAGTAGACGAGTAAACAAGTAGACGAGTAGACGAGACATGAATGTCGCGCTAATTATATTTTATATGAGTAACTTGTCTCGTTTACTTCGTGATTTTCGGCTGCGCTCGGCATAGCCCGAACAAGTTCGGCTCTGCGCTCGCTTGCACGAAAATCTCCTTGTTTACTCAAAAACTTGTTTACTAAAATAGTTTGTTTGATATGCTTTCCTCCGAAAAAATAAAATCTGCCGCTGCTGCCGTGGGCTTCGATCGCTGCGGCATTGCGCGCGCCACAGCCGTGAGCGGGCAGCGTGCCGCAGAGTTGCGGGCATGGCTGGCAGAGGGCTGCCACGGCGAGATGGACTATCTGGCCCGCAATGTGGAGAAGCGGCTCGACCCAAGGCTTTTGGTGGAGGGGGCGAAGACGATTGTGAGCGTGGCGCTGTGCTACAATCCCGGCGAGGAAGCCGTGAGTGCGGAGTGGCATTTGGCCCGCTATGCCTACGGGCGCGACTATCACGAGGCTGTGAAAGACCGCCTGCGGCAGATGCTTGCCCTCCTTTCCTTAGAAAAGGGGCGTGACGGCCGCGCCTTTGCCGACACAGCGCCCATCGACGAAAAATATTGGGCAGAGCAGGCGGGCATCGGCTGGCGCGGGCGCAACAGCCAGATCATCATTCCCGGCGCGGGCAGTTATTTCGTGCTGGGCGAACTCGTGCTGCTCGATGAGGCGGACGTTTACGACCGCCCCGCGCCGAACCGTTGCGGCACGTGTCGCGCTTGCCTCGATGCCTGTCCCGGCGGGGCGTTGCTCGGCGACGGCAGACTCGATGCACGCCGCTGCCTGTCGTATCTCACGATAGAGCATCGCGGCGCACTGCCCAAAGAACTTGGGGCAGAGATGCGCGGCTGCTTTTACGGCTGCGACCGCTGCGCCGAGGTGTGCCCGTGGAACAAGAAAGCGATGGCCGCAACGTGCGGGGATTTTCTCCCGCGAAGGGCCATCGCTGATATGAAGCCTGCCGACTGGGCGGCGCTCACCGTGGAGCAATATCGCTCGCTTTTCAAGGACAGCGCCGTGAAGCGGGCAAAATATGAGGGGTTGATGCGCAACATTCGCTTGCTGCGCGATGCGGATCAATAATTCGTTTTCATAGTATACGAGTAAACGAGATTATATTTGTCCGACAACTTGGACAACTTTTGACAACGCTTGTTTCTGTGATGCGTTTTCATCATGACGACAACCGGGACAACTTTTGACAACTTGCAGTTGTCTTTCTGCATGCGAGGCGGGCGTATAAAATACGCCCAGTTGTCTCTGTTGTCGTCATATTAATAGCACACTTGTCTAACTTGGAGTTGTCTCTTGTTGTTTATGTTGTCGTTTTAACTTTTATTCATCTACTCGCGGATCAATAACTTGTTTTCTTGCCACCCTTGTCAATCGCGCGCCACGCATAGAAGATATATGCCAGCACGAAGGGGATGAGTAGTGACACAACGGACATCACTTGCAGCGTGAACAGCCCGGAGGAGCTGTTCTCAATGGTGAGCGAGCAGGCGGGGTTGGCAGTCGAGGGGTAATAGGCAGTGTTGTTAAGGCCGGCAAGGAGCAGCAGACCGAGTACGGCGAGCACCGTGCCCGTTCCCGACAGCCAGATGCCGCGCACGAAGCCAGGGCGCAGGAAGGTCAATGCCATGCCCGTGAGCACCAGCACCGCACCGATCAATAGCGCGGCGGTCACAGCCGGCAGGGCGAGGGCGTTGTGCAGGTACTTAAACGGTTCGGCGGCGATGACGCCCGTTTCGGGATTGCTGGCGAGGCCGTCCATTGTGAGCACATGCGCCAAGAACGCTACGAAGAGCAGGGCGAAGGGTACACCGTCGATGAGCATTCTGCGGCGCAGCCGCGTGCGCAGCGTCTCTTCGCCGTCGAGATTGTTCACCATATACATTGCTCCGAGCACGCGGGCGAGGAACATTACCGTCAAGCCCAGCACCCAGTTCCACGGGTTGGCCAGCGCGTCCAAACCGTGCCAGCCGTTTGCCCAGCGGCTGATGACGGGCGATAAGTCCGTGCCGGGCAGTGCGCCGATGGCGCTTTTGTCCACCGTGAACGCTGCGCCGTTGAAGAAGGTGCCCACCGCCATGCCGATGAGCAGCGGGGCGAGCAGACCGCTCACTGCCAGCACGCGCCGCCAGGACTTTTGGCTCAGCCATGCGCCCTGCTTGGCTTGGAACTCATAGCTCACGGCTTGCAGCACGAAGCAGCAGAGGATGAGCATCCACACCCAGTAGGCACCGCCGAAACTCGTGCTGTAAAAGAGCGGGAAGGAGGCGAAGAACGCGCCGCCGAAGGTGACGAGCGTCGTAAACGTGAGTTCCCACTTGCGCCCCGTGGCACCCACAAGCCGGTTGCGCTCCTCGGGCGTGCGCCCCACGCAGAAGATTAGGCTGCCGCCGCCTTGAACGAACAGCAGGAACACGAGCAGCCCGCCCAGCAGGCTGACAAGAAACCACCAATATTGTTGCAAAAACAGTTGTGACATAATTGTTATTAATTTATTTAGTAGACGAGTAAACAAGTAGACGAGTAGACGAGACAGATTTGTCTTGCAAACTATATTTTATATGGTAACTTGTCTTGTTTACTCGTTTACTTGTATACTTGTTTACTCAAAAACTTGTTTACTAAAAATATTTATTCCGCCTTATGCTCGCGTATAGCTTTGAGCATGATGCGCAGTTCTACGAAGAGCAAGGCCGTGAAGAGTGCGAGGAAGATGAAGAAGGTGGTCTGCACCGCCTGAGGGCTGAGACTTGAGATGGCGGCGTTCACGGGCAGCAGGTCCTGAATGGCCCAAGGCTGCCGTCCCACTTCTGCCACAATCCAGCCCGCCTGACCACCGAGATAAGCCAGCGGCAGGCACCACATGCCAGCGTGGAGCAGCCAGCGGCGGGCGGCAAGGTTGCCCTTCTTGCGGGAGAACCATGCCACGAGCACGAAGAGCAGCATCAGCACCATGCCCGTGCCTACCATGATGCGGAACGACCAGTAGACTATCCATACGGGCGGCACGAGCTGCGCGCGGTCGCCGATGAAGCCGTAGCCGAAGTAGGGCAAATTTTCTTTATATTCTTTATTGGCGACCGCCTGCTCCTCGGGCGTGGCGAGCGAGTCGCCCTGCATGGCGCGCAGTTTTGAGAATGCCTGCACGGCCTGCTTGCCGCGCTGCATCTTCTCCTCGGCAGAAAGGTGCACCGTGCCGTCGGGGGCGGTGTAGCCGTCAAGCAGATTGTCGATGCCCGGCACATAGCCGTTGAAGTCGTGCGTGGCGAGCATGGAGAGCAAGCCCGGAACTTCGATGCCCGGCACGATGGAGAACGGTGCCTGCTGGCCGCCCTGCCGCAAGCCTTCTGCTGCGGCGAGTTTCATGGGTTGCTCTTTGGCAATGCTGACGCCCGACTGGTCGCCTGTGCCCATCACGATGAGTCCGCTCACCAGTCCCGTCACGGCGGCGATGCGCATGCTTGCCAACGCCGTGCGTCCGTTGCGCCCGCGCAGCAGGAACCAGCTGCTCACCGCAACCACGAACACGGCACCCGTGAGCCAGCAACTGCTCACCGTGTGGAGAAACTTCATGGCGGCCTCGGGGGCGAATGCCACGGCGAAGAAGTCCGTCATCTCGCTACGCGCCGTGAGCGGGTTCAGTTCCATGCCCACGGGGTGCTGCATCCAGCTGTTCGCCACAAGGATCCACCACGCCGAGAGCGTAGCGCCGATGCCCGTGAGCCACGTGGAGGCGAGGTGGAACCCGCGCCCCACCTTGTCCCAGCCGAAGAACATCACGCCGATAAAGGTGCTTTCCATAAAAAACGCCACGATACCCTCGATGGCGAGCGGCGCGCCGAAGATGTCGCCCACAAACCACGAGTAGTTGCTCCAGTTTGTGCCAAACTCAAATTCGAGAATCAGCCCCGTGGCCACGCCGACGGCGAAGTTGATGCCGAAGAGTTTTTGCCAGAAGCGGGCGGTGTCTTTCCAAAACGCCTCGCCCGTGCGCACATACTGCGTTTCCATCAACGCCATAATCAGTGCCAGCCCCAGCGTGAGCGGCACGAACAGCCAGTGATAGCAGGCCGTCAGGGCAAACTGCGCGCGCGACCAGTCGATGAGCGCAGTGCCGATGCTTTCCAAGAGATACATATTTATATATATAAGGTTAAAAAGGTTAATTCGTTATTTACAGAGTCATTTCGCCCTTTCCGTCAGTGTGCCGCCCACCGCTTCGCTGCGCTCTTCTGCCGAAAGCCCGGCGAGGGCGGGGCGGAAGAAGCAGAGGCGCAGCACGGCGAAGATGATGATCAGTTTAATGATGACCAGCAGCCACAGTTGCCGCCCCCAAGTCATGCGGCGAATGCCGTCGGCGTACATCTTGAAGAAATTCATCTTTTATAGCGCGTATTATTGCCGCCTAAGTTATTAAAAAATCCATAATCCGCGCACGATATGCCGTGAAAAACGCCTTTTTCTGTAATAAAACCCGTACAAACGCCCTCGAAACCTTGCCATAATGGCGTTTTTTCCCTAATTTTGCCGCCGAAACACAGTTTTCCCCTTTGCATCAGCAGGGCGGCTTCTCCAAAGAGGATGCCCGGATGGTGGAATGGTAGACACGAGGGACTTAAAATCCCTTGGCCATTACCGGCTGTGCGGGTTCGAGTCCCGCTCCGGGCACAAATTAGCCCCTTAACCAATTACGGTTGAGGGGCTTTTGATTTATCCTTATATTCAAAGGGGCATCAATGTTTGGGTCAAATTTGCCTTTTTCTCAAAAAACCAAAAGGAAAAGCACACTTTCAAGCGGGAAAAGCGTATTTTTGCAAAAAGAAGACGCTTTGGCGGGCGTTCTGCAGAACGCCCCTACTCGTTTACTCGTCTACAAAAAAACTCGTCCACTAAAAATATGCCAGAGGAAACGCTTACGCCGATGATGAAGCAGTTTTATGACCTCAAGGCCAAAAACCCTGATGCCATTCTGCTGTTTCGCTGCGGCGACTTCTACGAAACATATGCCTCCGATGCCGTGACGGCTGCGGGCGTGCTGGGCATTACGCTCACGCGCCGCAACAACAAGGGCAGCGGGCCTGCAACGGAAATGGCGGGCTTCCCCTTCCATGCGCTCGACACGTATCTGCCGCGCCTTATTCGCGCGGGTTTCCGCGTGGCCATCTGCGACCAGTTGGAAGACCCTAAACTCACGAAGAAACTTGTGAAGCGCGGCATCACAGAACTCGTCACGCCGGGCGTGGCCATGGCAGACAACGTGCTCAACGCGAAAGAAAACAATTTCCTCTGTGCCATTCACTACGGCGCGGCGGCCGTGGGCATGTCGCTGCTCGACATCTCTACGGGCGAGTTTCTCGTGGCAGAGGGGCGGGCAGAATATATCGACAAACTCCTGAGCGGCTTTGCACCGAAAGAGGTGCTGGTGCAGCGCGGCAGCAAGGCCCGCTTCACGCAGATGTTCGGCACGCGCTTCTTTATTTTTGAAGTGGACGACTGGGCATTCACGGGCAACACAGCCCGCGAGAAGCTGCTGAAGCATTTCGAGGTGAAAAACCTCAAAGGCTTCGGCGTGGAACACTTGAAAGAGGCCACGGTGGCGGCAGGCGTTATCCTGTGCTATCTCGACATGACGCAGCACACGCACATCGGCCACATCACCTCCCTGAGGCGCATAGAGGAAGACCGCTACGTGCGCCTTGACAAGTTCACCATCCGCAACCTCGAATTGGTGGAACCGATGTGCGAGGGCGGAGCCTCACTCTTTTCCGTCATCGACCGCACGCTCACGCCGATGGGTGCGCGGCTGCTGCATCGCTGGGTGCTATTCCCCCTGCGGGCAGTGGGCGATATTGAGGAGCGGCAAAACGGCGTGGAGCATTTCTTCCGCGAGCCGGAGTTTCGCGACCTCTGCGAAATGGAACTGCCAAAGGTGGGCGATATGGAGCGCATCGTGTCGAAAGTGGCCACGGGGCGCGTCAATCCGCGCGAGTTGCAGCAGCTGCGGGGTGCGCTCGAAAGCACGGCCCTGCTGAAATACGCCTGCACGCATTCCAACGACCCTTCCATCAAGAAAATCGGCGAGCGGCTCAATCCCCTGTCCGAGTTGCGCGAGCGCATCAGCAGGACGCTGACCACCGACCCGCCCATACTCGTGGCCAAGGGCGGCGTGATCACTTCGGGCGTGAACGCGGATCTGGACGAGCTGCGTAGCATTTCTTCCTCCGGCAAGGACTATCTTTTGAAAATACAGCAGCGCGAAAGCGACGCTACGGGCATTCCGAGCCTGAAAATAGGATTTAACAACGTGTTCGGCTATTACATCGAGGTGCGCAATAATTATAAGGCGCAAGTGCCCGCCGACTGGGTGCGCAAGCAGACGCTCGCACAGGCCGAACGCTACATCACGCAGGAACTTAAAGAATACGAGGAGAAGATTTTAGGAGCAGAGGATAAGATTCTTGCGCTCGAAGCCGAACTCTATGCACAATTGCTGAATTACGTGGGCAGCTACATCGCTCCCTTGCAGGAGGACGCTGCCGCGCTTTCCACGCTCGACTGCCTGCAATCGCTCGCAGCCGTGGCGCGCGAACGGCGTTACGTACGCCCCGCCGTGGACGAAAGTCTTGCCATCGATATCCGGCAGGGGCGGCACCCGGTGATTGAAACGCTGATGCCGATCGGCGAGGAATATGTGGCAAACGACGTGATGCTCAACACCACGACGCAGCAAATCATCATCGTGACCGGCCCGAACATGGCGGGTAAGAGTGCCCTGCTCCGCCAAACGGCACTCATCACGCTCTTGGCGCAAATGGGTTCGTTTGTGCCTGCCGACAGCGCAACCATCGGCGTGGTGGACAAAATCTTCACCCGCGTAGGAGCAAGCGACAACATTTCGCTCGGCGAAAGTACGTTTATGGTGGAGATGAACGAGGCGGCCAATATCATGAACAACCTGAGCGAGCGCAGCCTTGTGCTCTTCGATGAACTGGGGCGCGGCACGTCGACCTACGACGGCATCTCCATAGCCTGGGCCATTGTGGAATATATTCACGAAAACCCGAGGGCGCACGCCCGCACGCTCTTTGCCACGCACTACCATGAACTCAACGAAATGGAACGGCTCTTCCCGCGCGTCAAGAACTGGAACGTTTCGGTGCGCGAGGTAAACAATCGCGTGGTGTTCCTGCGCAAATTGCAGCCGGGCGGTTCGGAGCACTCTTTCGGCATACATGTGGCTCGCCTCGCGGGTATGCCTGCCTCTATCGTGAAGCGGGCGGGGCAAATCCTGCACGACCTCGAAAGCGCGGGAGCGAAGGCGGGAAGCAACCTGCCGAAAGGCGAAAGCATCTCGCAAGTGGACACCACCACGGGCACGCAACTGAGTTTCTTCCAACTCGACGACCCCGTGCTCAAACAGATACGCGACGAGTTGCTGCACATCGATGTGAACAACCTCACGCCGCTCGAAGCCCTCAACAAGCTCAACGACATCAAGCGCATCCTTAAAGGATAAAGTAGTTTATTCGTCTACTATATATATAATATTGTATATCCCTATGACCGCAACCAAAGAAACTTGGAAGACGCTCGGCTATATCAATGAGCCTGTGCCCGAAGGCATAGACCTCAAAGCCGAGATCCGCAAAATGTGCCGGGAGAAGAACGCCATAATCCTTGCACACTATTATACCGAAGGCGTGATTCAGGACATCGCCGACTTTATCGGTGACAGCCTTGCCCTCGCCCGCAAGGCCGCCCAAACGGATGCCGACGTGATTGTGATGTGCGGCGTGCACTTTATGGGTGAAACCAACAAAATTCTCTGCCCCGAAAAGACGGTGCTCATTCCTGACCTCAACGCCACCTGCTCGCTCGCCGAAAGCTGCCCGGCAAAGGAGTTCGCCGAATTTGTGCACGACCACCCCGACCACACAGTCATTTCTTACGTCAACACCTCCGCAGCCACGAAGGCAGTGACGGACGTGGTGGTAACTTCGGGCAATGCCAAGCAAATCGTGGAGAGTTTTCCGAAGGACGAAAAGATTATCTTCGGACCCGACCGCAACCTCGGGGCTTACATCAACAGCATCACGGGGCGCGACATGCTCCTGTGGAACGGCGCGTGCCACGTGCACGAACGCTTCTCGGTGGAAAAGCTCGTCCAGCTCAAGCAGCAATATCCCGATGCCAAGGTGCTGGTGCACCCCGAGTGCAGAGGCCCGATTGTGAAACTGGCTGACGTGGTGGGCTCTACCGCCGCTTTGCTCAAATATGCAGTAAACGCCGAAGCCGATACCTTCCTCGTGGTGACGGAAAGCGGCATCTTGCACGAGATGCAGAAGCAATGCCCCGGCAAGCAGTTCATACCCGTGCCGCCCGACGACAGCACCTGCGGTTGCAACGAATGTAACTTTATGAAGCTCGTGACCCTCGAAAAAGTCTACAACACCCTGCGCTACGAATGGCCCGTAGTGGACGTGCCCGCCGATATCGCCAAGGCGGCCGTGCGCCCCATCAACCGTATGCTGCAACTCTCCGAGCAGCTCGGGCTGTAGAGATTTTAGTAAACAAGTAAACGAGTAAACAAGTAAACAAGATAAGTTACTCGTATAAACATAATCAGCAAGACATTCATGTCTCGTCTACTCGTTTACTTGTAAACTCGTTTACTATATATAGAAATCCATTCCTTAACCTATACTATGAAAACACGCTTTCTTTTCTTGGCAATCCTGCTTGTTGTCTGTCAAGCCGTGAGTGCCGCCACTCCCTCGCTTTCGCTTATTCCGCTGCCCGCACATATGGAGCAGAGCGGAGGCACGAGTAGTTTTACTAAGAAGTTTACCATACGCCTGGACTCGAAAGCCCCGGCAGAGGTAGGGGCGGTGGTGAGCCGCTTTTCCCACGAGTTTTGCACCGCCACGGCCATGGACGTGCAGCGCACCAAGAAGAGTTCTGCCACGATGACGCTCACGCTCGACGCCTCCCTCGCAAGCGAGGCCTATACGCTCGAGGTGGCGGAAGGCAAGGTGCGCATCTCCGCCGCGCAGCCTGCCGGTTTCTTCTATGCCCTGCAAACTTTCAAACAACTATTTCCCCGCTCCGTCATGGCAGGACAGCCGTGCACGGAGAAGAATAAGGCGTGGACCGTGCCAAATGTGCGCATCAGCGACGCGCCCCGTTTCGCCTGGCGCGGCTTTATGCTCGACGAGGGTCGCCATTTCTACGGGAAAGAAGAAATCAAGCGCGTGCTCGACTTGATGTCGGTCTATAAGATGAACCGTTTCCACTGGCATCTGACCGAAGACCAAGGCTGGCGCATCGAAATCAAGAAATACCCGCGCCTCACGGAGGTGGGCGCATGGCGCAACAGCAAGGTGCTCGGCTGGGGCGACGTCAAGCCCGACGGACAGCGTTACGGAGGTTTCTATACGCACGCCGACGTTAAGGAAATCGTGGCTTATGCCGCCGAGCGTTTCATTGAAATCGTGCCCGAGGTGGACATACCAGGGCATTCGCAGGCCGCCGTGGCTGCCTATCCCGAGTTTCTTGCCTGCGACCCCGAAGCGCCGCACGAGGTGTGGCTGTGGCAGGGCGTTTCGGCGGACGTGATTAATGTGGCAGAACCGCGCGCCGTGCAGTTTGCCTGCGACGTAATTGACGAACTTGCCGCGCTTTTCCCCTTTGGCTACATTCATCTCGGAGGCGACGAATGTCCTACGGACAAATGGGAGCGCAATGCTTTGTGTCAGGCACGGTTGAAAGAGATTGGGTCTGAAAAATACCGCGACTTGCAAATAGACTTTTATCATAAATTGCAGCAGCACATCTCAAAGCAGCCGCTCGAAAAGCAGCGTAAACTGATTTTCTGGAACGAGGTGCTGCACGGCAACACCGCTCCGCTCGGCAAGGACATCACCATTATGGCTTGGATTGGCGCAGACGGCGCTGCTCGCGATGCCGCCGGCCGAGGGTTCAACACGATCCTTTCGCCGCAAATTCCCTATTACATCAACCGCCGCCAGTCGCAACTCTCCACAGAGCCGCGCTCGCAGGGTCACGGTACGGAGACCGTTGAGGCGGTATATAATTATGTGCCTGCCAAGGACGTGCCTGAAAATCTGCAAGCAAAATATCTCGGCGTGCAGGCCAACTTCTGGACAGAATGGGTGGAAGATGCCGCTACCGTTGAGTATCTGATGATGCCGCGCCTCGCCGCCGTGGCAGAAGCAGGCTGGACGCCGCAGGCACGCCGCGCCTATCCCGATTTCCTCAATCGCCTGCAAGGCGAAGCCGGGCTGTACGAACTGATGGGCGTAAGCTACGGCAAGCATGTTTTTGAGTAAACAAGTAAACGAGTAAACAAGTAAACAAGACAAGTTTCTCGTTTATAATAATTACCAAGACATTTCTATCTCGTCTACTCGTTTACTTGTAAACTCGTTTACTAAAAATGAAATCCTTAAATCCAATACGATGCAAAACAACGAAATTAAAGAAATGAAGAACAAGCGCAGCCCAATCACGTGGGTGCCGACGGCTTACTTTGCAATGGGACTGCCTTTCGTGGTGCTCAACATGGTGACCGTCCTGATGTTTGAAGGCTTGGGTGTGGACAAGACGCTCATCACGTTCTGGACATCGCTTATCCTCCTGCCCTACACGCTCAAACCGCTGTGGAGCCCGTTCCTCGAATTGTTCAAAACCAAGAAGTTTTGGGTGGTGCTCACGCAAATGGTCACGGGCGTTACATTTGGCTTGGTGGCATTCTCTCTGGGTTTGCCCAATTTCTTCACCATTGCCATCGCGCTTTTGGCTGTCATCGGTTTCAGCGGCGCCACGCACGACATTGCCTGCGACGGTGTGTATATGAGCGAACTGGACGAAAAGCAGCAGGCAGCCTATATCGGCTGGCAGGGAGCCTTTTATAATATTGCCAAAATCGTGGCGACAGGCGGCTTGGTATATTGCGCCGGAAAAATCATTAAGTATTTCATGGCGGAGGGACAGAGCGAGTTTACCGCCAACCAATATGCTTGGACCATCATCATAGCCGCGCTCGGCGCAATCATGGTGCTGCTGAGCCTGTACCACTCCCTCATGCTGCCAGGCTCCGCGCCGAAGCGTTGCGTTACGTCGGTGCGCCAAACGGCCATTGAGTCGTGGGATATGCTGGCAGACTTTTTCAGAAAGAAGCACATCGTCTACTACATCTTCTTCATCATCCTTTACCGCTTTGCCGAAGGGTTCGTGATGAAAATCGTGCCGCTTTTCCTCAAAGCCTCGCGTGCAGAGGGCGGTTTGGGCTTAGACGTAGATACCATTGGATTGTTCTACGGCACCTACGGCGCGGCGGCTTTCGTGGGCGGTTCCATTTTGGCAGGCTATTTTATCAAGGCCATCGGCCTGCGCCGCGCCCTGTTCATTCTCTGCTGCGCCTTCAATATTCCTTTTGTCATCTATACCATATTCTCCATCACCCAGCCCACCAACGAGTGGCTGATCTGTTCGGGCATCGTGTTCGAGTATTTCGGCTACGGCTTCGGCTTTGTGGGCCTTACGCTCTATATGATGCAGCAGGTAGCTCCGGGTAAGAGCCAAATGGCGCACTACGCCTTTGCCTCGGGCATTATGAACTTGGGCGTGATGCTGCCGGGCATGATGAGCGGCTGGCTGTGCGAGCAGTTGGGCGTGTGGTTTGACAAACCCGGAGGTTACGAGCCATTCTTTATCTTCGTGCTCTTCGCCACCATTCCATCGTTCCTTATCACTTATTTCGCACCGTTCAAAGAAACCAATAACCAATAAATATCTAATACCATGCTTACACCCATACCTTGGCAGGAACGCCCTGCCGGCTCCAAAGACATCATGTGGCGCTATAGCGAAAACCCCGTTATCGGCCGCTACGACATTCCCTCTTCCAACAGTATCTTCAACAGTGCCGTGGTGCGCTTCGGCGACGGCTTCGCCGGCGTGTTCCGCTGCGACAACAAGCGCGTGCAGATGAACATCTTTGCCGGCTTCTCCAAAGACGGCATCCACTGGGACATCAACCACGAGCCGATCAAGTTTGTGCCCGGCAATACGGAGATGATTGATAGCGACTATAAGTACGACCCGCGCGTGGCGTGGATTGAAGACCGCTACTGGGTCACTTGGTGCAACGGCTACCACGGCCCCACTATCGGCATTGCCTATACTTTCGATTTCCAGACGTTCTATCAGTGCGAGAACGCCTTCTTGCCCTTCAACCGCAACGGCGTGCTTTTCCCTGAAAAGATTAATGGCAAATATGCCATGCTCTCGCGTCCGAGCGATAGCGGCCACACGCCTTTCGGCGATATTTACATCAGTTTCAGCCCCGACATGAAGTATTGGGGCGAGCACCGCAGCGTGATGAAGACCGTGCCGTTTGAGCAGAGTGCCTGGCAATGTCTCAAAATCGGCGCGGGCACTGTGCCTATCCGCACCGATGAGGGTTGGCTGATGTTCTATCACGGCGTTATCCAGACGTGCAACGGCTTCCGCTACTCTATGGGTGCCGTCCTGCTCGACCTCGCCGACCCCACGAAGGTGCTGCACCGCTCTATGGAATACCTCCTTGCGCCTGCCGCCCCCTACGAACTTTGCGGTGATGTGCCCAACGTGGTGTTCCCCTGCGCCGCCTTGCATGAGGGCGACCGCGTGGCCGTTTACTACGGCGCGGCAGATACCTGCGTAGGCATGGCGTTTGGCCATATCTCCGAAATCATTGAGTTTTTGAAAAAGCAGTAATTAAAAGTAGGGGCGTTTTGCAAAACGCCCGCCCTTTGCGCCGAAAGGCAATCATTAACAGGGTGTTTTGCAAAACGCCCCTACTTGATTTCTATTTTATGAGAAAAATCAGCCTTTCCTTTTTTGCAGCCTTGCTTTCCCTGTCGTGCTGCTTTGCCGAGAAGAGGCCGGTGGACTATGTCAATCCCTTCATCGGCACCACCAACTTCGGCACCTGCAACCCCGGGGCGGTATGCCCCAGCGGCATGATGAGCGTCGTGCCGTTCAACGTGATGGGTTCCGACCGCAACAAGTACGACAAGGACAGCCGCTGGTGGAGCACGCCCTACGAGTTCCACAACGTGTTCTTCACGGGCTATTCCCACGTGAACCTCAGCGGCGTGGGCTGCCCCGACCTCGGTTCGCTGCTCGTGATGCCCACGGTGACCGATACGCTCTGCGTGGATTTCCGCCAATACGGTTCCGCCTACGCCGCCGAGCAGGCACGCCCTGGCTACTACACCAACACCCTCACGCGCTACGGCGTGAAGACGGAGGTCACTGCCACGCCGCGCTGCGCCGTCCACCGCTACACCTTCCCCGGCGGCCGCTCGCACATTCTGCTCAACCTCGGTGAGGGGCTTACTAACGAAACGGGCGCCACGCTGCGCCGCACCGCGCCGAACGAGGTGGTCGGCAGCAAACTCCTCGGCACGTTCTGCTACGATGCCCGCCAGGCGGTATTCCCCATTTATTTTGTGATGCGCGTGGAACGCAAAGGGCTGACCGCAGGCTACTGGAAATTCCAGCGTCCCAAGAAAGGCGTTGAGGCGGAATGGGACCCCGACGACAATAAATATAAACTCTACACGCGCTACGCCAAAGACCTCTCCGGCGACGACATCGGCGCATGGTTCAGTTTCGATGCCGCAGAAGGCGAACAGGTGGAGGTGCGCATGGGCGTATCATTCGTCAGTATCGAAGGGGCGCGGCGCAACCTCGAAGCCGAACTTTCGGGCAAGACCTTCGACCAAGTGCGTGCCGAGGCTGAGGGCAAATGGAACGAAGACCTTTCGCGCATACTCGTAGAGGGCGGCACGGAGGAAGAAAAAACCGTGTTCTACACCGCGCTCTATCATCTGCTCCTCCACCCCAACATCTTGCAGGATGCCGACGGACGTTACCCCATGATGGAAGGCGACGGTATCGGCACGGTGCCTGCCGGGCGCAACCGCTACACCGTGTTCTCCCTGTGGGACACCTATCGCAACGTCCACCAGTTGCTCTCGCTCGTCTACCCCGAACGGCAGGCCGACATGCTGCGCTCCATGACTGGCATGGCAAGCGAATGGGGCTGGCTGCCCAAATGGGAACTCTACGGCCGCGAAACGTTCACGATGGAAGGCGACCCCGCCATTCCCGTCTTGGCTGACAGTTATCTCAAAGGCCTGCGTGATTTCGACGTTGAGGCTGCCTACGCCGCCGCCCGCCGCAGTGCGCTCACGCCAGGCAAGGACAATCCCATGCGCCCCGACAACGACGACTACATGCGTCTCGGCTACGTGCCCCTCAGGAGCGAGTTCGACAATTCCGTGAGCCACGCGCTCGAATATTACGTGGCCGACAATGCCCTCGCCCTTTGGGCAAATGCTTTGGGCAAGACCGACGATGCCCGGCTCTTCCGCCAGCGTGCCCTCGGCTGGCGCAAATATTTCAGTGCCGAGTACGGCACACTGCGCCCCCTGCTGTCCGACGGCACGTTCCTCACGCCCTTCAATCCCCGACAGGGCGAGAACTTCGAGCCAAGTCCCGGTTTCCACGAGGGCAATGCCTGGAACTACACGTTCTATGTGCCGCACGACATTGACGGACTTATTAAACTTATGGGCGGCGCAAAGAAATTTACCGCCAATCTGCAAGCCATTTTTGACAAGGGGCTTTACGACCCCGCCAATGAGCCAGACATCGCCTATCCCTACCTCTTCTCGCGCATCAAGGGCGAGGCATGGCGCACGCAAGACCTCACGCGCAGCCTGCTCCGCAAGCATTTCACCACGCAGCCTGACGGTATTCCCGGCAACGACGACACGGGCACCATGTCGGCTTGGGCCATCTTCTCGATGATAGGTTTCTATCCCGACGTGCCGGGCGACCCGTCCTACACGCTCACCGCCCCCGTGTTCTCCCGCGTCACCCTGCGCCTCGACCCCGCCCTTTGCGGCGGCAGGGAGCAACTCGTCATCACCGCACCAGGCGCTTCTTGGACCGACACGCGCCACATCTCCTCCGTGCGCCTCGGTGGTAAGCCCCACAAAGGTTTCCGCCTCACCCACAAGCAACTCACGGAGGCGGGCACGCTCGCCTTTGAACTGTCGGGTAAATGAGTGCCGCGGCGGGCCAGTCCCCTGATACATATTAATTAAATTCTTAAAACCTCAGACGCTATGAACAAAAAACTAATCCTTCTCTTGTTCCTGCTCACGGCGGGGCTTCCGATGCCTGCGCAGATTTCTTCCCTTGAAGAACTCTCCGACAACAAGGCATACACGCTCTACAACCCTTATTTCACCACCTATGCCGTGTACAATGCCGCAGCCAACCCCGACCTCGTGTGGGCGGCAGGCATGACCAATCCCAACGGCAGCGTTTCCAAAGACTCCTATGCGCTGCCCGTTGACCTCACCGACCCTTCCAGTAGTTGGATGATAGTAAACTTCCGGGGCAAATGGTACGTTTACAACATAGGGGCTGAAAAGTTCCTCGCCGTGGGCCACACCCCCAACAATCCCTCTACGGCCTCTGCCAAGATGCAGGCCACGCCCGTTGCCGTGGAGTTTGCCAAAAACGGCGAAGGCTTCTCCCTCTGCTCCTATCCCGGCAACCTCCACTACCTCTGCGCCGCGCCGCAGCTGCCCTATCCCGTCAGCATTTGGAACGCCACCGACAATGGCTCTACATGGGTTATCTCCGAGAATGAAAACGTACAGCCCGACAGCGCCGCCTGCTTTGGCAAACTCGAAGAGGCCTTCCCCGAACAAGTTGCCCTTAGCATCGACACCCGTCACGGCTACATTTGGAACAGCGTAGAAGGGGGTGCCATGCCCAATAGCACCGCCAAGGGGCGTGACTTCACTTTCTATGCCACCTCGCAGGCTGGTTGGCATTGTCCCGAAGGGCTGCTTGTGCGCTGCGGCGAAAATGAGTGGAAAAAGGAAGTCCTTTCTTGGGCCGACGTTACAGAAATAACGATTGACGGCGAATACATCACCGACTCCGTATTTATTTCCGGCGAATGGCAGCGCGACGACACCAACGAGGCGGCCCGCGTGCTGGTGTTCAGCGATGAGTTCGACGGCACCGGCGAGCCCTCCGGCGAATGGTGGAAGCGCACGGAACGCCAGGGGGCTACCTGGAACCGCTGGTGCTCCGACTCTCCCCTTGTGGTTTATTGTGCCGACGGCGCATTGCATTGCCTTGCTATCCCCAACCCTGACAAGGAGACCGACCCCGCCGAAATGCTCACGGGCGGCATCAAGACGCAGGGCAAGTTCGACTTCAAGTGGGGCAGGGCAGAGGCGCGCATCAAGACCACCCAGCACATTGGCAACTTCCCCGCCTTCTGGATGATGCCCACCGACAACAGCCTCGGCTGGCCCAACAATGGCGAAATAGACATCTGGGAAACCATCGACACGGAAGACCGCGCCTATGGCACTGTCCACACCAACTGGACCTATAATCTGAAAAAAGGTGGCAATAGCCGCTATATGGAGGGCTTGGACTACGATTATTGGCACATTTTTGCCGTGGAATGGGATGCCACGTCCATCACTTGGTATGTTGACGGCAAGAAGATGTGGAGCTATCTCAAGAGCACCAATCAGAGCGAACTCAAAGATGGTCAGTGGCCCTTCGATGCCCCGTTCTATCTCATTCTCAATCAGAGCGTGGGCAGCGGCGCGTGGGCCAAGCCTGCCGACACGAGTTTCACTTACGAAACGCAGTTTGACTGGGTACGTGTTTACCGCAAGCAAGAAGACATTTTAGGCATCAGTGACGTGCGCCGCGCGGACGCTTCGTGCGCCCCCTCCGCTTGCTACGACCTTAGTGGCAGACTCTTGACCCGTGCGCCGAAGCAAGGGGTTTTTATTCAGAATGGCAAGCTAATTATGCGATAAGTACGTTAGGGAAACAATAAAAGCCCTGCCAGGATGTTTGCATACGTCTTGGCAGGGCTTCTTATATGCCTAAGATTGCTGTTTGGTAGGGGCGGGCGTTCAGCAGAACTCCCGCCAACGTTCGGCTCTGCGCTCGTTTGCACGAGATTCATCCGGGCGTTTTGCCAAACGCCCCTACTCGTTAAAACTTTATCGCATATCCAACAAATTTGATTTATCTAACCGAACCTACACGTTAATACAGCAAAACGTCGGCGCACTGCTTTCGGTGCGCCGACGTTTTTATTGATGTCTATGAGAGAGTCTTGATTTATTTTTCCTCAATCACTCTTTTCTTGCCGAGGGTGCGGTAAGCGATAGGAGCGGCAAGGAAGATGGACGAGAGCGTGCCGAACACAACGCCGAGAATCATGGCGAAGGAGAACGAGCGGATGCTGTCGCCACCGAGGAAGAAGATGCAGAGCAGCACGAGGAGCGTCGTGGCGGAGGTCACGAGCGTACGGGCCAAAGTGCTGTTGAGCGACTCGTTGAAGAGGCGCATCGTGGCGCGCTTCGGATAGAGGCCGAGGTTCTCGCGGATACGGTCGAACACTACCACCTTATCGTTGATCGAGTAACCGATAGCCGTCAGCACAGCACCGATGAACGTCTGGTCCACTTCGAGCGAGAAGGGCACCCAGCCCCAGCAGATGGAGTACGTGCCGAGAATCAGCAGGGTGTCGAAGCAGAGGGCTACGACGCTGCCCACGGAGAATGCCACGTTGCGGAAGCGGATAAGGATGTAGAGGAAGATGGCCACAAGCGAGAGCAGCACGGCGATAACGGCACTCTTTGCCATGTCGGCTGCAACGGAAGGACCTACCTTCTGTGCCGATACGATAGAGCCGCCGGCGTGGTTGTCGCGGTCGATAAACGTAGCGTAGTCGGCCTTGATGAGGTTCTGCTCGTGCAGGGCATCGTAGATGAACTTCTCGACTTCCTGGTCGATATTTTCAGAATCGTCATCGATGCGATAGTTCGTGGTGAGGCGCACCGCTTCGTTGTTGGTCGTGGTAATGGCAATGGCACTGACGGTTGCTTCTGCGTCCTTGGCCTGTACCTTTTCGGCCACGGCTGCACGCACCTGCTCGGGCGTTACACCTTTCTGCTCAAACTCAATCACGTAGTTGCGGCCGCCAGTGAAGTCGATACCCTTCGAAAGTCCGCGAATGCCGAGGAAGGCAATGCAAACGGCTGCAGCCACGAGGAAGATGGTGATAGAGCCTTTGGCCTTTTCCATGAAGCGCACGCTGGCGTTTTTCATAAAGTTGCGGCTGAGGGCGGTGGTGAAGGTAAGGCCGAGCCACTTGTCGCGGTTGTGGAAGTGTTCGTAAACCATACGCGTCATCCAAACTGCGGTGAAGAACGAGGCGCAGATACCGATGCCGAGCGTGAGGGCGAAGCCTCGGATGGGACCCGTGCCGAAGTTATAAAGGATGATGGCAGTGATGATTGACGTGAGGTTGGAGTCGAAGATTGCGGAGAAGGCGTTGCCGTAACCGTCGGCAAGTGCCGTCTTGATGTTCTTGCCGGCAGCAAGTTCTTCCTTTGTGCGCTCATAAATCAGCACGTTGGCATCCACTGCCATACCGAGCGAAAGCACCATACCGGCGATGCCGCTCATCGTGAGGGCCGCCTGGAAGGAAATGAGCACGCCGAAGGTGAAGAAGAAATTGAGCAAGAGGGCGCAGTTGGCCACCATGCCGGGGATAAAGCCGTAGAAGGCGCACATGAAGATCATCAGCAGCACGAATGCCACTACGCAAGCCGTGAAACCGGCGTTGATAGAAGCGGCACCGAGGCTCGGGCCAACGGTTTCTTCCTGCACAATCTTGGTGGGCGCGGGCATCTTACCGCTCTTGAGCACGTTGGCGAGGTCGCGCGTGTCGTCGGTGGTGAAGTGACCCGAAATCTGCGACTGTCCGCCGGTGATTTCCGTCTGCACCACGGGGGCGCTATATACTACGTCGTCGAGCACGATTGCCACGCACTTTTTGAGGTTCTTCTTCGTGAGGGCAGCCCAGTCGCGCGAGCCGTTGGTGGTCATCGTCATCGAAACGATGGGGTTGTGGTGCTGGTCGAAGTCGTCCTTGGCATCGGCAATCACGTCGCCCGACATAGAGGGCTTGCCGTTTTCTGCTTTCAGGGCGTAGAGTTCAAAGATAGGTGCCTTAAAACTTTCGGAGGGTTTCACGCTCCAGGCGAAATGCACGTCGGCGGGCAGTGTGCCCTGTGCGGCTTCGCTGTTGAGCATGGCGTTGACTTCGGCCGTGTCGGCAGCGAGTGCCATACCCACGATGCAACCTTGCGGAGAAACGATGGGCTGGCTGCCTGCGCTCTGCATCAGTTTGGCGAAGAGCGGATGGCGGGCGGCGGCATCGGCAGCGGCTTTCTCTTGCACGCTCTTGGCGGCGGCAGAGTCGGCAGCGGTCGTGTCGGCGGGGGCTGCACCCTTGGCGAGGCGGTTGTCTACCTCAACCAACGCAGGTTGCAGTTCGTTGAGCGTATAAGTTTCCCAGAATTCGAGGTTGGCGCTTCCCTGAAGCAGTTTGCGCACGCGCTCCGGCTCCTTAATACCCGGCATTTCCACCATGATCTGACCGATTTGGCCTTTGCCGTGCAGCACCTGGATGTTGGGCTGAGCCACACCGAAGCGGTCGATACGCGAGCGCACCACCTTGTTAGAGTTTTCAACGGCGGCTGCAACTTCTTCGGCGAGCACTTTCTTCACCTCGTTGTCCGTAGAGTTGTAGGAGATATTCTTTTCCTTGAGCTTAGAGGCAAACACGCCGCCGAGGCGGTTTTCGCCGTTCTGCTTCTGATAGACGGAAACGAAGATGTCCACGAAGTCGGCGCTTTCCTTCTTGGCCTGCTCGCGTGCATCAGCGAGTGCCTTGGCGAAGGCGGGGTCGCTGGCGCTTTCGCCGGCGAGGCTCTTCACCACGTCGGGCACGCTCACTTCGAGGATAACGTTCATACCGCCTTTAAGGTCGAGGCCGAGACCGATTTGCAGTTCTTCGCATTCTTTGAGTGTTTTCCAGTTCAGGTACACCTTCTCGTTTCGCATGGAATCGAGGTATGCGCTGCCGTCTTTGCCTTGCGCCGTGAGCTCGGCGGCTTTCTTCTCGTAGTGGCTTGTTACGGCCGAGAACGAGAGATAGAAAAGGCAAATCAAAGTCAGCAACACTGCAATTACTTTAACAAATCCTTTGTTTTGCATTGTGTGTGATTGGGGTTGTTTTTATTGTTATTATTATTAATATTGTATACCTCTTAAAAGTTTACAAGGCGATTTGACGTGCAAATATACGGCATTTTTTCTGAATATGTGGCTTTTCCCCTTGTTTTTGGGCAGATAATGGCGTTTTTCGTGGTCGGCGGGTGCTTAGAAAGCCCTTTTGTCTTACTTTTCGGGCATAAAAAAAGGGATACCTCTGTATCCCAACCTTGTTAACCTTAAATCTAATACTATGAAAAACACGATGCAAAGGTAAGGGCTTTTCCTATTGCCTGCAAGCCTTTTTCCTGAAAAATGCACTTGCGTAAGTGTTTTTTAATATATGATGCACAGAATGTCACGTTTGCTTTGCAAAATCGGGCTTTTTGCTAGGTGTTGCTGGGGCAGGCGCAAAAAAAGAAGCCTCGCGGACCGAGGCTTCCCAGTTATGGTGTGCATTCAGGCTGTCACAAGATGCCCTTAGTCTTTGAAAATAAGCACGCCGATGGTGGTGAGGAACGAGGCGATGCTGATCCACATGCTTATCTGTCGGATACTGTTGTCGTTGTTGGTAGACTGTCCCACGCGCATGCGGTTCGGCTCAACATATACTATATCGTTCTGTTTCAAGTAATATACGGGCGAACTCATGATGTTCTTCGAGCGGATATCGAGGTAGTACGACTTCGTTTCGCCACCCTCTTGGCGCAGCACGAGAATGCGGTCGCGACGCCCCTGAATGGTGAGGTCGCCTGCCAGGCCAAGGAGTTCGGTAATTGACATCTGGTCACGCGAAAATTCATAGCGTCCGGGATTTTTCACCTCACCCATCACCGTAACGTATTGGCTGTAAGGCGTAACCGTCACAATGGCGTCGTTGAGGATACCGTTGCGGAAGAGCGACTGAATGCGTGCCTGGGCTTCCGAGCGCGACAGTCCGCCGATTTTCTGCTTGCCGATAGAGGGGATTTCCACGTCTCCGTTTTCGTCCACGGTGTAGAGTGCCACCTGATTGTTGGAGCTGCGGGCGGTAGTTGCGCCCACCTGCTGCGTTATAACCGGCAAGTTGTAGCGCGCCACGTGTTCGGGTGTGGCGGCAGAGCTGACAATGATCGACACCTTGTCGCCCGGCTGGAATTTAATGGTCTCAAGAAGTTTAGTGGGTATGGTCTCGCCGTTGGCAAGGTCCTGGAAATAAAGTACTTTTTCCTTTGTGCGGCAGCCCGTGAGGCAGAGCGTTGTGGCGAGGAGCAAGAAAACGATTTTTTTCATATTCGTTCATTAAAATGATTATCATATAAGAGCACTGCTGCAAAAGTAGTATAAATATTTGAGGCGTAAAAGTTTGTTTGAAGATTTATTAATTTTTCTTTGTCATATCTGCCACGATTTTCATAGTGGCGATGCAGAATAGCCGGCTCCGAGGCCGTGGCAACCAAGTGCGCTGGCAATCCACATTATCCCCTTTTTCTTTTTTACGGAATGTACAGATAGTTTTTATTTGCTTGCTGAATTTTTTTCCTTCCTCCTTGAAAGTTTTTGTTATAAAGTTTGTAACGCTTGTTACAAAGTTTGTAATACGTGTTACAAAGTTTGTAATATGTGTTAGCAAGTTTGTAACAAACTTTTTCTGCGTAGATAATGAAAAATATCACGGACTTAGGAAAAAATTTCTCCAAGCAAATAAAAAATGTCTTATAGAAAGCCGCGCGCTTCTGCGCTGATAATCGTCCGTTTTCAGTAGTCGTGTCTCGCCTGCGGTGGCAAAATTCCGCCTTTCGGCGGTTTTTTAGTAAGAAAATAGCGGATAACGCGCCTAAATTCGTAACTTTGCGCCGATTATGCCGCAGTAAGCCCGGCGCGAAGCGGGAGGGCGGCGCAGGAAGCATACACAATATTATATATATACATGGCACAGGAAGACGTATTCAAGAAAATCGTGTCGCACTGCAAGGAATATGGGTTCGTATTCCCTTCGAGCGACATTTACGACGGTCTCGGCGCAGTCTACGACTACGGACAGAACGGCGTGGAACTGAAAAACAACATCAAGCAATACTGGTGGCAAGCTATGGTGCTGCTCCACGACAACATCGTGGGCATCGACGCCGCCATCTTCATGCACCCCACCGTTTGGAAAGCAAGCGGACACGTGGATGCCTTCAACGACCCCCTCATCGACAACCGCGACTCTAAAAAGCGCTACCGCGCCGACGTACTGATTGAGGATCAAATCGGCAAGTACGAGGAGAAGATTGAAAAAGAAATCGCCAAGGCACGCAAACGCTTTGGCGAGGCGTTCGACGAGGCGCAGTTCCGCGCCACCAACGGCCGCGTGCTCGAGCAGCAGGCCAAGCGCGACGCGCTCCACGAGCGTTACGCGCAGGCGATGAACGACATGAACCTCGAAGAACTGAAGCAAATTATTCTCGACGAGGAAATCGTTTGCCCCATCTCCGGCACGCGCAACTGGACCGACGTGCGCCAGTTTAACCTCATGTTCAAAACGGAAGTCGGCTCGACGGCCGACGGCGCTTCCACCATTTACCTGCGTCCCGAAACGGCGCAAGGCATCTTCGTGAACTACCTCAACGTGCAGAAGACCGGCCGCATGCGCCTGCCCTTCGGCATCGCCCAGATTGGTAAGGCCTTCCGCAACGAAATCGTGGCGCGGCAGTTCATCTTCCGCATGCGCGAGTTCGAGCAGATGGAGATGCAGTTTTTCGTAAAGCCCGGCACGGAGCTCGACTGGTTCAAGAAATGGAAGCAGACGCGCCTCAACTGGCACCTCGCCCTTGGCTTCGGCAACGATAACTATCGCTTCCACGACCACGAAAAGCTGGCGCACTACGCCAACGCCGCCTCCGACATCGAGTTCCACATGCCCTTCGGCTTCAAGGAGGTGGAAGGCATACACTCCCGCACGAATTTCGACCTTTCGCAGCACGCCAAATATTCGGGCAAGAAAATCGAATACTTCGACCCCGAAAGCAACGAGAGCTACACGCCGTATGTCATCGAGACGAGTATCGGTGTGGACCGCATGTTCCTCTCCGTGATGTGCCACAGCTTTGAAGAAGAAAAACTCGAAAACGGCGAGACGCGCACCGTGCTCCACCTGCCCGCAGCCCTCGCGCCCACAAAACTGGCCATCATGCCGCTCGTCAAGAAAGACGGGCTGCCCGAAAAGGCACGCGAGATTATGGACAGCCTCAAGTTCCACTTCAAGTGCGCCTACGACGAAAAGGACTCCATCGGCAAGCGCTACCGCCGCCAGGACGCCGTGGGCACGCCCTACTGCATCACCATCGACCACGACACGCTCAATGACAACTGCGTCACCCTGCGCGACCGCGACACGATGAAGCAGGAACGCGTGAGCATCGACAGCCTCCGCGCGCTCATTGAGGACAAAGTGTCCATCACCTCGCTGCTGAAAAAGAATTAGTTTTCTCGAACTTTGAAATAACTTAGTAGACAAGTATACGAGTAAACGAGTAAACAAGTCAAGTTACTCATATTAATATAGTATGCAAGACAAATCTGTCTCGTCTACTCGTTTACTTGTAAACTCGTTTACTAAAAACACTTCCCGAACTCAATGAAACCTACCGCCACACTGTTGCGGCGCATCATGTATAGTTGCCTTGCGCTGCTCGCCGCCGCTGCGCTCGTTTCGTGCGAAGAAACGGAACTAACCAATACGGAGTATGACGATTGGTGCAACCGCAACAACACTTACTTCGCGCAGCGTATGGCCGAAGCCCGCACCGCCGTGGCGCAGGCCAAGGCAGCGTATGGCGACGATTGGGAGGCGCACTGCGACTGGCGCATGTATCGCAGCGCGGCAAAGGCCACCGACCCGGCAGCACCGGCAGCAATCACCGATTCCATTTGCTGCAAGGTCATCGACAGGGGCACGGGTACGGGTTACCCTTACAGCACCGACTCGGTGCGCGTGAATTACGTGGGAAGGCTAATGCCGTCGGCCTCGTACGTCAATGGCTTTGTGTTTGACCACTCCGGGCTTTATTCATCTGATGAATATGTGTTCAATCCCAACCTTTCCACGCCGGCACGCATACTTGTAAGTTCCACTGTGGACGGCTTTGCCACGGCTGTGCAGCACATGCGTATAGGTGACCGCTGGAAAGTGTATATCCCTTGGCAGCTCGGTTACGGGGCAACGGCGAAGAACTCAATTCCCGCCTATTCCACGCTTGTCTTTGACCTGCAGCTCAAAGGATTCGCCCGCGCAGGAAATGCAACGAAATAAATGAGTGCTACATGATTAATATTACGCCGCAAATAGCCTATGCTTTTGCGGCGTATCACATTGACCTTATTATGAAAATCATAGATTTGGGAGCAGGCAGCTCCGTGATAAACTGCTTCATGGCGCAGTTGCGCGATGTGAACGTGCAGGGCAACCGTACGCTGTTTCGCAACAACTTGAAGCGCATCGCCCACGCCATGGCCTACGAGGTGAGCCGCACGCTCGCGTATTCGCCCAAGACCATTCAGACGCCGCTGGCGCAAGCAGAGGTGCCGACTTACGACGACCGCATCGTGGTGGGCACGGTGCTGCGTGCCGGTCTGGCCTTCCACGAGGGCTTCCTCGACGTGTTTGACGGGGCGGACGCCGCTTTCCTCTCTGCCTATCGCGATGAGGGCAAGGCCGAGGACATCAAGATACACATAGAATATATTGCCGCGCCGCGCCTCGACGGCAGCACCTTCCTGCTCGTAGACCCCATGCTTGCCACGGGCGGCAGCCTCGAACTGGCTTACCGCGCTTTTCTCTCGAAGGGCACGCCTGCCAAGCTCCACATCTGCTGCGCCATAGCTTCGCGGCAGGGCATCGAGCGTTTGCAGCGCGCCTTCCCCGGCGATGACGTGACGCTTTGGGCGGCGGCGATTGATCCCGAACTCAACGACCGCGCCTACATCGTGCCCGGCTTGGGCGATGCGGGCGACCTGTCGTTCGGGGAGAAGATTTAACAGAGGGTTTTTATTATCGATATTTGTGCAAGCGAGGGCAGAACAAAGCCTCGCTTGCACTTTTTTTATAAGCCGCCCCGTTGTCCGAAATAATTTGAAATGGGCAAAAAACGTGCGAATAGTATGTTAATTGGTCAATATTTGGCGCATTTCTTATGGGATAATCGGTTTTTTATTTAATTTTGCTGGTATAAACTATATTGTTTAATCATAATTCTTTTTTTATGTTTAATAGTTTTTCTAAATCAATTTTGTACGCGCCCCTGCTCTCATTGCTTTTAGTCGGGGGGCTTGTAGTTAGTTGCGGCGATGATGATAACGAAGAAGACGCGCTGACTTCTTCCTCAAATCAGAATGGCGGCAATGGGTCTTCCGACAATGGAAATGGCGGTACGCCGGCCTTTGATGGAAAAGATAAAGTCTTTACCGTCAACGGCGTTTCGTTTAAGATGATAGCCGTCAAGGGCGGCACGTTCACCA
Source organism: Bacteroidales bacterium (assembly GCA_004556745.1). Taxonomy (GTDB): domain Bacteria; phylum Bacteroidota; class Bacteroidia; order Bacteroidales; family Bacteroidaceae; genus Alloprevotella. Next base: position 34,948 of record SFFY01000001.1, on the reverse strand, counting down.
TGGGGGCAACCTCGGAGCAAACGGGCGCAAACTCGGACGAGTCGCCCACGCACAGCGTAACGCTCAGCGACTGTTATATCGGCGAGACGGAGGTGACGCAGGAACTTTGGAGCGCCGTTATGGGCAGCAACCCCTCGAACTTTACTGGCAATATGCAGCGTCCTGTGGAAAAAGTTTCGTGGAACGACTGCCAGGCCTTTATCGCTAAACTCAACGAACTGACAGGCGAGACCTTCCGCCTGCCCACCGAAGCGCAGTGGGAGTATGCCGCCCGTGGCGGCAATCAGGCTCAGGGACGTTTGTATAGCGGCAGCTATGCGATTGACGAGGTGGCCTGGTACGGTTCAAATTCTTCCTCTACCACGCACCCCGTCAAGACCAAAGCTCCAAATGAACTGGGCATCTACGACATGAGCGGCAACGTTTGGGAATGGTGTTCCGACTGGTATGGCTCTTATTCATCCGCAGCGCAGACCGACCCGACAGGGCCTTCTACAGGCTCTAGCCGCGTGGCCCGTGGTGGCAGCTGGGGCGACTACGCAACGGGCTGCCGCGTTGCTTTTCGCGGCATCATCACGCCTACGAATAGCATCAGCATCCTCGGCTTGCGCCTCGCCTATTAGTTTGACATCAAAAGAAAAAATACAAAGAGTAAAACAATTCAAAAGTCGTGGCGCAGACATTGTCCGCGCCACGACTTTTGAATTTTGCGTTGTAGAATAAGGCAAGACATGAGGTCTCAAGAGTAGGGGCGTTCTGCAGAACGCCTGGAGAATGGTTGACTGATTGATTTGGGCTTGGTTGTCGTATACAGATGGCGTTCAGGCGAGCACAAACCGTTTTGGGCTCGGGGCGGGCGGGCGTTCTGCAGAACGCCCCTACTTTCAGCTCGTTTATATCACCTTTGGGCAAAAAATCAGGCAGAGAGTCTTTACTCCCTGCCTGATTCTTTTCTTTTACCTGATAGTGCTTTGAAACTACAGAACGGTTATTTATTGCCCTCTACTGTCAATGCCTTTCCCGGCGCACGCTATATCCGCCGCCGGAGCGCGAGGAATTAGATGATGTGCGCACTTTGGGCGTTTTGGTTTTCTTGGTGGCAGACGATTTTGTCTTGGTGGATTTTGAGGACGATTTCGGCGCGGAGGAGGATTTGTTGCTCACGCTCGAGCGGCGCGAAGTGGAGGAGGTGCGGCGGCGCGGCGACTTGGGCGTTTCGCCAGCCTTTGCGCCGGCAGCCAGGGCTGCGGAGTCGGCAGCGAGCGCAATCTTCACCGTATCGGTTGCCACGGAGTCTTTGCCCCATACGTGGCGGTCGAAGTCGTCGAGTTCTTTCTCAATCCTTGCCTGCTCCTTCTTCATGGCGGAGTCCTCGGCACAGTAGTTGGCGAGGATGCGGTCTTGCAGGTTCACGGTCTTGTAGATGTCGCCCTCGTAGCGGTTGAGGGTGAAGAAGTCGTCGGCCGACATCATGGCGGCGTTGTTGAGGTTGCTGCCCATGAGCATGAGTTTGCCGAGATAGGGGGCCACGTCGTCCATCTTGACCCAAAACATGGGGTACTGCGAGTCTGCACCGCCGAAGTCGTCGCCGCGCTTGAGCACGGGGCAGAGGGCAGTGACCTTCTTGCGGATCGTGGCGGTGTGCTGGTCGAAGTAGGTGCTTTCCTTAATGAAATATACCTTTACCTCGTCGGAGGGCAGGTCGCTGTCGGTGACGCGGATTTTGCCGTCCTTCTGCTCATAGAAGATGTGGTAGCGGTCCATGAGCTCCTTGGCCTTGACGATGTTTTTCTCCGAGAAGTCCTCGTTGCCGTCGAGTTTGTAGTCGTATGCCTTCACCTGTCCGCGCAGCAAGAGCTTGAAGAGGTAGGTGAAGAGGTTTTCACGGCCGTCGGTAGGCGTTGTGGGATAGTAGAGCGGGGCGTTGGCGTCCTTTGTGAGGTCGAGGGAGCGGTAGATGTCGCGTCGCCACGACACGTCTTCAGGCATGGCCGCCGCTGTGGGGAAGTCGCGATAGGCAGAACCTTTGGGTGCGGATTGCGCGGCCGTCTGTTCCTTGTTTTCGGCCGCCTTGCGGCGTGCGGGTGGCTGTGCCACGGCTGCAAGGGTGCAGGCGAAGGCAAGGGCTAACGCGAAAAGCGTGCGGCTGTTATGGGATAAGAGGGAATACATATTTATATATATTTATGAAAAATCAATTCACGATTACTTCCAAGGCTTGCGGCAAGGTGCGGGCTATGCCGTCGGGGCCGATGACATGCACGTTGGTGATGTAGAAGCGCGAGCCACGGCGCGTTTCGCGCATAAGGGAGCGCTGGTTGTCGCTGAATGCTGCCCCGTTGGACGTTTCGGGGCGGGCGTTGCCCATGCGGTCGAAGAACACGGTCTCGAAACTCTGCACCTTGAAGGGAATGTTGAGCAGGCCGTCGTCGATGGCCGCGCCGATGCCCGGTGCGCCGAGCAGCGTGCCCTTGGCGAGCTTGCCGCCCTTGAAGATGTCGTCGCCCACGCGGATATAGGCCGTGGGGTCGGGCAGTTTGCGCACCTTGAAGGTGAACACGCCCATGGTTTGCTGCTTGCCGTTGACCACGCCCGTCACGGTGAATGTAACGTTCTGCCCCACGGCGGCGGGCTTGGCGATGTATTTTCCATCGCCCTTTGGGGTGAGCGTGCCGCCTGCCATGGCGAGGCTAATCTTGTCGGGCGATACGCCGCTGGCACTTACGCTCACGGGGTTCTCAAAGCCGGCGTAAAGCACGTTCATGAGGTCGGCGGCGACGGTTGCGCCCATAGGCGGCGCGATGACATTGTATTTCTGCACGAAGTCGCGGCGTATGATTTCGCCGGCGGCGTTGGGCATCATGATGTAGCCGTTGAAAGAATATTCGCCGGGCGAGCCGACGGTAAAGTTGTAAGAGCCGTCTTCGGCGATGCGCTTGCCGTTCACGTAGATTTCGGGTCGCTGCGTAGTGTCGACCGCCGCCATGAAGATGTGCGAGCGGAACGTTTCGCCAGGGAAGAGCGTGGTGGCTTCGGGCAGGCAGTAGGCGTTGAGCTCGTTCACGCGGATATCCTTGATGTCGATGTTGGATACGAGCGTGTGGAGCACCTCGTTCTCGGCCTTGCGCACATCGCTTTGGAGCTTGGCGAGCATCGTGACGGCGGCAATGGCCGGCATCTGCTCAAACATGTATTGCTCCCAGTTCTTGCCGATGTTGTCTTCGCCGCCCGGCACGTCGGTGGAAAGGTTGGAGGCGAGGATGGCGCGCTGGCGCGGGTCGGTGACGTATTGCAGCACGGTGGTGCGGAATTTCCCGATTTCGTCATAGAGCCTGCGCCCGTAGCCTTTCACGGGGGCGAGCATGATGCGGCTGGAAGCCTCGAGGTCTTCCTTGTTTTCCAGTTTGTCGGGGTTGCCGTGCTTGCCGTCGGCCTCGCGGGCAATGGCGATGCGCAGGCGTTCGGCGAGGTTGTAGAGCGAGTCGGCGGAGGTTTTCACGATGTGCGCCTTGTCGAACCACGGCTTCACCTTTTCGGGATTGGCTGCCAGTTGCTGCTTGATGTCTTCGTATAGGGCAAGGTTCTCCTTCATGGCGTTGTCGGTGGTGCGCAGCAGGCTGTCGCTGATGAGCGAGAAGCCTTTGAGCACATCGTTCGACACGTTGAGCGCCAGCATGGCCAAAAGGACGATGTACATGAGGTTGATCATCTTTTGGCGCGGAGATACCGGTCTTTTCTTTACTGCCATTATGGTTGTGTTATTTTTGGTTATGAGTATGGGGCGGGCGTTTTGCAAAACGCCCCTACTCCTTGCGGCGCGTAACCCTTTACTTATCTGCTAAATCTTTTCCAGGCTGTGCACCGCGCATGTTCACCGTGAGTGCCTCGATCATGCGGCCGTAAACGCCGTTGAGTTCTTCGATTTGCTGTGCGAGGCGGTTGGTCTGCTCGTTGATTTGCTCGATGGTGCCCACTTGCAGGCTGATGCCTTTGAGGTGGAGTTCGTACACCTTGTTGATGCCCGTGAGCGTGCGGCTGAGGTTTTCCATTTCCTCGCTGTCGCGCGTGAGTTTCGCGCTCTGCTCGTCCACTTTCGCGAAGGTTTCGGAGAGCAGGCGCAGTTTGTCGATATAGGTCTGCGTGGCTTCCTCCATTTCGGGCGAGAGGGCGGCCTGTGCGCGGCGGAGCAGTTCGTCGTTGGCAGCGCGGATAATGGCGGCCAGGCGTTGCGCCTCGTTTTCGAAGGGCTCGTCGCCCTGTGGCGTGTTGAGCGCGATGGCCTCGCGGGCAGCCTGCACGATGTCGGGCTGCTGCGGCGTTGCTTCTGTGGGCGAACCAGTGCCGGCATTGCCCGTTCCAGAGCCGCTGGTCACGATGATTGTGCCGCCGCCCGTGCCGCCGCCAATCACTACGCCGCCGCCTCCGACGGGCTGGTTTTCGGCGCGGAAGGTTTCGCCTTCGCTGTCGGGTTCGTTGATTTCATCATCATCGCCGATGCCCATGCGGTCGGCAATTTCTTCGTCCGTCTCATAGTCGGGCGGGAGTTCCTTGCCCACCTCATTCTTATCGAACGGGCGGTCGAAGGCGGCGAGGAAGAACACCACGACCTCCGTGCCCATGCCGATGAACAGCATGAAGTTGCCGCCCGGCAGGTGCGTGAGTTTGAAGAGTGCGCCGAGGATCACGATCGATGCGCCCCAGCTGTATGCGTAGTTAAGGAAGGTCTGTCCCGGCACGCTGTCCATCCAGTGTTGCAGGCGTACCACAATATTTATTTTCTTGGACATAATGGGTTGAGAATTATATCTTTATTTATTCTTCTTTCGCCCGCTGTTGACGGTGCTGGTAGTAGTGGCTTTGGAGCGCACGCAGCGGAAACCGATGTAAGAGCGCGGCTGGTTTTGGTATTCCGCCGTGCGCCAAGCCGAGCGGATAACGGAGAATGGGTCTTTCCACGAGCCGCCGCGCACGGATTTGCGCTTCAGCAGATAGGGGTCTTCCTTCGCGGCGTTGTAGCGCAGCTCGGGGTTGAGGTCGGCCATGGCCTGCACGCCTGCTTCCGTGTAGACCGTGCTGGTCCATTCCGCCACGTTGCCCGCCATATCGTAAAGGCCGTTGGAGTTAGCCCCGTAGATGCCCGTGCGCGAGGTGATGAGGTTGCCGTCCTCCGTGTAGTTGCCCTTGTCGGGCTTGAAGTTGGCAAAGTAGCAGCCCTGCTCGCTCTTGGTTTCGTTGCCCTGCCACGGGAAGGGGTTGCCCTCCTTGCCGCGTGCGGCATATTCCCACTCTATCTCGGTCGGGAGGCGATAGCGCTGTATGAAGCGAGCCTGCGGTCCCATGCCTTTCAGAAGGTATTCCGTGCGCCAAGCGCAGAAAGCCTGAGCCTGCTCCCACGTCACGCCCACTACGGGATAGTCGTTGTAGACGGCGGAAGAGAAGTAAAGCTTCATGTAGGGCTCGTTGTTGGCGTTGGGGAAATCGTTCACCCAGCACGTGGTGTCGGGATAGACGCGCACGATATAGGTGTTGAGGAAATCGTAGAGCGAGGTGAGCGGACGCTCGATGGTTTGGCGCACAATCTCGCCGTTCTCGTCCACGTAGGCCGTGTCCTTAGAAATCATCACCACCTCGTCGGGGTCAGCGGGGCGGTCGGTATTGAGACTGCGCTCCTTCGGGTCGAGGCGATACTTGCGCAGAGCCGCCTTTTCATAGTCGAACACCTCATAGCGGTAGATCATCTGCTTGGCGTCGAGCATCTTCGTGCCATCAATGGGGTGGGTAATATAGACACTGTTGATGGCACGCTCTTGATCTTCCGTGGGCTTACGCCAGGGAATGGGCTTCGTCCAGTTGAGGTGGGGCTTCACCGGCTCGCCGTAGCGGTCAACCTCAATTTTGTAGGTTTCGTCGCCGCCGTATGAGGGGTCGGCAAGGCGTTCGCGGATGATGCTGTCGCGTACCCACTCTACAAACTGGCGGTACATGGAGTTAGTCACTTCCGACTGGTCCATCCAGAAACCGTCTACGGAGATTTCCTTCGACGGCGTCACCGTGCCCCAAAGCGTATCGGGCTCTTCGAGGCCCACTTTGAGGAAGCCGCGCTTTATTTCCACCATACCGTAAGGGGCAGGCTCTGTGAACGAGGCCGCCCTGCTGCCCGTCACCTCGCCGCCGTTCTGCATCGCCCTGCTGTTGCCCATGCAGGCAGCGAGCAGCAGGCAGCAGGCTGCCGGCAAGAGCAGCTTCAATGTATGAATGCTTAAAGAATGTCTCATTATTTATATTATATAGTTTTTATTCGTAGTTGCTCACGAGTAGGGGCGTTTTGTAAAACGCCCGAAAAAGGTTGTGTAAGGCGGGCGTTTTGCAAAACGCCCCTACTACAAATAGCGCACGCTGCGGTGCAGGTTTTTGCCCTTTTTGCCGAGGTCGAGGTCGAGGCGGTAGCCGAGGGTTATCTCATGCTGGCCCGCGCCGAACGTCATGCCCGAGGTGTTGGCCTCGTAAGAATAACTCAAATCCACGCCGTGGAACATGCCGCCGACGAGGAAGGTAACGGAATGGAGCGGGCTGTAACCCACGCCGCCGTAAATCCTGTTGCGCTCCTTGGCGAAACGCAGCAGAGCGGTGATGTCGCTGCGGAAATTCACGCCATCGTAGCGCAATAACACAGAGGGTGCTATGTTAAAGAACGGATTTTTGGTGCGAATATTGTATCCCGCCGTAAAATTATACACCGATTTTACTTTATACTCGTTTGTTTCGCCCATATAGATGGTCGGTGCTGTGACGTGCTGCATCGCCGCTCCGGCGTACCAGTGCTTGTGTGTGTAGAAAAGCCCGACGGAGGCGTCGAACTTGGAACCCGACAGGTCTGTGTTGGGAAATGCCGGGTCGTTGGCATCGTTGAGTTCCACCTTAGAGCCAGTTATCGACTCGTTGAGCATGTCTACCTCCGCGCCGATGCCCAAGTGCCCGCCCCAAAGCTTGAAGTGGAAGGCGTATTGCAGGCTGAAGCGCTTGTGCGAGAAGAGGCCGAACTCATCGTTCTGGAAGAGCACGCCCACGCCGTGGCGCGTCTTTTTTATGGCAAACGCCATATCCGCGCCGGCGTACATCGTGCTGCCCGCGTCCTCGTAGCCCATGGCGTGCGTTTGGAGGGCGGCGGTGATGTTGAGCTGCGGCGTGCGCCCTGCGGCGGCGGGGTTGAACTGCGTCTCCATCTGCCAGTAATGCACGAACGAGGGGTCTTGCTGTGCCCGCAGCACGGCAAGGCCGCCCGCCGCCCACAGCAGGAGCGTCAGAAGCGAAAGGCGAAAAAGGCGATGGAGCCGATACATATTATATATGTGTGAGTTAACTAATATAGTTTTCTGCAAAGGTATATATTTTTGCTTGTTTGGCGTGTTTCTTAGCAGATAAGTTACTTTTGCGAGGGGCGCAAAAGACCCGCAAAAGACCGGTACTTGCTGCGAGACCTTTCTCTATAACGTAAAAAACGGACGAAAATTTTATTTTCTGGCAAATAAGGGCGCGCGGGTGGCGTTTTCAGTAAATAACAAAAAGGAAATAGATGAGTTTCAAGCAGGAAAAGCGTATTTTTGCAAAAAATATCTGAAATGAGACACGCATTATATATTGTTGTCCTCTTTCTCTTTGGCTGTATCAGCGCGCAAGGGCAAGGCGGCGATGCCGAACGGTTGTTTGCATATTTCAAAACGCTATCCGGCTTCGATAACCAGTACCCCCGCGAAAAGGTTTACCTGCATACCGACAACGATGCCTATATGGAGGGCGAAACGCTGTGGTTCAAAGCCTACGTGGTGCGTGCTTCCACGCTGCGCCCAGAACCGGTGAGCAAGGTGCTCTACGTGGAATTGCTGGACGATTGCGGGCGCATAGCTCAACGCCGCCTTCTGCGCCTCGACAGTCTCGGCAGGGCAGAGGGCGACATTGCGCTCGAACTGCCCGTGCGTGCCGGTTACTACGAACTGCGTGCCTATACGCGCGAAATGGTGAACTGGGGCGAGGAGGCCTGTTTTTCGCGCGTTATTCCCGTATTTGGGGAAAACGACAGCGCGGCGCGGCAGGTGGACATTCCGCCCGTGGCCGACGGCAACGACCCCGAGCGGCGCACCCTGCGCCCGCAGCTGAGGCCGCAAAAGAGCGGCAAACGCATCGTTTCGTTCTTCCCCGAGGGCGGCAACCGCATTGCCGGTGCGGCGCAGCGCGTGGCGTTTAAGATAACCGATGGGCGCGGCCGCGCCGCAAGCGATACGCTGCTGCTCATTGATGCTAACGGGCAAGCCGTGGCGGCTGCCGCGCCGCTCCACGACGGCATGGGCCTCCTTTCCCTCCCCGCCGACGCGGAGGGTTGGAAAGTGCGCGTGGATAAGGACGAATATGATTTGCCCGCTCCCGAACCCGAAGGGCGCTACGTGCTTGAGGCGCAGCCCGACGGCGAGGGCGTGAACCTGCTTATCACGCGCACGCCGCAATCAGCCATTACGGCAGAGGAACGGCTGCTCGGATTGGCGGTGATGTGCCGGGAAAGGGTTTGCTATTTCGACACGCTGAGCATCGGGCGCGGCGAAGCGGTGGAAATGTATCTGCCGAATGCCTCGCTCCACGGCGGCGTGAACCGCATCGAGCTCTTTGACCTCGCAGGCAAGAGCCTCTGCCGCCGGCTGGTGTGGCGGCAGGCAGAGGAGCGGCAACTGGCGCTCACCGTGCGGCAGAATGAAGAGCAATATGAAGCGTTTGCCCCCGTGGCTTTGGAACTGGAACTGAAAGACGCGCAAGGTCGTCCCGTGCCGCAGGCCGACTTCTCTCTGTCGGTGCGCGATGCCGAAAGCGAACTGCCGCAAGGCGCGGCGGCATCGCTCGCGGAGGATATGCTGCTTTCGTCTGAATTAAAAGGCTATGTGCACCGGCCGCGCTACTATTTCGAGCAGCCCGGCGACCCCGTGCGCCGCGCCGCGCTCGACCTCCTGCTCATGGTGCAAGGGTGGAGTGCTACGGACTTCGAGCAGATGTGCGGCAGTAAGGATTTTATCCCAGAGCAACCTATTGAGGAACGCCTCACGCTCAACGGCCGCGTGCTGCGCGACAACAACAAGCAGCAGCCATACGCTAATATGGAGCTTGATATAAAAATGTATTCCATGCAGGGCGCAGCTTTGGAGGGCACCGCCGTGACCGACAGCGAGGGACGCTTCGCCTTTACCTCCAACGCCGACTATACGGGCGACTGGACCGCCGTGTTCACCGTGCGCAATGAAGATGGGAAGAAGAAATGGGCGCGCCTCGCCATAGACCGCTGGTTCATGCCGCCCGCAAGGGCAATTGCACCGACGGAAACTGACATCGCCTTGCCTTTGCTGGCAAACGAGGCGAAACATATCGGCGGCAGAAAGATTGAAACGTTCGAATGGGAAGATACCATTCCGCGCCATTTAGTTCAAAACTTAGGCGAGGCCGTCGTGACGCACAAGGGACAATATCGCGGCTTTACGGGCGGCCGCTACACTTATCGCGGCGGCGAGAAGGCCGGCATGCGCAATGCCACGGTGTTCTATGACATCGCCTCCGAAGTGGAACGCTACAAGGATGCCGGGCACTGGCCGAACTATTTCATGGAGTTTTTTGCCTATGTGGACGGTAACGTTACGCCCGACCGTGACTTTGATGCTTCGCTCTCGGCTCCGGCAGCGAGCAGGGAAATAGGAATTGCAGCAGAAAAGGCTGCTGGTGCGGAGGCTGCAAGCGCATCGCTGAATTCAGATAATAATTCCGTGGCCGCTATCGGCGATAATCGCCTGCGCTTTCGGGGCCGTGTGGCAAAAGTGGTGTTCAACAATCACGATAATTCCTTTACAAATCCTGTTCTTGAGGACCTTTTGGCAGAGGAGGTGAAGTCGGTGGCAATAATAACCAAGGAGGCTCGAATTGCAAACATGGGGTTGAGCGGCGGCGAGGATTATGATTATCTTATCAACATCTACCTCGACCCGCAGTTTGCCCGCTTCAAGGCGCGCAAAGGCGTGGAGACGCGCCGCGTGCAGGGCTATACGCAGCCCCGCAAGTTTTTCAGCCCGAGCTATAACGGACTGGAACTGCCCACCGATGCCGACCGCCGCCGCACGCTCTTTTGGTGCCCGTCGGTAAAGACCGATGCTGCCGGCCGCGCCTCCGCCGTATTCTTCAACAACGCCCGCAGCGGCACGCGCCTGCACATCACAGCCCGCGGTATCGCCGGAACGGGGCAGTTAGTAGACTTCGAGCGATGAAAATAAATTGCTTTCCGCTTGCTTGCAAAGCATTTTCATAGCACATATTGCGAATTATGCGTAACTTTGCAATGAATTTATAAAAGACCTTTTAGTAAACAAGTAAACGAGTATACGAGTAAACAAGACAGAATACTCATATAATATATATATCGCAAGACATTCATGTCTCGTCTACTCGTCTACTAAAAAACTCATCTAAATATTTTATCCCAACTATATATATGTACACAAATTTCCAAACTCATCTTCAGGAAGAGTTGCAAGCCATCAAGGACGCCGGGCTTTACAAGAGCGAACGGCTCATCGAAGGACCGCAGCAGGCTGCCATTAACGTAGCCAACAGCGAAGTACTCAATTTCTGCGCCAACAACTACCTTGGCCTTTCCAACCACCCCCGCCTCGTGCAGGCCGCCAAGGACATGATGGACCGCCGCGGCTACGGCATGTCGAGCGTGCGCTTCATCTGCGGCACGCAGGACACGCACAAGGAACTTGAAGCTGCCATTGCCGACTACTTCCACACCGAGGACACCATTCTCTATGCCGCTTGCTTCGATGCCAACGGCGGCGTGTTCGAACCGCTCTTCACCGCCGAGGACGCTATCATCTCCGACGCGCTCAACCATGCCAGCATCATCGACGGCGTGCGCCTCTGCAAGGCTAAGCGTTACCGCTATGCCAACGCTGACATGGCCGACCTCGAACGCTGCTTGCAGGAAGCGCAGGAACAGCGTTTCCGCATCATCGTCACCGACGGCGTGTTCTCTATGGACGGCAACGTGGCTCCCGTTGACAAGATCTGCGACCTCGCCGAGAAGTACAACGCCCTCGTTATGGTAGACGAAAGCCACTCCGCAGGCGTTGTGGGCGCAACGGGCCACGGCGTTAGCGAGTTCTTCAACACTTACGGCCGCGTAGACATCTACACCGGCACGCTCGGCAAGGCATTCGGCGGCGCAATGGGCGGCTTCACCACGGGCCGCAAGGAGATTATCGATATGCTCCGCCAGCGCAGCCGTCCCTATCTCTTCTCCAACTCCGTAGCGCCCGCTATTGTAGGCGCAGCCCTCGAAACCTTTAAGATTTTGAAGGAAAGCAACGCCCTGCACGACAAGTTGGTGGAAAACGTTGAATACTTCCGCGACAAGATGATGGCTGCCGGCTTCGACATCAAGCCTACGCAGAGCGCTATTTGCGCCGTGATGCTTTACGACGCCAAGCTCTCGCAGGTTTACGCCCAGAAGCTTCAGGAAGAAGGTATCTACGTGACGGGCTTCTACTATCCCGTAGTGCCGAAAGACCAAGCCCGTATCCGCGTGCAGATTTCTGCCGGCCACGAGCGCGAGCATCTCGACAAGTGCATCGCCGCCTTCATCAAGGTGGGTAAAGAACTCGGCGTGTTGAAATAATTTTCGCGCAATAATCATTATTACAGCAAACGCCCGAAGGAATGCCTTCGGGCGTTTGCTGTTTCTAAGCGATACCTGTCAGATACTGACGGTTCCTTCTAAAGAATTGCTGATGATTACGGCCAGCACAACGGCGGTGATGATGGCGTAGAGCCAGTCGCGCTCGCGCAGAAAGTCAAACAGCGAAAGCAGCACGCGGAGCACGGGCGTGAGGAGCAAGATGAGCACGCCGGTCTGTATCCAGCCAATAGCGGTGAAGTGGAAGAGTCCGGCGAAGATGCCGTCCCATGTGGTATACTCGGCCGGGGCGTTGCCGTAAGAGAAATCAGAATAGTCGGGCAAAGGCTCTGAGCCGTGCTGGAAGAGATAGAGCACGCCGCCGATGAAGGCAACGAGGCACGCCGCGCTTACGCCGATGCGCAAGGTGTTGCCGATGAGGCCGCGCATATCGTGAGGAGAAGTTTTTTGAGGCATAATTGTTTGTTTTTTAGTAAACGAGGTTGTTAGTAAACGAGTAGACGAGACAAGTTTCTCATGTAAAATATAATTAGCAAGACATCTCTGTCTCGTTTACTTGTTTACTCGTTTACTTGTTTACTCGTTTACTTGTTTACTTTATAGATTATATTATTCAGAACTTGCCCGTAGCACCTTGGTAAATCATATTGGCAGCCACCATAAGGATAACGATGCAGAAGATGCGGCGCAGGAGGCTCACGTCGAGGCGCTTGAGCAGCTTGGCCCCGGTGAGTGCGCCGAAGAGCACGCCTATCATCACGGGGCAGGCCATGCCCGGCACGATGTTGCCGCGCTGCACGTAAATCACGGCGGAGGCGCAGGCCGTTACGCCCATCATGAAGTTGCTTGTTGTGGTGCTCACCTTGAACGGTACTTTCATGATGCCGTCCATGGCGATGACTTTCAGCACGCCCGAGCCGATGCCGAGAATGCCCGAGAGAATACCGGCCACATACATCACGCTGAAGCCGCCGCCCACGTGGCGCAGCTGGTAATGCTTCATCGTTCCGTCCTTTTGCGGCCACGAGCCGAAGAGTTTCAGACGCCGCGCCATTTCAGAGCCTACCACGCCGTCGTGGTCCGACTTGCGCCGCTGCTGCATGATGGCGGTGAGCACGAGCACGCCGCCGTAGATAATGGCAATGGTGTTTGAGTTGAGGTAAATGGCAACCGCCGCGCCGCACACCGCCCCGATTGTCGTGGCGATTTCGAGGAACATGCCGAGGCGTATGTTTGTCACGCCCTCTTTCACGTAGGCACTGCCCGAACCGCTGGACGTGGCAATGGAAGCCACGAGCGCAGCCCCCACGGCATAGTGGAAGTCCACGCCGAAGCAGAGCGTCAGCACTGGGATCACCACCACACCGCCGCCGAGACCCGTGAGCGAGCCGAGCAGGCCGGCGCAGTAAGATGCCGCAAGCAGGATTAAGGTAAATGCAAGAATGGTCATTTTTTTTAGTAAACGAGTTTACAAATTAAGGTCTCATGAGTAGGGGCGTTCTGCAGAACGCCCGCCCCCGAACGAGTCAGTTTTTCCCAATTTTCCGCCTGCAAAGTTACAAAAAAGGAGGCAGCCCCTGCGGACTGCCTCCAAATATAATAGGTGTCAAGCGGATTTTACTTCACGAAAATCTTCTTGCCGCCGATGATGTAGAGGCCCTTGTTCAAGCCGCGGGTTGCGCCGCCGGCATTGACGTTGGAGCGAACCTTCACACCCGTGAGCGTGTAAACGTCTACCTGTGCAGGCATCGTGCTGTCGAGGCTGATGCTGTTGATAGAGTTAATTGTGCCGTCGATCGGGAGGTTAATCGTGCCGGTTTCTTCTGTGGGCACTTCCGTTGCGAGGTATGCACTGTTGGCAGCGATTACCTGGCCGGCATTGGTCGTAACGATCGTGTTGTTGAAGATATAGCCGCAGTCCTTAACAACCGGGGTTGCCTTGAACACGCCTACGAGACCGTTCACCGTCTTGGCTTCGAGCGTGGTAACCACTTCGCTGTAGTCGTCGGTGGGCAGCGTGAAGTATTCGGTCGTAATGGCCTGGCTTTCTGCGTTCACGCCGGGTACATAGTAGAAGGGTTCGCCTGCGGGAATGTTCGTGGCTTCCTGGAGTTGCAGAGCGTGGTCCTTCACACCGAGTGCCTTGTAAAGCGTACCGTTGGTTGCGCCCTGGATTTCAAACGGCAGGGTCATGAAGCCAGGAGTTGCGCTCACGTTGTAAGTATAAACGCCGTCGTACCATTCTGCATCTTCAAATACGAATGCGGAGTTGTCGGCACCGTTGGCAACGCCCCAAGTCACCACGTTGTGGCTCTGAGGTTCGGCGTTCATGAATACGCCTTCGTTCATCACGATGTTGAATGCGCCGGCAATCTTGGCGGAGCGGAGCGTAACAACGCAGGTGTCGCCTTCGGCGGAGGTCGTCACGGCCTGGCCGTTGCCAAGCACGCGGTTGAGGTATTCGCCCGTGCCGACGTTGAGGAACTTGTAGCCTTCGTCGGTCTTAATGGCCTTCCACACGTAGTTGAGGCGGTTGCCCAGATCTTCGGGAATGAGCCACTTCACCTGGCGCGAACCATTGCCCTGTGCATACATGTAGGAGTCGATAGCAGTCTTTTCTTCGTCAGTCTCTTCGTCGCGGACGGAGGTTGTTGCGCTCTTAATCAAGAGATATGCGCCGTCTTCGGGCTGGATAAGGGCAGCGTTGAACTTGGCAAGGGCAGCGTTGAGGGCTTCCTTAATGGCATTGATTTCGTCGATGGTCATCACTTCCTTCACCTGACCTTGGAGCTCAGCAATCGTGCTGGCAAGTTCCTGCTTGCTGCCGGGCTTGAAGTAGCCGAGGGCATCCTGAGAGTCGTCGGCAGCGTCGAGCTGTGCCTGTGCCTCTTCGAGGAGGTTGAGCACAATCTGCGGGTCGGGATAGTGGGCGAGGAATTCTTCGTAAGCTGCTTTGAGGGCATCGATGGTTTCCTGCGTAGCAGCCTCGTCGATGAGTTCGTCTTCGGCGGTGCCCAGGAGTTGAACCAGTCTGTTTACTATTTCTTCGGGCACAGCGGTGATAAGCGACTTCTCTGCGCTGTAAGTAGCCTTGTAGAGACCCACTTCGGAGCAGTTCCACCAATAGTTCTCGCCGCTGGGCAGGTTAATTGTGCCGCGACGGGTTACGTCGAGACGGATGTAGCGGTAAGCCTCGCCGAGGTTGAGGTTGGCAATGGCGATGTCGTTGGAGTAAGTCGTTGCAGCGTCTACCACGTAGTCGATGTCGTAGGTGATGGCAGCCTGGTCGATATAAGTCCAAGCTTCGTCGTCGCCGGTTGCTGCGTCGTTGGCGGGCTTCACGGCATCGTTGTTAGAAGCATATACTTCTACGAGCGTCGGACGGTCGTTAACATTCACCGAGTTTTTGTTGATACGCGATGCAATCTTGATTTGCAGGTCTTGCACGGCTTCGCCGAGGTCGGCGGCGAGATAGTAATAGGTATCAGCCGGTGCGGCTGCCTTGCCATCTGCGCTCCATGCCGTGTGGAAGAAGTTGCCGTCGCCGATGTTGCCGTCGATGAGGTTTTCGATCGGGCCTTCAGAAGGCTCTGCGCCGTTGGTCCAGAGCTGCGAAACGTCGGTGAGCAGGCCGTGGTTGCTGAAGTCGCCGTCGGCCGTGGCGTCGCTTTCGTAGGTAAAGCCTTTCTTGTAAGCGGCCTTCACGTCGGAAACGAGGGAAGCGAGGTCTTCGTTGCGCTTGAACTGGTCGATCGTGCCGAGAATGGCATCAACCTCTTCCTGAGAAACGTTGAAGAAGCGCCAGCCGGAGTACGGGCTCTTCGTATCCCACACTACGAGTGCATCGTGGTCGCCGGGGCAGTGCAGGGCGGTACATTCAGGAGAACCGTCGCCGGGATAACCTATAACGGGGTCTTCAATCAGAGAGGTGCTCTCGATAATGAAGGCATCCTTGTTCTGCGGATAAACGAGGTAGGTTTCTTCGGCTTTTTCCGTGGTGGGCACGTGCGTGCCTTTTTCGTGAACCACGCCGAGGTAGCGCTTCGTGTCGAGGTTCTGCACATAATAGCCAGAGCCGTCTTCCTTGGCAATGAGTTTCCAGATGTACTTGGCATCCTTTGCCGTGGGTGATTCGGGCATTTCCCAAGACTGTCCGTAAGTCCAGTGCGCCTTCACGCCATCGTCATAAACGGCATTAGACTCGGAGCGCATGGAACGGAAGTAGTACCAACCTTCCTGAATAGGCACTGCACCAGCCTTGGCGGCAGCAATAGCGGCTTCGCAGCGTGCAACGGCTGCTTCGGCCTGTTCCTGCGTCAAGTCGTCTTTGTTCAGGAGTGCCTGTGCTGCTGCGTAAGAATTCATCAGTTCGTCGTAGAGTTCCTGGCTGATTTGTCCGGGTTCGGAACCGGGATTGTACAGTTCGCCGTCGCCATCGGGGAAGAGTTCGTTGAGCAGTGCTGAAAGATAGTCAAAAGGATCCATTTGGTCTACCTCATAAATAGCCCAAGCATTTTGGTTGTAGTTGTTGCCGAATGCGGGAGCTTTGCCCACGGCGTTGGTGGTCAGCTGCACGATGCCGGTACGTACGGAGGGGTCGGCCACGCCTGCCTTCGTGAACACGAGTGCGCCCAGTCCTTCGCACGTCGTAGCGCTGGTCCAGTCGGTAGCCTCGGCTTCGATAATGTCTGCGCCGTAGACACCGCCCGTCTTGATGGTGAACACGAACGCCTTGGCCTGCGAAGCCTCGAAGTGCATGTTGTAGTCCGACTGCGTGGAGGGGTCGAGGAGGTACTCGCCCGTCGTTGCGAGTTTCAGGCGATAGGTCGGCGTTACGCCGTCCAGGTCTTTGCCTGCCACCTCGAAGGTCACGAGGTTGGCATCTGCAATGGTGTTGGTTTTAGCGGAAATACCGTGGAAGAAGTCGCCGTCGGTGCTGTTGGCATTGTTGAGGGCGTAAGCCTTGCCCGGAACAATATCGGCGGGCGTCAGTTCGCCGCCGTTTTGGAAACCAATAGCCGTGTAGCGCTTCTCGGCATTACCACTAAGCCCCGCTGCAAAGCAAAGCAGGAGGGCTAAAAGATTGTAAATCTTTTTCATAGTGATTTTGATTTGATATTAGTTAGACAAAAAAATGTTTTTCACGCCGCCAAATTTAAGCGTTTTCTTCTTTCCGCGCAAATTATCCCCTATGAAATCTGCTTTTTCATCAATTTTTCTGTGTTTTTTTGCCGCCGCCGCCGCGCTTGGCTCGGGCAATCTTAAAACTGTTCCGCAGCAATTTTTTCCTTTCTCCTTGAAATTTTTCCCTGTCAGCAAGCTATTTTTTACTATCTGCGCAGATAATTTTTATTACAAACTTTGTAACGCTTGTTATAAACTTGCTAACACATATTACAAACTTTGTAATACGTGTTACAAACTTTGTAACAAAAACTTTCTTGCGGATAGTAAAAACTTTCAGGCAGATAGCAAAAAATAGGAGGCAGATAATAAAAATTTGCTCCGAGCTACACAATATTAATATATACGCGCGCGAGAGAGGCGTTGCACAAAGCGGCGGTGGGTGTGCAAAAGATAATAGAAAAATCCGTTATTTTTGGAAAAATGTCGGGGTAGGGCGTTTTTTAGCACTATCTACTATTAAAATGTAGTTTTAATTGTTTACATTTGCAAGCGATAGTATTTGTGCACTAACCCAAAAAACTCTATCCATGGGGCTTTTAGTTGATATTTTCACCAACTCCCTGCTTAGCATCTTCTTAGGCTTTTTGTTCGCATTGGGAGGGGTGATTCTCTTATTCTTAGCCATTCAGGGCTGGTATAAGAACCGTACGTTCACGCCGCTCAGTTATGTGGCGGGCGTTGTGGTGTTCTGTTTTTTCCTTTATCAATCCATTCTTATTTGCGGGGCTTTTGCGTGCAAGAGCTTCGGCGACGAAATCGAGGCGCGTATCAATGATGTCGTGGCCTTGAAAGCCGAACTTATGCCCAACTACGAGTTCTCGCAGGAGCAGACGGATGCTATCTTCAAAGAAGCTACTGCCGTGTTCCCGGTTATTGCGGAATACGTGGGCTGGGCAGATTTTGAAGGGCATACGCCGCTCGACATCGCCGCTTCGATGCACGAAACGATGGACACGTTCCTGAACGTTTATATCCTGAAACGTTTGGGCTGGTGTCTGCTGTTCCTGGTGCTCGGTGCGTTTCTGGTGATCAAGACCATGGACGTGCAGCGCGCCATTGCCTCTCGGCGGCGCACGGGCAGCAGTGCGAGGACACGCAGCAGCGACGAGTTTTGAACTTATTGAGACAATTTTAATAAATGAGTATACAGGTTCAACGAAGAAACAAGTTTAGTTAAAACGACAACAAAGACAACAGTAGGCAACTCCGATATAGACAATTATGCGCTTAATATGACGACAACCAAGACAACTGGGCGTATTTTATACGCCCGCTCCGCACGCAGAAAGACAACTGAAAGTTGTCAGAAGTTGTTCCTGTTGTCGTCAAAACAAAGGCAGCAGAATGTTGCAAACAATGTTGTCAAAAGTTGTCTAAGTTGTCGATAATAATAATCCAGTCTACTCGTCTACTAAAAACCCTAACCACAGAATATTTATTAATCTTAACTTTAAAATAACGCTATGGCAAACCATCTTCTCATTGGTCTTGGCGGTACGGGCGGCAAGGTGCTGCGCGAGTTCCGCAAAAAAGTTTATGAGGAATTTCGTTCCAACGAACCCACCAACGGCACCTGTGTCAACTATCTCTATGTAGATTCCAGCGAGGACGACCTCAATTCGCGCGAGGGCTGGAAGGTGATGGGCAAGTATGTTCATCTGAAAGAGGCGCAGAAAGTGTCGATCCACGGGCTCGGCATGAACATGTTTCAGAACCTGTCGCTCTATCCCGGCATCAAGTGCTTCCTCAACTCGGGCGATATCGACCTGATGACGAGCAAGCTCGGCCCGCTCGTCACCGCCGGCATCGGCGGCCAGCGCCGCCGCCTCGGTCGCACGCTCTTTGCCAACAACCTCGCCAGCCGCGACGGCAGCGACTTCATGTCGCGCCTTAAGCAGGCGGTACAGGCCATGCAGAGCCAGACGAACGACCAGCAAGTCACCTTCCACATCTGCGCCGGCCTTGCAGGCGGCACGGGCTCCGGCTCCGTGGTGGACACCATTGCGCAAATCCGTCAGGAATACCGTCCGCAGCCGGGCGGCACGCAATATAAGGTATATCTCTACCTCTATGTGCCCGAAATCAACGTGGCCAATGCCAGCCACGACTCGGGCTTCTACCAGGCCAACGGCTATGCCGCCCTTTCAGAACTCAACGCCATGAGCGTAGGTGCCTACCACCCCTACGACGTGACGGGTACGATGGACAACTTCACCGGCCAGGTGCGCCGCCTCTGCGAAGGCATCGAGCCGTTCGACGCCGCCTTCCTTTACAGCAACGTGAACGAGGCAGGCAAGACGCTCAACCTCGCCAAGGCGCTGCCCGCATCGGTGGCCGACTTCATCTTCCAAAAGACGGTGCTCTCCGCCGGCACGGGCAAGATGGCACGTCTCGACGGCTGCGAAAACGACGGTGCAGGCCCCGAATACGACAGCACGGGCGCAGCCACGCGCAGCCGCAAGTTCATGACCTTCGGCATACGCCACATCGAATACCCGGAAGCAGAAATCGAAGAGTGCGTGACCTACAACTACGCACGCTCCGCCGCACGCCAGCTCACCTTCAACTTCTGGCAGGACGGCATCGGCTACGGCGAACGCTCCATCGAGGAAATCGGCACGGGTTACAAGGACGAAATCAAAAATCCCAACAACCGCGGCAAGCTGATGCTTTCCAACGAATACCTCACGCTGGGCAAGGCTATCATCGAATCGACCCCCTCGAAGCGCTGGCAGGGCATCGACATCACTTGGGAGCAGCGCACGCAGAGCTTCGCCGACGAGGTGATGAACGGCGAGGACAAGAAGAGTTGGTTTGCCGCCTTCACCGACCTTGTGAAGGACTACTACGAGAACCAGTACCGCACGCACGGCGTGAAGAAGTTCTTTGAAATTCAAATGGGCGAGCGCCTCGGTTATGCCAAGCACATACGCCGCCACATCGAGAAGCAGCTCTTCGAGCAGTGGCACAGCGGCGAAAAGAGCTTGCTCGAAATCGAAAAGTACACCCGTATCCTCATCGACGACTGCGCCAGCCGCCTCACCTCGTTCAAGGAGCAGACCGAAGTGCAGGAGAACGAGATGAAGGAGCAGACCGCCAAGATTAAGACCATCAACGACGAGTGGGACCACATCGGCTGGCTGCGCGACACGATTACGGGTGCCTCCAAGAAAGTGATGGGGCAGTACAAGACCGCGCTTTGCAACTACTACACCTCTGCCACGCGCGTCACGGCCTACGCCTTTGCACATGCGCTGATGCAGGAAATAATCAACGAACTCTCGCGTATGCTCGAAGGCATCCTTGCCTACAAGGAATTGCTGGGTCAAATTCTCAAGGAAGTGGCATTGCAGGCCGACAGCAAGTGCAACGAGCAGGCCGGCGCCGACCAGCAGCAGAACGACCGCAAGTACGACCCCGAGCGCGTGCACGACTTCGTGAAGCAGTGCATCGCCAATCAGGACAGTCAGGTGGGCAACGCCCGCGCCATTCGCGACCGCCTCGTGCAGAACCTCGGCGAAGAGGGCGAGAAGTCGTTTGTGAACATGCTGCAAATGACCGACCTCAGCGCAACGACCGACGTAATCTATGAAGTCTGCAACAAGAACGCCAACGACGCCATGGAGAACGCCGCGAAGAACGACCCGCTCAGCAAGATGGTGGGCGTGAACATTCTCGAAAAGCTCAAGCAGGAGTACAACTCCGAAGAACGCCTCGAGCAACTCTGCCGCTCCTGGGTGCAGTCGGCGCAGAGCTACCTGCAGTTCAACTCCGAGGAGCAGAGCAAGCAGCTCGGCAACGCCGGCGGCGGCATGATGAAGATGATACAGTTGCGCCTGCCGCTCTTCCCCGAAGACCAGACCGGCTTCCGCGACAAGCTCATCAAGATGATGCAGCTCGTGGCTCCGGGCTTCAACCCCACGGAGGACGTTTCGGTGTGCGAGAAGAAGAACGAAATCGTTATCGTTTCGGCCGCCTCGGGCTTCCCCTTGCGCTACGTGGCCAACGTGGGTGTCATCAAGCAGCGCTACGACCGCATGATTGCCGACCCCACGGAAGGACAGCTCAACCGCATGGTGCTCCACACGGAGACCTTCGAGAAGCCGCTGCCCACGCTCTTCGAGAAGAGCATCATCGAGCGCATGGAAGAACTCAAGCGCACGCTCATGATTGCCATGGGCTTGAAACTCTTTGAAGAGAAGTCCGACCCCGTGACGGGCGAACGCTTCCTCGCCATCAACTTCCCCAGCGACTTCGGCGACGACTGGAAGCGCGTGGGTAAGGACTACCTCGACATGGCACGCAACCTCGCAGAGCAGCCCGCCTTTGCCGAACAGGTAGAGCGCATCATCAACAAGACTTTCGCGCAGCAAGTGCGCTCCAACGACCAGAAAGCACAGCTGCGCCGCAGCATCGGTATGGACGTGGTGCGCGGGCATATCCTCAACCTGCCCGTGTGCGAAGGCAACGAGTTCAGCACGGAATACCAGAAGTATAAGAAACTGGCCGAAGACATCTTCACCCACGAGCTCAAAGAATTATAAACCAGTAGGGGCGTTTTGCAAAACGCCCGCCGTATGCAAAACGCCCCTACATACTAACCAATTAAAACAAACATTACAATTATGGCAAAGATAAAAGGCGTATGTCACAACTACGAAGGTTGCGACATGGCCAGCGAAAAAGTAGTTCAGGAAGTTGAGAAATCCAACTTCGTGTGTCAGGAATGCGGCAAGCCGCTCTATGCAGTGAAACAACAGACGCAGCCTTGGTGGAAGAAGCACCAGCGCGAACTGACGCTCGGCGCAGGCGTGCTCATCATTGGCGGCGGCATTACCGGCGGTATCCTCGCTTTCAGCGGCGATAAGGAAGAACCTGCGAAAGAGCCCAAAACAGTGCAGGTAGATTCCACAAAGGTAGATTCCACAAAGGTAGACCCCACAAAGGTAGACACCGTAGTGACCCCGCCCTCAACAGAAGGACCTAATACAGATACATCCGGGGGCAAGCAGACCGACGGCCGCAACAGCAAACCCTCTTCTACGAGCAAGAACCTCGGCTATGGCAAGTACGAGGGCGCCATGGAGAACGGACAGCCCCACGGTACCGGCACCATTTATTACACCACCCGCCATCAGGTAGTGCCCTCTAAGGACATCTATGCCGAAAGCGGCGACTACGTGACCGGCTCGTTCCGCGACGGTAAACTCATGTCGGGGCAACTCCACCGTAAAGATGGAAACCAAGAATTTGTGCAGCGTTAAAACGCTCCTCTGCACCCTTTGCGCCCTGTTCCTGCTTTCGTCGCAGGCAGGGGCGAAGAGCGCGACGAAGGACACGCCCGCCGATAGTCTTGCACCTGCAAGCCTCGGCGGCGTGGCCTTTGCCACAGAACGCCTGCGCTCCATGGCGACGCAGTGCCGCCTTGACGGCGCAAGCCTTTCCGCCATACCCGTTAGCGGGAAAGACTCCATGACGTTCGTCTATCGCGGACGCCGCCTTGCGGTGAAGAAAAACGCCCTCGGCGACATCTCCCACATCGGTTATTGGTGCTTCCCGCAAGCGTTGAGAGACTTCAACCCCTCGCCCGTCTACGACTTTCTGGAACGCTACGCCCTCGAACTCGACCTCGCGGGGCAGACGCGCGACATCAAAATTTATCGCGACCAGATGACGGCCAAGGGCGACTGGAACGCACTCACCGCCGCCGGCGACATCAACGACTTCTCGCTGCGCAAGGAAGGACTGAAAAAGTATTACTTCAACTACAAGCGCGGCGGGCACAGCCTGCAACTGGCCTTTCCCTGCGACTGCCAACTCCTTATGGGCTGCGATGCCATTGAGCTGGAACGCAACTTCGTGCGCGACATAAAGCGCACCGAGCCCAACCTCAAGCCCCTCGACCTGCCGCAACCCGAAAGCGCGACCGACTCCACCAAGCAGCAGGCCAACTACCGCGTGCTCGGCGGCAAGGAATATCTCAGCCCCTCCATCCACAACAGCATCTATCTGCGCCTCGAAAAGGCGGGGGGCAAAAAGACCTATGTCCTGATTGCAGACACCGTGAAGTTCGTGCAGTCGGTGGGCAATATGCTCCTTACGGGCATCAGCAAAAACCACGTGAACGTGGCGCTTAAAGTAGACAAATACGGCTATGCCTGCGACTCTCTGCACTTGCCGCTCGCCTCGCTCATCACCTTCCTGCAGCAGGAGGGCTGCGAACTTTATTTCGGCGTGAAAGAGCGCAAGGGCGACGACGTGCTCTGCTCCGTGTTTGCCCTGCAACGCGATTACGGCTACAACCACGTCATCTCCTTCCGCGTGCCCAAGCGCACGCTGGTGCAGGGCGGCACAATAGAGGCTCGCGCCTTCTGCTACGTGCCGCTGCACAATGTGACCGAAAAATTTCTCAAAATAGATATACCATGAAAAAGCACATTCCCCTTTTCCTTACCTTCATTCTGATGGCTTGCCTGTCTGCCGGGGCACAGGAAAACCAGGCAGAACTGAAAAGCAAGGTGAACGAAATCAAGAAAAGCCCTGACTATATCTACGCCGAAGCCACGCGCGAAACGGCGGAAGAAGCTAAGAGTGCGGCAGAAGAACAGCTATACAATAATATAAATATATGGGTGGCGCACGAAAAGAATTTGCGCGGCGCAAAGCAGGTGATTGTGGCGCAAACGAAGAGCGACTATGAAGAATACCAGCTGCAGCGCGGCAACATGACGCGCGCCTTCCTCTATGTGAAGAAGTCCGACATCATCACCGGCGACAACGTCCGTGTGCTGAATGTCAATCCTCTGAAAGAAGGGGAGGCCAAAGATGACAAGGCGCAGCAGCCTGCCGATCCGCAGCCTTCGCTCGAAGATGCCATAGAGGGCACGGTTCCCGAACAGAAAATAGCAGAAGAGCCGCAGCCTGTCGCCGCTGATCCGCAACCCGCTAAGCCGGCGGTTGAAATCAGTCCGCTTGTGAAGGAACTGGCCAACATCGCCACTATTCAGGCGTTTGGCACGCGCCTCAAAGAACTTAAAGCGCAAGGCAAGGTGGGCGTTTACGGCAAGTATAAGGAACTGCCCGACCCCGACAACTGCCTGCTCGTGGTTTACAATCGCCAAGGCACCATCGAAGCCGTGCTCACTGCCGGCGCACAGCGTTACAACGCCACAACGGCCCTGCCCGATGCGCTTGCCAACTATCCCGGCTGCGCCGCTATCGGATTTACTTTGAAATAACAGTAAAAAAATCTACTCAAAAATATGAAAAGGAAATTCATACATCTCATCTTGGCTTTTGCCGCCAGTTGCATGAGCCTCTTTGCGCAAGGCGTCACCGTTACGCTGACCACCGACACGGGCGCAAGCCGTCCTGCCGGCATATCGAAAGCAGAGCAGAACCTCGGCATTGTGCTTTCGGAAATCAATGCCGCCTGCAGCGCCGACCGCACCTTGCAAACCAAGGACCTGCCTATGGACCAGTTTGCCATTGAGTCGCTCACGATGCTTTGGGCCAACCTGAAGTTTTATGTGGACGACAGCGAAGTGGTAGAGCGCCTTTGGGTGTTCGAGGGCAACCGCTGCATGCAGGTCAATCACATTCCCCTGATGATTAAGAACCCTGAGAAGCCCGGCACGGAGGTGTATCAGGAAGCCGTCGTGGAGTTTGACCTCCAAGGCAAAATCACGGACTTCCGCTTCGCCATCGACGCGCAGACTGCCGAAAGCATGGAAAACTGCGGCGAGACGGCCACAAAGGAGCAGCAGATGCAAATCCTGCAATTCGTGGAACGCTTCCGCACCGCCTACAACACAAAGGACCTCGCCTTTATGAAGCAGGTGTTCAGCGACGACGCGCTCATCATCACGGGTAAGGTGGTCACCACCCGCAGCACCGATATGCAGCCTGTGAGCAAGGTGAGCTATACCAAGCAGACCAAGCAGCAGTATATGAACAACCTCGCCATCTGCTTCAAGCGCAACAAGTGGATCGACGTGAAGTTCAGCAACATCGGCGAGAACGGTGAGCAGGGCGGCTGCGCCGGCATCACCAAGACCGTCAAGAACGGCAAGGAATTCTTTGGCGTTCGCCTGCGTCAGGAATGGCGTTCAGCCAACTACTCCGATGAGGGTTACGTGTTCCTGCTTTGGGAGTTCCCCGAGAATGGCTCGCCCATCATTCACGTGCGTACTTGGCAGCCCGAATGGGTAGGCGGCCAGAAGTTGGCAGAAGAAGACATCTTCTCGCTCAGTGATTTCGAGGAAGCCCTCGGAAGTATGTAGTAACCCGTACACAATATATAATATATATATGTATAGAATAGCATCATTCCTCGTGCTGCTCTTTGTCAGCCTCACGGCGGCGGCGCAAAGCGGCGAAACGTTTTTCAACAAGCGGCTCGCCAGCCTTGACCGTGCCGATGCCGCCAAGTTGCAAGGCAAAGGCGGCGTGCTCATACAGTCGCCCCACAACGACTTAATCATCGACCTTTCCACGAAAGCCAAGACCCCCTTCACGGTGCAAGGACCCGTGAGCGCGGGAGCCGGCGTTTACGAATATTACGTATTGGCAGACATCTCCAAGCAGAAGGAAGTCTACGTGATATGCTCGCGCAAGGGCGACCCGCAAAAGACGGAGTTTAAGAAAAACCTTGTGAAAGACAAGTTCCTGGGCTATCGCGTTGAGGCTGTGGAAAATCCCATTCGTTCCGAGGATATCTCCGCGCGCGGCGAAGTCTATGCCGATGCCTCCGGCGCGATGATAGAGTTCCGCACGCCGCTCACGGGTGTGTCCGTGGAATGCCCCAAGGGATTGAAATGCACCGTGACGCGCGACAAGCTCGACAGCGATGCCTCCATCAACGTGATCCGTGTGGTTATTCCCGTAAAAGCCTTGACGGACGCACGCACGGACTGGGAGCAGAAGCAGGCGGCGTACGACCAACTCAACGATAAGTGCAGCGCGGCCGATTACACTCCCACCGAAGCCGAGTTTCAGCAACTCGACCAGCTTAAAGAGGCCGCTGGTGCCGCAGAGGACGCTTTCGAGGCTCTTTCCGCCATCTCCGTCTCTGCCGACGGCACGAACACGCTCGCATTCGACATCTCCGATTTCGGTCCCCGCGTGAAGCGCGTCTATTCCGTCGTCCCCACCACCACGAAAGAGTTTGGCAGCGAATACCAAAACCTGCTCAACCAAGGCATGACCGCCTTTAAGAGCCGCAAATACGCCACCGCCGAAGACTTCTACAAAAAAGCCGCCGCTGCCGAGGGCATCTCTTCCAGCGAAAAAGCGTCTGCAGAAGAAATGGCAGGGCAGATGGGCACGTACAAAGAACTGATGAAGCGCGTGCAGACCGTAGTGTCGATGCTCAACGACTCTATTAAGCACCAGAAGCAGACGGGGCAGTCGGCACGCTACTCTTTCCTAAGCAATGCCTACAAAACCGCTATCAGCAACATGCAGCAGCTCTATGACGCGACGGGCGACGAGTGGTTCAAGAAATATATCGACAAATATACCAATCAACTGAACGACCTAAATATCGTGATTGAGGGAAAGGTGACGTATGTGGACGCGAAGAAATATACGGAAGAACCTGCGGCAAACTGCCGCGTCTATGCCGGCTCAACCGAGTTGGGCGTCAGTGCGCCCGAAACCGTTTGCGACGCACAAGGCAAATTTCACATCGAACTTAAGCCCGATACCTATTCTTACTTGATTTTCGAGGGAGGGAAGCCAGGCAAGCCCATACGGAAAACGCAGTCAATCTATGGCGACCGCCACCAGACGCTTAACGTACGAATCGGCAAATAAGAACCTTAAACCATTTACCTAATTAATCAAATTACCTAATTAATCAAAATGAAAAACTATCTCAAAATCTTCGTGTGCGCACTCGCACTCGCAGTGGCTATGCCCGCTATGGCTCAAAAGAAAAAAGGCGGCGACAAAGACAAGAAGGAAAAGAAAGAAATCGTTTGGCCCGGCGGCACGAAGCCCGCAGCTACCGGCAAAGAATCGATTGACAAGTACATCAACACGTGCGACACGATGATCAACAAGCTTAAGTACATCGGCGAAAGCGTAACCTTCTATCACGTGGCCACTATCCGCGTCACCAACGCAGACGGCACCGTAACCGAGAAGCGCGCCGTGGTCGATGAGAACGGCACAATCCGCAGCAAGAACCTTGCGCTCAAGCAAACCTTGGAACTCATCAAGACCTGCACCGAGCTAACCGTGTCGAGCGCCAACCTCGCACTCCTTACCGCAACCTATACAACCTCCCTGCCCAGCCTTGGACCGATCGGCTTCAAATATGGCAAATATGTCAAAATCGGCGGACAGCTCACCGGCCGTTGCACCACCGAAATGGTAGACCTCCTCAAGCGTCTGCGCCAGCAGGGCAAGGAAATCCGCGCATTTAAGAAATCGTTCAGCGAAAGCGGCGAACTTGCCGACCCCTCTCTGAATATGTCCAATATCGACGGCGTCGATTTCAGCGCAACGCCCGTCGTTGAAAAGTCAAACGAAGAATTCGAGCGCGAACTTGCCGAAGCCGCTAAGGACGATCAGGAAAACAGCGGAGACGTAGACGACAGCCTCTTCGACCAAGGTTAGCAGATTACACATTATACATTATATATATCTAAGAAAGCCCATTGCCACTCCTTGTTGGCAATGGCTTTTTTTATAGATACGCCCCTCGTTCCTGCTTTTTCCCCTTTTTAATTGGCGGATATTTCCCAGAATTTGCCCCTGTCTGCGCAGAAAAACGGCATAATGCAAAATATTTAATTAAATTTGCATCTTGAACAATCTCTCAAAAAAATGGAACCTGTAACCATTAAGCGCGTTTCTTCAAAGCAGGAACTGAAAACGTTTATACGCTTCAACTACGAATTTTATAAAGACAGCCCTTACTCCGTGCCCGACCTCTACGACGACATGCTCGGCACGTTTTCGCCGAAAAAGAATGCGGCGTTCGAGTTTTGCGAGGCAGACTATTTCCTCGCCCTCAAAGGCGGTAAGGTAGTGGGGCGCGTGGCGGCGATCATCAACCGCCGCGCCAACGAGCGTTGGAACAAGAAGCAGGTGCGCTTCGGCTGGATTGACTTCATCGACGACGAAAACGTGAGCCGCGCGCTCATCGACACGGTCATAGCGTGGGGGCGCGAGCGCGGCATGACGGAGATTGCCGGTCCGCTTGGCTTTACCGATATGGACGCCGAGGGCATGCTCATTGAGGGCTTCGACCAGCTCTCCACGATGGCCACGATTTACAATTATCCCTATTATCCCAAGCACATTGAGCGTCTCGGCCTTGAAAAGGCGGCCGACTGGGTGGAGATGAAAATCTACATCCCCGACGGTATACCCGAAAAGCATCAGCGCATCGCCTACATCATTTCCCAAAAGTACGGTCTGCGCATTCGCAAAATCAAGAGCAAATACGAAGCCCTCACCTCGGGCATCACGCACAAGATTTTCGAACTGATCAACGATGCCTACGAGCCGCTCTTCGGCTTTTCGCGCATGACGCAGAAGCAAATCGACGCTTACGTGAAGATGTATGTGCCCGTGCTCGACCTGCGCATGGTGACGCTCGTGGAGAACGCCGAGGGCGAGTTGGTGGCGGTGGGCATCTCGATGCCTTCGCTCTCGAAAGCCCTGCAAAAGGCCAAAGGCAAGTTGCTGCCCTTTGGCTGGTGGCATTTGCTGAAAGCCCTCTTCTGGAAACGCCCCGAAGCCCTCGACCTGCTGCTTGTGGCGGTGCGCCCCGACTATCAGGGCAAGGGCGTGAACGCCCTGCTCTTCACCGACCTCATTCCCATTTACAAGCAACTCGGTTTTGTCTACGCCGAGAGCAACCCGGAATTGGAGCAGAACGACAAGGTGCAGAGCCAATGGCAATATTTCAAGACCGAGCAGCACAAGCGTAGAAGGTGCTATCGGAAGGACATATAATATATATTCCAAATCCCCATGCCAACTCCCGTAATTTACGACGAAAGCAAAATCAGGCATCTTGAAGATACCGACCACATCCGCACCCGCCCCGGTATGTACATCGGGCGACTCGGCGACGGCTCGCACGCCGAAGACGGCATCTACGTGCTCCTGAAAGAAAGCATCGACAACAGCATCGACGAGTTCAACGAAGGCTTCGGCAAGCGCATCGAGGTGAACGTTGAGGAAAACAAGTCGGCCTCGATCCGCGACTACGGGCGCGGCATTCCCTTGGGCAGCCTCGTGGACGCCGTGTCGAAACTCAACACCGGCGCGAAGTACGACACTTCCGTATTCACCGCCAGCGTGGGTCTGAACGGCGTGGGCCTGAAAGCCGTGAACGCCCTGAGCCGCAAGTTCATCGCCCGCTCCCACCGCGACGGCAAGATGCACGAAGCCACCTTTGAGCGCGGCGTGCTCGTGAGCGACGTGTACGCAGACACGGAGGAGGAAAACGGCACGTACATCTATTTCGAGCCGGACACGGAACTCTTCGGCGACTTCCGCTTCCGCAGCGAGTTTGTGCAGACGATGCTCCGCAACTACACCTACCTCAACACGGGACTTGCCATCTATCACAACGGCCGCCGCATCATCAGCCGCAACGGCCTCGAAGACCTGCTCTCCGACAATATGACCGCCCCCGGGCTTTACCCCATCGTGCACCTCAAAGGCGAGGGCATAGACATTGCCTTCACCCACACGGCGCAGTATGGCGAGGAATACTACTCGTTCGTGAACGGGCAGCACACCACGCAGGGCGGCACGCACCAAAGCGCGTTCAAGGAGCACATTGCCCGCACCATCAAGGAATATTTCGACAAGAACTTCGACGTGCAGGACGTGCGCAACGGCCTCGTGGCGGCGATTGCCGTGCGCGTGATAGAGCCGATGTTTGAGAGCCAGACGAAAATCAAACTCGGCTCGCTCACCATGGCTCCCGACAAGGACCGCAACGGCAATCCTTTCCCCCTCTCGGGCGTGAGCGTGAATAAGTTTGTGGGCGACTTTATCAAAGAAAACGTGGACAACTTCCTCCACAAGCACCTTGACGTGGCAGAAGTGATCCGCCAGAAGATACAGGAAAGCGAATCGGAGCGCAAGGCCATTGCCGGCGTTACGAAACTGGCGCGCGAGCGTGCCAAGAAGGCCAACCTGCACAACCGCAAGTTGCGCGACTGCCGCATTCACCTCAACGACCCCGTGCCCAAGACCAAGCGCAAGGGTGGGGAAGAGGAAGAAGACGAGCGCGACCCGCGCCTCGACTCTGCCATCTTCATCACCGAGGGCGACTCTGCCAGCGGCTCCATCACCAAAAGCCGCGACGTGGGCACGCAGGCCGTGTTCTCGCTGCGCGGAAAGCCGCTCAACTGCTTCGGGCTGACGAAAAAGGTGGTCTACGAAAATGAGGAGTTCAACCTCCTGCAAGCCGCACTCAACATCGAGGACGGGCTGGACGGGCTGCGCTACAACAAGGTCATCGTGGCGACCGATGCCGACGTGGACGGCATGCACATACGCCTGCTGATGATCACCTTCTTCCTGCAATTTTTCCCCGACCTCATCAAGAAAGGCCACGTGTATATCCTGCAAACGCCGCTCTTCCGCGTGCGCAACAAGAAGAAGAAAACCCGCGCTGCCGCTGATGCCGCGCCCCGCACCATCAAGGCCGACTCCGCCGGCGCGGCCATTCTGAAAAAGACGCAGCAGTCAGAACGCTCGGAGTTTGAAACGATATACTGTTACAGCGAAGAGGAACGCCTCGCTGCCATAGAAAAGCTTGGCCCCGACCCCGAAATCACCCGCTTCAAAGGACTTGGCGAAATCTCGCCGCCCGAGTTTGCCCACTTTATCGGCCCGGAGATGAGGCTCGAACCCGTCACGCTCCACAAGAGCGACAAGGTGGCGGAACTGCTCGAATACTACATGGGCAAGAATACCATGGAGCGCCAAGGCTTTATCATTGATAACCTCGTCGTGGAAGAAGACCCCGTTGAAGATGAATAACTCGTCTACTCGTCTACTAAAACAATCCTATGCACTCAATCGCAATATTTCCCGGTTCGTTCGACCCCTTCACCGTGGGGCACGCTGACATCGTGGCGCGCGGACTCGGCATGTTCGAGCGCATCGTTATCGGTGTGGGCGTGAACGAGCACAAGCGTCCGCTGCAAACGGCCGACAGCCGCGTGGAAAGCATCGCGCGGCTCTATGCCGGCGAACCGCGTGTCAAGGTGGTGGCCTATTCCGACCTCACCATCGACCTTGCCCGCCGCGAAGGCGCTGACTTCATTCTGCGCGGCTTGCGCTCGGTGAAGGACTTCGAATATGAGCGCGACATTGCCGTGATGAACAAGACGCTCTCCGGCGTGGAAACCGTGCTGCTCTTCACCGACCCGCAGTATTCTGCCGTGTCGTCGAGCGTGGTGCGCGAACTGCTCGCCTTTGGCAAAGACGTCTCGGAGTTCCTGCCGCATTAACGCATACACGCCACGGATAATTTTTTTGCCCTACGAATGATATATTTTTTAGCCCACGAATCTCACGAATCTACACGAATTGTTTGCAATGAATATAATGGCGACCTGTTCGGTCGCACGAATCTCACGAATGTGTGCGAAGCCGAAATTATTGAATGCAATGATTGGATTAGTGAAAATTCGTGCGACCGAACAGGTCGCCATTAATACAGAGGACAAAGAAATTCGTGTAGATTCGTGAGATTCGTGGGCAAAAAATAATCCGTGACGTGGGCAAAAAATAATTCGTGGAAAAAACATATATATATATAATTGTATAGATGAAAAAAATCGCATTTCTCCTGATAGCCGCCCTTTGTTCGCTGACGGCACCGGCACAAAACCTCAACGACCTCGACTTCGAGCAGTTTAAGAAACTGCAAGTGGCGCAGGCGGCCATCATCTCCCTCTACGTGGACACCGTAGACCAGAAGAAGCTCGCCGAAGATGCCATCCGCGGAATGCTCAAAGAGCTCGACCCGCATTCCTCTTATTCCAATCCTGAAGAAACCAAGAAACTCAACGAACCCCTCGAAGGCAGCTTCGAGGGCATCGGCGTGCAATTCAACATGGTGGAAGACACGCTCGTGGTGATACAGACCATTTCCAAAGGACCGAGCGAGCGGGCAGGTATCCTTGCCGGCGACCGCATCGTCTTCGTAGACAAAGACACTATTGCCGGCGTGAAGATGGATCGCACCGACATCATGAAGAAGTTGCGCGGCCCGAAAGGCACGAAAGTGACCCTCGGCATCGTGCGCCGCAGCGTGCCCGAAGTGCTCTACTTCACCGTGAAGCGCGACAAGATACCCGTGCACACCATTGAGGGCGCGTATATGATGGATGAAGAGGTGGGCTATATCCGCATCGACCGCTTCGGACAGACTACCGGCAGCGAGCTGCGCGCCAAAATCAAGGAACTCAAAGAGCAGGGCATGAAGCGCCTTATTCTCGACCTCGAGCAGAACGGCGGCGGCTACCTCATGGCAGCACAGGACGTGGCGGGAGAATTTCTTGAAAGCGGTGCGCTCATTGTCTACACCGACGGACGCTCCACGCCGCGCATGACGCTCGACGCCAAAGGTGGCGGCTTGTGGACGAAAGAACCCCTCGTGGTGCTCGTTGACGAAACTTCCGCCTCGGCAGCCGAGATTGTGAGCGGCGCCTTGCAGGACCACGACCGCTGCCTCATAGTGGGCCGCCGCACCTTCGGCAAGGGGCTTGTGCAGCGTCCCATTGACCTGCCCGACGGAGCCATGATACGCCTCACCGTGAGCCATTACTTCACGCCCTCCGGTCGTTGCATTCAGAAGCCCTACGTGAAAGGCAGGAAAGAAGATTACGACAGCGACATCAACACGCGCTACGAGCACGGCGAACTCACCTGCATCGACAGCATACACCTCGACTCCACGAAGGTTTACCGCACGCTCGTCAAAGGACGCATCGTTTACGGCGGGGGCGGCATTATGCCCGACGAGTTCGTGCCGCTTGACACCGCCACCTACTCAAAATATTACATCGCCATACGCCGCCACAACCTCATCAACGACTATGCCCTGCGCTACGTAGACCGCAACCGCACGAAAGTGCTTAGGCGTTATAAGGCCTTTGCCGACTACGAAAAGCATTTCACCACCCCCGATGACCTCATCGACGAGGTGCTCGCCGCTGCCGAGAAGAAAGGCGTGAAGCCCAAAGACGACGCTGAGCGCAAGTCGGCCATAGAAGACCTGCGCTTCACGCTCAAAACCCTCATAGCCTACAACATCTGGGACCGCAGCGAATACCTCCGTCTCTTCAACACGAAAAACGACATTGTGCAGCGCGGATACCAGCTCATCAAGAAGATAGAATAACTTCCTGCATTGCAGGACCGGACCAACTTATAAGTACATTCAGACTATCACGGAGATATTTTTCATTATCTCCGTGATATTTTTTTTCTTTCTGCGCATACATTTTTCATTATCCCCAAGAAATTTTTTGTTACAAAGTTTGTAACGCTTGTTAGAAACCTTGTAACGCATGTTACAAACTTTGTAATACGTGTTTCAAACTTTGTAACAAAAACTTTCTGCGCAGACAGGAAAAAATATCAGAGAGAAAGGGAAAATTATCTTGCTGATAATAAAAACTGTCAGGCAGATAGTTTTCACGCTCTGCGCAAATAGTCTGTGCTGTCTGTGCAGACGGTGAAAACTGTATCAGGAGAAAGCGCCCGGGCTTTGTTTTTGCCGCTATCTTACGTGCAAGGTGCAAAAAATGAGCGGTTTTGTTTTGCCGCTTATATGAAAGTTAGTAACTTTGCGCCGCAATTGATAAAACTTAGTAATGGAACCTTTAAAAACTTACACTTACGATGAGGCTTACGAGGCCTCTTTGAAGTACTTCGCCGGCGACGAACTTGCAGCCCGTGTGTGGGTTAACAAATACGCCATGAAGGATAGCTTCGGAAACATTTTCGAGCAGTCGCCAGAACAGATGCACTGGCGTATAGCCAATGAGGTGGCACGCATCGAAAATAAGTACAGCAATGCGATGACAGCCGAAGAGGTATTTGCCCTGCTCGACCATTTCCGATATGTGATACCCGCCGGTAGCCCTATGACAGGTATAGGCAACAACCACCAGGTGGCATCCCTGAGCAACTGTTTTGTCATCGGTCTCGATGGCAACGCCGATTCCTATGGTGCCATACTCCGTATCGACGAGGAACAGGTGCAGTTGATGAAGCGTCGCGGCGGAGTGGGGCACGACCTCTCTCACCTGCGTCCCAAAGGGTCACCGGTTAACAACTCCGCACTCACCTCCACAGGTCTCGTCCCCTTTATGGAGCGTTATAGCAACTCCACCCGCGAGGTGGCTCAGGACGGCCGACGTGGCGCGCTGATGCTTTCAGTGAGTATCAAGCATCCCGACTCAGAGTCGTTCATTGATGCCAAGATGACAGAGGGCAAGGTTACCGGAGCGAATGTCTCGGTGAAGATTGATGACGAGTTTATGCGCTGTGCCGTCGAGGACAAGCCATACGTGCAGCAGTTCCCCATCGACAGCGACAATCCCCAGTTCACCCAGGAGGTGAACGCCAAGCGACTGTGGGGGAAGATAGTCCACAACGCATGGAAGAGCGCCGAGCCGGGAGTGTTGTTCTGGGACACCATCACCCGCGAGAGTATCCCCGACTGCTATGCCGACCTTGGGTTCCGTACAGTATCAACCAATCCTTGCGGCGAGATACCGCTTTGTCCTTACGATTCCTGCCGTCTGCTCAGCATCAATCTCTATTCATACGTGGTCAACCCGTTTACACCGGAGGCGTATTTCGACTACGACCTCTTCAAGAAACATGTCTTTATGGCACAGAGGGTGATGGATGACATCGTTGACCTTGAACTTGAGAAGATCGACCAGATAATGGAAAAGGTGAAGGCCGACCCCCAGAGTGACGAGGTGAAGGCTTCCGAGTACCATCTTTGGGAGAAGATAAAGACAAAGAGCGGTATGGGAC